>JAYNPV010000117.1:0-2208 GCA_038113925.1 Gammaproteobacteria bacterium | reverse complement strand
TCGCTCGGTGAGATCTGCCGCAATGACTTCCTGACGTTCATCGGGCAGGTGGGAGAGTATTTTTAGCGACAGTGAGGAATCGATGCTTTCAAGCACCTCGATGATTTGCTGGTTCTCAAGCGAATCCAGCAAAGTTGCGGCATCCAGCGGTGCGCGGCGGATCACTGACTCCACTAGTTGCCCGGTGTCGAAATCGGTAGCTTCCGGTGGGGGGGTGGGATCAGCAGGTGGAGAGTTCTGGTTGAGTTCGCTCATTGGATTATCTTGAATGGTTTGAGGTTGGCTTGCGCGGGGGTCCCGGACACTGCCGGTGGCCCCTCGGTTGTTATTGAAAACCGGTAAGGGTCATTCCTGGTGACCTGGAAGAGTTTACTGATTTACACCGTGATAGAGGGGGAATCTGCGTTGGTGGCCTGGTCCAGCGTGAGTTTTTTTGTTCCTTTAACCGCGGTGTGGGAGACTCGTGCTGATTTCAGCAGTTAAATGGCGACGATGAGTGTTGTCCGGGAGCACAGCTATGGACGTGGGTATTTCGATTATTTTCCAGAACAAGGAGTAGGTTCGCAGTGATTACGATGTATATCGCTACGAACGCCAGTTTGCCAGGCTGGCCGAACCCCTGGGCTTTGACTCCCTGTGGACGGTCGAGCATCACTTCACCGATTACACCATGACTCCCGACCCCTTGCAGTTTTTGGCTTATATGGCAGGTCAGACGCACTCAATAAAACTGGGGTCCATGGTGATTGTATTGCCGTGGCATAAAAGGATTGTTACCGCCGAACGGGTGGCCATGCTCGATAACCTCAGCGATGGCAGGGTGATTCTCGGTATTGGCCGTGGCATTGGTCGCATCGAATATGACGGGCTGGGGGTGGACCAGAATGATTCGCGAGAGATTTTTGTGGAGTCGGCGCAGGCAGTGCTGGCGGCTCTGGAAACCGGCAGGATGGGGTTTGACGGGGAGCATTTCACCCAGCCGCCACGGGATATCCGCCCGGCACCCTTTAAGAGTTTTCGCGATCGCACTTATGCAGCTGCGATTTCGCCGGAATCCTCCCGCATCATGGCCGATCTGGGTGTCGGCATCTTGGTGATTCCACAGAAAAAATGGACCGAACACGCGGAAGATCTGGCTAATTACCGGGAACGCTTTCTGGCGGTTCATCAGCGAACGCCCCCGGCACCCATCGCCGCCTGTTGGGTGGTTTGCCATCAGGATGAAGCGCGCGCGGAAGAGTTGGCGCGCACCTACCTGGTCGATTACTACGTCGAGGCGGCCAAACATTACGAGTTTGGTGGCAGTCACTTCGTGAATATCAAGGGTCACGAGCAGTACGCCCAGTGGGCCGAAGGTTTTAGTGAAGCCGGGACCGACGCGGTGGCCGATTTCTTCATGTCACTGCAGGTTTATGGCACTCCGGATCGCTGCTACGAACAGATTCTCGATATTCGCAAAAAGTTCGGCAACAACACCTTTGTCGGCGTCTTCAGTTACGGCAACATGCCCTACGACGAGGCAGAGCAAAGCGCGCGCTTGTTCGCTGAAAAAGTGTTGCCGCGTCTGCAGCAGTTGCCTGACGTGGCGCAGCAGGCGGCCTGAACAACAGGGTCAGTCTCAGGGCGCAGCGCCCTACCCGATCTGCAAAAAGGGTGCTTACGCCATGGTCGACCACCCGTAGCTGACAGCTATATTTGTCGCCAGTGCGCTGGGGGTTACAGCAAATTCAAAAATTCAATGCTCGGAGGTTCGGTCAGCAGCGCCTGCAGGTCGACGCCCATTGACGCCAGATTTTCCCGGTGGGCATCGAGGGCCGCCTGGTCGTCGTACTGTTCGTAAAAGATAAACCGGGTTGGATCTTCGGGTGACTGGTGACCGATATAGGCATGATTGCCCGGTTCCTGACGGACCTTCGGAATTACCTCCACCAGTGCGGCTTTGAGTTCTTCAACGCGTTCAGGTTTGACGGAAAGAGTTGCGATAAATGCCAGCATTGCGTTCTCCGGGAAAACTTGTTTTGGACGGGCTTCGATTTATAGTAACCCGCAACCTGGAGTTATTTTGAAACATTCTGAACGTATTTGCCGGGAGGAAGTTTTTATATGGTTAGTTCATTGCAAGCCGATACGGTCATTGTGGGGGGTGGTCTGGCCGGCATTGTTACTGCTCTGGAACTGCTGGAGCACGGCAAACGGGTGGTGCTGGTG
>JAYNPV010000116.1:6218-8728 GCA_038113925.1 Gammaproteobacteria bacterium | reverse complement strand
GGCCTGCACCAGGTAGCTGGGAATATTAAGACGGTTGCCGTTGATAGCGATGTGGCCATGGCTCACTAGCTGACGGGCAGCCGGCACCGTGGGCGCAAAACCGAGGCGAAAAATAACGTTATCCAGGCGTGACTCCAGCAATGTCAGCAGGTTTTTACCGGTATCGCCTTTCAGACGTTTGGCTTCGCGAAAGTACTTGCGCAACTGACGTTCGGTCACGCCATAGTTAAAACGCAGTTTCTGTTTCTCATCAAGCCGTAGACGGTAGTCGGTCATACGGGTACGCCGTTCACCGTGCTGACCGGGCGGATTGGTACGGACACCATCACTTTTACGTGACAGTCCCGGGATCTGTTGCTGAAAACGACGTACGACGCGCAGTCGGGGTCCGGTATAACGGGCCATATAAACTCCTGACTATTACTGGTTAGGTAGCCACCGGCGGTACTCTCGGGACTACGTGGGTGCAGTCTCCGGCATGGGTCATCGGGACTGCGTTTAAGTGCCTGAACAACCTTCAGGGCGCGCGGATGTTACGCGCCGATCGGCAAATTAGCAAGCGCTCAGGATGGCCGACTTCCGATTCAACGGGTCAGCGAAATAATTGAATTGCCGTAACTAGCCGGTCGACCGAAGGGAATCGCCAGCGCCACCTCGCCGGAGGGCACCATAGAGCTGTTTCACCTGCGCTGCATCGGCCTCAACCCAGCGGCCCGGGGCCAGGTCACGGGGTAATTCGATGGGGCCGTAGGTGGCTCTTTTCAGCCGGCTGACGGTTAAGCCCTGGCTTTCCCATAGTCGCCGTACCAGGCGGTTTCGACCCTCTCTGACCAGCACCCGATACCAGCTGTTTGCCCCTCTTCCGCCGACGACTTCTATCTCTTCAAATTTTGCCTTGCCATCCTCCAGGGTCACCCCCTGCGCCACTCTTCGCAGGTGATCATGTGAGACTTCGCCAAGCACCCGTACCAGGTACTCCCGGCTGATTTCACTGGATGGATGCATTAAACCATTGGCCAGTTCACCATCGGTGGTAAAAAGCAGTAGCCCCGAGGTATTCATATCCAGCCGACCGATGGCAATCCAGCGCTGACCACTCAAACCAGGCAGGCGATCGAATACCACCGGCCTGCCCTGCGGATCAGAGCGGCTGCAAAGCTCCCCTGCAGGTTTGTGATAAATGAGCACCCGCTGCCGCGCCGGCCGGCGAGTCGGACTGGGCCGCCCCCTGACCAACACTCGATCAGCGCTGCTGACGCGCTGGCCAAGTTCCGCCGGTTGGCCGTTTATGCTCACCGCGCCATCCCTGATCCACTGCTCTACTTCACGACGACTGCCCAGTCCGGCGTTGGCGATCACTTTCTGCACACGTTCTTCAGCGCCGGGGGCCGGGGCCAGCGGTTGTTGACGCCGTCTTTCCGCCTGTCGGGGGCGGCTGGCCGCAGATCGCGTTTTACCCTTGCTGCGCTGACGGTTCTGGCCCGCGCTGGCCTTGCCTGGACGTTTGCCCTTCACTCATCAACTCCCGGCAGTGGCGGCAGTTGCAACGACTCATCCTTTGAAACCGGCGAGTCTTGCGAATCCAGCTCACTAGCAGCCTCGTCGGTGCCAGTTTCTCCCTCAGTATGTTCCGCGGATTCAGGGTCTGAAAAATCCAGCTCGGGCGTTAAATCGGCAATATCGCGGATATCCTCCAGGGGCGGTAACTGCGACAGGGTCGACAGATTAAAGTGGTCCAGAAACTGCCGGGTGGTGGCGTAAACTGCGGGGCGACCCGGTACGTCCCGTTGGCCCACCGACTTCACCCATTCTCGTTGCAGCAAATTTTTCATGATCGGGGTACTGACACTCACGCCGCGGATCTCCTCGATCTCGGCGCGGGTAACCGGCTGCTGGTAGGCTATGATGGCCAGGGTTTCCAGCAGGGCACGGGAATAACGCGCCGGTTTTTCCTGCCACAGGCGCGCAACCCAGCCCCCCAGTTCCGGAGCCACCTGAAATCGGTAACCGCTCGCTACCCGTGTTAGTTCGACGCCCCGCTCTTCATACTCTTCCTGTAGGGCCTGCAATACCTGATTAATCTGAGCACGAGAGACAACGGCCTTTTCGTTGTCGCCCTCTGGCGGTTTCGATTCGGGGGTCTCGCCCTCTTCACTGCCAAACAGCGCGATTAGTCGGTCGACGCTCAGCGGTTCACCAGCGGCAAACAAGGCGGCTTCAACCCGGGGTTTAATCGACGCTATAAAATCATCGTCACTCACGGCCATTAGCCGGCGGCCCTCACGTAAATGGTGGCAAAGGGTTGTTGTTGAGACACTTCCAGCAGGTCCGCCTTGAGCAGCTCCAGAATGGCGAGAAAAGTCACCACGATGCCTGCCCGGCCTTCCTCGATAATGAACAGATCGTCAAACTGGGTGAACTGATCCAGACTCACTTTTGACAGCAGATAAGTCATTTTTTCGCGCACTGACAAATTCTCCCGCCGAATATGGTGATGAGTGAAAGTTTTT
>JAYNPV010000116.1:5734-6208 GCA_038113925.1 Gammaproteobacteria bacterium | reverse complement strand
TTCCAGCACCCCGGCGAGGGCATTGACCAGTTCGTCCAGTGAGACATCGGGCAACGGTTTTTCCTCGTCGGCCGTTTCCTGCAATACCCGGGCAGGAAACAGGTCACGTTCCCATTGCGGCAACCGGCGCATGGTCTCCGCTGCGTTTTTATATCGCTCATACTCCTGCAGGCGTCGTATCAGCTCCAGCCGCGGATCTTCTTCACTCTCCTCGGCGTCGACCTCCTGGGGTCGCGGCAGCAGCATGCGGGATTTAATCTCCGCCAGCATCGCTGCCATTACCAGGTAATCAGCGGCCAGTTCAAATCGCACCTCGTGCATCAGCTCAACATAGGCCATGTACTGGCGAGTGACGTCGGCCACGGGAATATCGAGAATGTCGATGTTCTGCCGGCGTATCAACCAGAGCAGTAAATCAAATGGCCCCTCAAACGCCTCAAGAAAAATTTCCAGCGCGTCGGGTGGACTATAAAG
>JAYNPV010000116.1:0-5630 GCA_038113925.1 Gammaproteobacteria bacterium | reverse complement strand
CCGTCAGCGACAATTTGCCGAACCAGCTCGGGGTCATCTTCATAGGGGGCTGCCCGTTCGGCAAACCCGGCCAGTTCATTTTTAATCATATCTATCACCGGTTGTTTGCATTCTACGCAGCCAATGCCGGCGCTGGTGCAGCCCTGCTTTACCCATTCATGCACGCTACTGTCGCTGTAGATTTTGTGGAATTCCCACACCGGGCACTTTTCCGGATCACCAGGATCACTGCGCCGGACTCGCGCCGGGTCCGTGGGCATGGTGCGAATTTTCTCCTCCACCGATGCCGGGTCATCTCTTAAACCGATCGTATTGGCGTAAGACTTGGACATCTTGCGGCCATCGAGCCCGGGCATTCTCGACGCCTCGGTGAGCAGTGACTGGGGTTCGGGCAGAATGGTAACGCCACTGCCTTCCAGATAACCGTAGAGCCGCTCCTTGTCACCCACGCTCAGATTCTGCTGCTCCTGCACTACCGACTGGCCAATAGCCAACGCCTCGGTCTCGCCCTGTTCCTGATAACGTTTGCACTGCTGTTTGTACAGACGTCCGGCTTTTTTACCCATCTTGTTAATGGCCGCTTCCGCTTTTTCTTCAAAACCGGGCTCACGGCCGTAAATATGGTTGAAACGCCGGGCGACCTCGCGGGTCAGTTCAACGTGGGCTACCTGATCCTCACCAACCGGCACCAGACCGGCGCGATAGATCAGAATATCGGCCGACTGCAACAAGGGGTACCCCAGAAATCCATAGGTCGCCAGATCCTTCTCGCGCAGCTGCTCCTGCATTTCCTTGTAAGTGGGCACGCGCTCTAACCAGCCCAGCGGTGTAATCATGGATAACAGCAGGTGTAACTCCGCATGTTCGGGCACACGGGACTGCACGAACAGGGTGGCACTTCCCGGATCCACCCCGGCAGCCAGCCAGTCAACCACCATGTCCAGCGAATTCTCGGCAATCGAACCGGTCTCTTCATAATGGGTGGTCAATGCGTGCCAGTCGGCCACGAAAAAAAAGCAGGGGTATTCGTGCTGCAGCGTGACCCAGTTTTTCAACACACCGTTATAGTGGCCAAGATGGAGGCGACCGGTGGGCCGCATGCCGGAAAGCACCCGATTACTCTGGGTGGGCAGTGTGTTCAATAGGGAACTCCTAACAAGGTAAAAAGTATGAATTTTGCGCTATTGACCAACGGGATGAGTAACTTACTCAGGTAACCGGTAGCAATCAACACCACCAGGCCAATCATTATCAACAGTGCATGACGCTCCAACTGCAAGTATTTAGTCGCATTTTCAGGGGTCAGAAATCCCACCAACACCCGACTGCCATCGAGAGGGGGCACGGGCAACATATTCAGTACCATCAACACCAGGTTGATCATCACGCCAATGCGGGCCATCTCCCCGAGCAGCGCAACCACGGCGGAAGGCTGCCCTGCGCCGAGGGTGATTTTGAGCAACAGAGTCCAGAATATGGCCATTACCAGATTACTGGCCGGCCCTGCTCCCCCTACCAGAGCCATGTCTCGTTGCGGGTGGCGTAACCGGCCGAACTGCACCGGCACCGGCTTGGCCCAGCCAAACAAAAACCCGGTAGTCGTCAGTAACAGTAATGGCAGTAACACGGTACCTACCGGGTCGATATGACGAATCGGGTTGAGTGAGACGCGGCCGAGTTGCTGCGCGGTGGGATCACCCAATGCATTGGCCGCATAAGCGTGAGCCGCTTCATGGACAGTAATGGCCAAAATAATCGGCGGGGCTGCTACCAGCAGCAAAATCAGTATATCTGCACCGCCCATCCGCTATTTATTGCCCACTATATTGTCCGGGACGCTTTTCAAAAAAGGCCGATAGCGCCTCTTCATGATCGGCGCTGAAATGACAGCCGGCCTGCAGGGTTGCACACATATCCAGAAACTGCGGCAGCGGTACCGACTGACCGGCCCGCAATAGTCGTTTGGCAATTCTCAGCGCCTGGGGCGGTTTGGCGGCAATGTCATTGGCCAGTTCGTGGACCCGTGGCATCAGTTGGTCGGGTTCCACCACCTCCAGCGCAATGCCTATCTCAAGGGCTTCCGGCGCATCGACAATGCGGCCGGTGAACGTCAGCTCTGCCGCTCGCTGATGGCCCAGCGCCCTGGGCAAAAACCAGGCACCGCCATCGCCGGGAATAATGCCCAGATTAACGAAGGTCTCGCCAAACCGTGCCTTGGTCGAGGCAATACGAATATCGCACATCATGGTCACATCAAAACCTGCGCCGATTGCCGGGCCATTCACCGCCGCAATCACTGGCACTTCGAGGTCGTAAAGCGCCATCGGAATACGTTGAATACCGGTGCGGTAGTTCTGCTGCACATCCAGCGGCGTGCCGCTAAATATGCCCTCCTTGTTAGCCATGTCCTTGATATTGCCGCCGGAGGAAAACGCTTTGCCGGCACCGGTGACGATCAGCACGGAAATGTCCGAGCGGCGCGGAATCGACCCGAGCACGTCGAGTATTTCATCGATCATCAGTTCTGAACTGATCGCGTTCATGCTCTCCGGCTGATTGAAAGTCAGCACCGCAACTCGATTCTCGACCAAAAAAGTAATCAGCTTGTAATCCATATTCCGGGTATTCCTTTAATTGAATCTGCTGACTTCAGAGGAAGTAGCGTCCCTCTTCGTTCGCCGCTTCGGCGATCGCCTGACGCAGCGCCAGCAAATCTCCACTGGCTTTCGCTTCAGGTACTTCGGCCTGCAAATGATTCGCCAGCTCACCGGCGAGTTGATTCACCTCTGCCACCGCTTGCAGAGTCACCAGTGCCACCGAGTCGCGATGTGCCTGTTTAGCTACCTCAAGTTGGCCCAGCCGCAGGGTGGCCGACTCCGCCAGATAGATGGCGACCATCATGTCTGCCAGGTTGGCCATCACCTCCTGGTTGCGATCGAAACCCTTAGTGTCGCCATAATGTTCGCGGGCAGCATTAAAACAGGCGGCAAAGCTGTTCTTCATCTGGGTGATCGAATCGTCACCGGCCGCCGGCGTCAGATCAATATCACCATCGGCAATTTTCTTTAGCAGCGTCCGCGGCATGACGATGCGGTTAATCTCATTGGTGCCTTCATAAATGCGCGAGATGCGGGCGTCACGCAGATATTTGGCCGCCGGATACTCCTCAAGAAAACCGTAGCCGCCGAACATCTGCAGGGATTCGTCAGCGACCTTGCCCAACAATTCGGAACCGGCAATTTTCAAAATCGAGCATTCCATGGCGTAGTTTTGCATCGACGCCAGCTTCGCCGCTGCGTCATTGCCTCGGCTTTGGCTGTCTGCCTCCATATCCGCCACGGCGCGATACACCGCACTCTCGACCGCGAAAATATCCGCCACCATCTGCCCTGATTTGCGTTTGATCATGCCGAAATCTGCAACCGGCTGACCAAATTGTTTACGCTGCTGGGCATATTCGAGCGCCGCATCAAAGGCAAACTTGGCACTTCCCAGCGCCGTGCCGCCCAGCTTGTAGCGCCCGTTATTGAGAATATTAAAAGCAATAACATGGCCGCGGCCGATCTCACCAAGCAGGTTTTCACGGGGAATCTGCGCCCTATCCATAATCACCTGGCGGGTCGAAGAGCCCTTGATACCAAGCTTGTCTTCCTCGGCCCCCAGGCTCACGCCAGGAATATCCAGCGGGACAATGAAACAGCTGAATCCGCTCGCGCCGTCGACATCCCCCTGCACCCTGGCGAAGATAAAACCGACATCGGCAAAGCCGGCGTTGGTAATAAACTGCTTGGTGCCGTTGAGGGTCCAGGTCTGACCATCGTCACTGAGCACTGCAGTCGAGGACGCCGCCAGCGCATCCGACCCCGATCCCGGCTCGGTCAAACAGTAACAACCGCGTTTTTCACCGCTGGCAAAGGCCGGCAACCACTGCTGTTTCTGCGCGTCGTTACCAAACAGCACCATCGGCAGAGAACCGATACCGTTCTGCACCATCAGCGAGAGCATCATCGACTGTTCGCGGGCGGTGTTCTCCAACACCCGCATGGAAACCTGCATCGGTAATTCCAGACCGTCATAAGCCTCGGGAATATCAAGCATGGTCAGACCTAGTTCCGAGGCCTGATCCATCAGCCCGGCCATCACGCCCTCCTGCTTCGCCTCGATCTGCTCCTGCAGCGGCCAGACCTGCTCGTCACAAAAGCGCCGGGCGGTATCAAACATGGCCACGTGATCCGGCTCAAACTCTTCAACCGTGAAAATGGCACCACTGGCAGCGGTCGGCTGCAACCAGCCACCGCCAATCAACTTATCACTCATATTGGATTCAACATTCTGAAAAATTTGGATTTATTGCGAAACGGGCGATAACGCCATTGCCGGTCGAGGTTATTTGGGCTCCATGCGCACCGCGCCATCAAGGCGAATCACCTCCCCGTTGAGCATGCTGTTAGTCACTATGGTCGCCACCAGGTCGGCAAACTCACTCGGCTCGCCAAGCCGTTTGGGAAAAGGCACCGAAGCCGCCAGCGCCTGCTTGGCATCATCAGGCAGGGATTCTAGCATTGGCGTCATGAACAGACCCGGTGCAATCGCCATTACCCGCACGCTGTGTCGGGCAAATTCCCGCGCCAATGGCAGGGTTAATCCCACCACTCCCCCCTTGGATGCCGAATAGGCCGCCTGGCCAATCTGGCCCTCAAACGCCGCCACCGAGGCAGTATTCACGACCACACCCCGCTCGCCGCCACTATCCGGTTCATTGTGCTGCATCACGTTGATGCCGCCACGGGCCATATTAAAAGTACCCACCAGATTAATGTTAATAACCGAGGCAAACTTCTCCAACGCCATCGGGCCCTTACGCGCAAGGGTCATGCCGTTACCCACCACACCGGCACAACTGACCACCAAAGTGACTTTGCCAAAAGTCTCCACCGCTTTGGCAAAGGCCTGATCAACCTGCTCTTCAGAAGTAACATCGGTGGCAATAAACAGCGCCCGTTCACCCATCTCGGCGCTCACCCGGTCACCCAACTCCTGATTGACATCGAGCATCACCGCACAGCCACCGGCGTCGATCACCCTCCGCGCTACGCCATTACCCAGGCCGGATGCGCCACCGCTGATCACCGCCACCGCATTAGAAAGGTCCATTTCCGTTGTTCGCTCCTGTTGAGATATCTGTCACTATTATTTCCAGAGGCACACTCTAAAGAAGCCGCCCTCTGGTCCGCGCTTATGGTAAACGATTCAGACCCAGATCAGTCAGAACCACCGCCCGGTCCCAGCTCAGTTATGTGTGAGAAGCGACCGCTCTATTCGCGCCTAGAATAGCGACAATTAACATTGGCATCGCGCCATCGCTGCAGCCTTCGCCCACCTCACCCCCTCTCCGAAAGTCCCTCTAAAAGGCTGCCCTCTATGGAATGTCACCCGTTCAGTTTTTCTCTTAGATGTGGGGTCTACCGGTACCCAGGCAGGGGGTAGTTCACAGACCATACGCCAGGGGCTGCGCATTTCATAGATGATCAAACAACACTGTTCAGACGGATCTGGCCAATCCGGTCTTTTAAAAGCGCTATATCCGCGTGACCAGGTAGAAAATGCCGTTGGTCCTGAGCCTGTCGAAG
>JAYNPV010000115.1:4782-8757 GCA_038113925.1 Gammaproteobacteria bacterium | reverse complement strand
GAACAGCCAGCAACGGCCCCAGATGCGTTCCATCTCCAGCTCATAGAGTCCCGGGTCGTGGAAAATTTCTTTGGACTGTCGTCCGGTTTCAAAATCGACGAGCTTGCTGATCTCTTGCATGGTTTTTCTGTCCCGGCCGGTGTCGGAAAGGGAGCGGGTTTGCCGCTGAATAAGCATGAGCATGCAAGGCCGGTGCCAACTTCTGGCGCTATCAGTAAACGGCTGATATTTATCTGTTTTTTTAGGCCCCACCTGGATGCCAGGATAAACTAGATTCTATTTGATTAACATGATTGTAATATTTGCTTAGTTGGGCGTGACAAATGTTACAAAAATGTAATATGGTGCCGATTATAACGGTCCCAGGAGCGTAAAAAATGTCATCCCAACCAGAGCTATCCCAGTCAGATCTAACCCCGAAAGATCCATCCCGGAAAGGTTTACCCGAGGCAGATCAAAGCCTAATAAACCGTGGCCAGGACCTGCTGCAGTTGCTCGATTTCAAGCCCGAGGAGGGGTTTATCGGTCTCGGTGGCCAACGGGTCATGCTTCTGCGTAGCGAGAACTTTGCCGGGCAGCGCGCCGAGTTAATCGAAGAGTTGGGGACCCAGCGCGCCCGCAGCCTCTACTCGCGCCTGGGTTACGCAGACGGCACGCGGGATGCCTCCCTGGCCCAGCGACAACGCCCGGACGCGGAGTTCGAAGATGCCTTTCTGGTCGGTCCCGATCTTCACGCGATCTTCGGTATGGCGGCGGTCGAAACCGTGAGTATCAAAGCCGGTGAACAGCAGCAGGAGTTTTATGGCGAGTTTCTGGCCCGTGGCTCCATGGAGGCCGAAGCCCACCACACAATATATGGGCTCGCCCCCGCGCCGGTCTGCTGGATGCAAAGCGGTTACGCCAGCGGCTTTGCCAGCGCATTTGTCGGCTCGCCGATACTGTTTCGGGAGGTGGAATGTATGGCCATGGGTCATGACGCCTGTCGGTTGGTGGGCAAGCCGCTGGCCAGTTGGCAACAGCAGGATCCCGATGCCGCTTATTTTCAGCCTCAGGCGTTTGTTAATCGTTTCCAAACTGCCGAGATCGACGACCGACTTGCCGATAATGATGCAGACCTGGAGCAGCAGGTGGTAGGTATCTCGGCCGGATTTGCGATGACCCTGAGTCGCCTGAAAAAAGTGGCCCCCACACAGGCCACCGTGTTGTTACAGGGGGAAACCGGCGTTGGTAAAGAGGTTTTCGCCAAAACCCTGCACCGGGTGAGTGCCCATCCGGATGGACCCTTCATCGGTGTAAATTGCGCGGCCCTGCCGGCAGATTTGGTTGAGGCCGAGCTATTTGGCGTTGAGCGGGGGGGATTTACCGGCGCGGTGAACAGCCGCCCCGGTCGGTTTGAGCGCGCCGAAGGGGGTACCCTGTTCCTGGATGAAGTGGCCGCCCTGAGTTTTTCTGCCCAGGGGAAGTTGTTGCGGGCACTTCAGGAACGTGAAGTTGAGCGGGTGGGCGGTACCGAAACCCGGCCGGTCAGTGTGCGCGTGGTGGCGGCATCGAATATTGATCTATTCAGTGCAGTAGCAGAGGGTCGTTTCCGCCGTGACCTTTATTATCGGCTGAGTGTATTTCCGCTGCAGATACCGCCACTGCGTGAGCGCCAGGAGGATATCCCCCTGTTAATGGGGTATTTCCGCCGTAAATACGCGGCGCGCCACCGAATAGAGGCAGAAGGCTTCACCCAGCAGGCGGTCACCGGGCTGATGAATTATGATTTTCCCGGCAACATTCGTGAGCTGGAAAACATGGTGGAGCGTGGGGTGATACTGGCAGCCGGGTCCGGGTTGATCGGCCTGCAGGACCTGTTGGGTAACGAGGAGCTCGAACACGGTGAAGCTCCCTTGCAGTTGCCGGATCAGCCACTCGGTGCGAAGGCCGCGCTGGATAAGATCAAGGGGCTCCTGCAACAGGGTGATTCGGAACTGCCCGATTTCAGGGCGCTGGAGCAGCTACTGATCGAACTCGCGTTGGAAAGAAGCCGTGGAAACCTGGCCGCGGCCGCCCGCCAGATCGGGCTGAGCCGTCGCCAGCTTGCTTATCGGGTGAGTAACTGATGCCAAGAATTCTGCGCCTTTACCGGTCGCTGACGCCTCGGCAGCTCGCGGGTTAATCAACTAGAGAAACAGGTGCAGATTCTTGTCCTGCACCACTCGCTGGTCGAGCAGCACCAGCCGTTTGGCTAGTTTCCAGCCCTGATCGGTATTGCGCAGGCGGTCTTCACGGGCACCCACCAACCAGGCCTCATCGCTTTGACGACGGTTGCGGTAGGTGAGAAAAGTCGAGTAGACATCAACTTCACCGGCCTTGTCGCTCCATTCTGCGTCGATATTGGTGATCAGTCGTCGATTGCTGGTGCGCGGGTTTTCAAACCAGACCAGGCCGGTATCCATACGCTGTACGCGCATAGTTAGCAGGGCCAGGTCGTCGTCATATATATAGGTGCCGGTTCCTGTCCCCACGGGCCGGGTATCGTCGCGGTATCGAACTTCCTGAACCGGTAGCTGGTAGCGAACATCCGCAGCCAGTAATGTCAGCCATTCGTGCAGCCGTTCCTGGTCCAGCAGGCGTGCTTCACGAATTAGAAATCGCTCGATCTCAAAATGGGTTTGCTGGTCTACCGGGGTGCCGGCGGCCGGGGCGGAAGCGCTGCTGTGCGGGCTACTGCTCATTTCACTGCTCTCAGCCCGGCAAGGGGAGCGCTGGCCGGCGCGCCTATCTGTGGCCAGTCGTCGCCATTGATCATCCGTGCCCAGGTTCGGTAGAAGTTGCGCAGCCCGGTCTCTGCAATCAGGCTTTCGCTGACGATGCCGGGCAGCTGTGCGTGGGCGCCTTCATGATGGCGACCCATGCCGGTGTAGTAATAACCCTGTCGGGTGTTAAAACCGCGATTATTCTGTGTGCACTCTTCAAAATTCTCACCATCGTCGCTTTCGAGCATACCGGCGGTGCCAAAGGTGGCGGCGTTACTGCGATGATGCATCTGTTTCAATTCGTCCGGCATCTCTTTTTCCACCAGCGTCCAGGTATAAACCTCGATTGACCGGGGGCCGCGAGGTTGCCAGACCTTAAAAGTATTGGTGCCGTATAAAAAACTGCAATTGGGGAAGATATTGGCGTTCCAGTGGCCTTTATAAAACCGCGCCCGTGCCGGGCCAAATTTTTCCTCAAGTCCCGGCAGGCGGGAGTCGAGCCAGGCCTCGTATTCTTCTCGCCACTGGGGCCAGACTTGCAGTGCCGAGGCACCGCCCTCGATAAAACCAAAGATATGGCCATAGCTTGAACCGACCTGAAACCCCACTTCTGGTGGCACTTCCGCATTGCCGCTGAGCATCTGTAACGGGCCGCCCATCACCGCAACGCCCGCGGCATGGGTCCAGCCAAAGTGGTAGTCGTCGCCGCCGAAATTTTCTGCCGGAGTTTTCCAGTTGCAGTTAAGAATGGACTTCATCGGCGGGCCGATCAGCTCGATTCCGCCCGGTACATCGAGGAGGGTGTCCAGGTACCAGCGCATATCGCCCAGGTACTGTTCCAACGACGGGGCCGAGGCGTCGAAAGTGCCGAATACCAGCCCTTTATAGGAGGCGACCTGGGGGACCGCGCGCAGGCCAAACTCATGCTTATCGATTTCATTGAAATAGGCATCCTGCTCCAGCGGTACCCCCACCAGGCTACCGTTGCTGCCAAATGACCAGCCGTGATAGCTGCAGGTGAACTGGCGCGTGTTGCCGGCATCCGCATGGCAGACGGTGTTGCCCCGGTGGGGACAGGAATTGATAAACGCCGCGATGGAGCCGTCCTGTTGGCGGATCACGATCACCTTGTCCTCCCCCATGCGAGTGGTGTTGTAATCGCCCGCTTGGGGAATTAACGATTCATGGGTCAGAAATAGCCACGAGCGTGAAAAAATCTGCTCCAGTTCGGCTT
>JAYNPV010000115.1:0-4772 GCA_038113925.1 Gammaproteobacteria bacterium | reverse complement strand
TGGTAGGCACCGTCTTCGAGTACGAGCTGATCAACGGGTTTCATGGCTGCTCTCCGGCGCGGTCGATTCCACTTGACTGAGGGGGTATTTAGCTATTCTCGCGCCGTTCCGGTCAAGAGGATAAATCGGCGAGGTTGATCGGCTATTCGATTGGGCCACTGGCGCGCTGACCGGGGCCGGCAAGAGGGGACCGCGTGTTAGTAATATGGTCGGTAATTTCAGGCGGGAATGGGTGGGTTTTGTCGGCATCACCGGGGGGGTATCGTGCCGGTGAAATAGTTGAGGCCCACTGCCGGGTAAGGCAAAGTCACCGGCAGCTAATTTAATTAATGACAAAAGCAAGCAGGGGTGACCCATCATGAAAGTTCTGGCCGTCTACAACATAAAAGGCGGGGTTGGTAAAACATCCACAGCGGTAAACCTGGCCTGGTTTGCAGCCAATCAGGGCCAGCGAACCCTGGTATGGGATCTCGATGCCCAGGCCGCTGCCGCCTGGTATCTGGGGGCCAGGAACAAGGGCGGCGGGGGTGCTCGACGACTCATCAGTGGCAAGGTGGCGCTGCGTGATCAGGTGGTCGCCAGTGAATATCAGGGTCTGTCAGTGGTGCCCGGTCGCCACGCTTATCGCAATCTGGATGTGCTCATCAATAACGCCAGCAAGCCGAAACGGGTGTTGTCCACCTTGCTTAATCCGCTGGCGAAGCAATGTGACCTGGTGATTCTTGACTGTCCGCCGAGCGCATCGGCGCTGGCAGAAAGCATACTGGCAGCGGCCGATGCGATTCTGGTGCCACTGGTTCCGGCGCCTTTGTCCTTACGGGCGTGGCAGCAGGTGCAGGCATTTTGTGTTGATAATGATCTGTCGCTAAAGCGGGTTCATCCGTTTTTCAATATGGTTGACCGGCGTCGGGCCCTGCATCGCCACTGGATTGCAGAGCCGCCCGCAGAGCTCACCCAGCTGATGGCCAGCTATATTCCCTACGCGGCGGCCGTGGAGCGCATGGGTATCAGCGGTAAACCGGTGGCAACCTTTGCCGCCAAACAAGCGGTAACCGCCTCCTATGAAGGTTTATGGCAGGAGCTTCGGGAGCGGTTTTAGAAGAGTGGTCCGGGGTTGGTTACTGTTTGTCTGACTTGTCTGGTTTGACCCCGAGCAATTTCTCCAGGCGGGAGGATACCGTGCGCAGCACCTCCAGTCGGGCGTGGTATTTGTTGTTGGCGGGAATCAGGGTCCAGGGGGCAAACTCTGAGCTGGTCCGTTCGACCATTTCGCAAACCGCCTGCTCGTACTCGTCCCAGCGTTCGCGATTGCGCCAATCCTCCTCGGTGATTTTGTAACGCTTGAAAGCGATCTGCTCACGTTCTTTAAAGCGCCTTAGTTGTTCATCTTTGGTGATGGCCAGCCAGAATTTAATCACCAGAATACCGTGTTCGGTGAGTTGTTCTTCAAAGTCGCATATTTCCGAGTAAGCGCGCATCCAGTCACGCTCTTCGCAGTAGCCCTCTATTTTTTCCACCAGTACCCGGCCATACCAGGAGCGGTCAAATATAGTGAACTGACCACGTCGGGGCAGTTTGCGCCAGAACCGCCACAGGTAGGGTTGTGCCAACTCATCCTGGGTAGGGGCGGCCACCGGAATAATGTTGTAGCTACGTGCATCCAGAGCCTGGGCCAACCGCCGGATACTGCCACCCTTACCCGCCGCATCATTGCCCTCGAATACCATTACTACGGAGCTGTTGGCGAAATCCGGGTGGCGAGAGAGCTGATTAAGTCGCCCCTGTTCGCGTTCCAGCGCCTGTCGGTACTCCGGTTTGGTGATCGCTTGATTCATCGCCAGGGTCTGGAGCAGATTAAGGTCATCGACCGGTTCGATCATCGGTGGTGCGGGGTGGTCTTCCGGGTCAGTGGTCGGTGCCGCCAATCGGGTATTGAGCGCCGTTAACAGGGATTTGCCAACGGTCAGAGAGCGATAGTTGCTGTCGTTGCCTTCAACCACCAGCCAGGGAGCGTTACCCGTGCTGGTACGGCGGAGGGTGTGTTCAGATACTTCCCGAAACTGATCGTAAATTTTGAATCGTTGCCAATCGGTGTCGGTGACCCGCCAACGGGTCGCGGGGTCTTTCTCGAGTTTCTTCAACCGTTTGTGCTGCTGCTCTCTGGATAGGTGAAACCAGTACTTGAGTAACAATATCCCCTCATCGGTGAGCATCTGTTCAAAATGGACGATGCGGTGGATCGCCTCATCAAGCTCAGCGGTGGTTGCTTCTCCGAGCACGCGAGAGACCACCGGTTGGGTATACCAGGATCCGATCAGAATACCGAGGCGACCGTTCGGAGGCAGGGTGCGCCAGAAACGCCAGAAAGGGGGGCGCTCCCTCTCTTCATCTGAAGCCGTGCCAAAAGCGATCGAATCGATGTGCCGCGGGTCCATCCATTCGTTCAGCAGGTTAACCATTTCGCCTTTGCCGGCGCCATCGACCCCGCCAATGACGATGACGACCGGGAAATCCGGTTTCTCCACCAGCTGAAACTGGGCATTTAGCAGGGCTTCCCGCAGCTCCACCACCGCTTTCTTGTAGGTTGCCTTGTCTACTTTGTGGCCGATTTCCGCAGTTTCGAACATGGCGATGTCCCGTTGATTTCCAATTCAGAAAACGATGGATAATTTTTCGTTGTCTCAGTTAAATACTAGGTCAAAGTCTCTGCCCGTTTTTTGCTCTGGATCAAGGCTCCGGCCGTATTGCGAAGAGATAGTTAAAACAAGCGGTGCCGTAATAAAACGGCAAAGATTGATTGAGATAATGAAACGTTGGGGTCAATTTGGATCCCGGTTATTGCAGTGGGAAGAATGACATGGTCAGTGACGTTGAACCGACGCCAGTAACAACGCCGATAAGTGGAGCGGAGCGGTTTATCAATCGCGAGTTGAGTCTGCTGGAATTTCACGCCCGGGTGTTGGCACAGGTCACCGACGAACGTCTGCCGTTGCTCGAACGGATGCGATTTCTCTGTATTTTTGACACCAACATGGACGAATTTTTCGAGGTTCGTGTTGCGGGTTTAAAGGCACAGATTCGTGCCGGGTCCCGACAGAGTGGTGCCGATGAAATGGTGCCCACCGAAGTGATGGAACGCATCGCCGAGCGGGCCCAGCAGCTGGTCAAGGAGCAGTACCGCTTATTCAACGAGATGATTGTGCCGCTGCTGGCGGAGCAGGGGATCGAGTTTTTGCGGCGTAGCGCCTGGAGCAGTTCGCAAAAAGCCTGGATAACCCGTTATTTTCGGGAAGAGGTCCTGCCGGTGCTCAGCCCCATGGGGCTGGACCCGGGCCACCCCTTCCCGAAGATTCTTAATAAAAGTCTGAATTTCATTGTTGCCCTGGATGGTCTGGATGCATTTGGCAGGAATATATCCTACGCGGTGGTACAGGTGCCGAGGGCATTGCCCAGGCTGATCGAGTTCCCGGTGCGCAATGCCGACCCGGATGACTGTACCGCGGTTTTCCTCTCCTCCATTATTCACGCCCATATTGATGAGTTATTTCCTGGCATGGTGGTGGAGGGTTGTTATCAGTTTCAGGTCACCCGCAACAGTGATCTGTTTGTGGATGAAGAAGCCGTTGATGACCTGCTCAGAGCGATGGAAGGCGAGCTGCCCGCCCGACGCTATGGCGATGCGGTCCGTCTGGAGGTCAGCGATGATTGCCCCGGATGGTTAACCAAATACCTGCTGGAGCAGTTTGAACTCGATAAGGCAGATCTGTATCGCGTTAAAGGACCGGTAAATCTGAGTCGTATTTCGGCCATTTACGACATGATCGGTGATCGCCATGGGGGGCTGAAGTTCGCACCCTTCAAGCAGAAAATGCCGCGGCGCTTCGGGGGTGAGCACAGCGTCTTTAATACCATCAGCACCCGGGATTTGATTCTGCACCACCCGTTTGATTCCTTCGCCCCGGTGGTGGAGTTTCTTGAACAGGCCGCCGGTGATCCGCAGGTGGTGGCGATTAAGCAGACCCTTTATCGAACCGGCAGTGATTCAGCAGTCGTCGGGGCGCTCCTCAAGGCAGCCCGGGCGGGCAAGGAAGTGACCGTGGTGATTGAACTGCGCGCCCGGTTTGATGAAGAAGCCAATATTGCCCTGGCTAACACCTTGCAGGAAGCGGGGGCCCATGTGGTCTACGGGGTGGTGGGCTACAAGACCCACGCCAAGATGATTCTGGTAGTCAGACGAGAAGGGAAAAACCTGGCCAGGTACGTCCATCTGGGCACCGGTAACTATCACCATGCAACGGCCCGTTTATATACCGACTACGGCATGTTTACCGCCAGTAAACGCATCTGCCAGGAAGTTCACAATGTGTTTATGCAACTCACCAGCCTGGGAAAAACGCCCAAACACAAAGTGCTGTTGCAGTCGCCGTTTACCTTGCAGTCAAGTCTGCTGGCGATGATCAGGAAGGAGCAACAGCACGCGGAACAGGGCAATCGCGCGCGCTTTTTAGTGAAGATCAAGTCCCTGTCTGATCCGGTGATGATTGAGGCCCTCTACGAGGCAGCGGCTGCCGGGGTGAAAATTGATCTGATTGTGCGGGGAGTCTGTTGCCTACGGCCGGGCGTGGAGGGGTTGTCTGAGAATATCACCGTGCGCTCGATTGTCGGGCGTTTTCTGGAACATACCCGCGCGGTCTATTTTTATAACGGTGGCGACGAAAAAATTTATTGCGGCAGTGCCGACTGGATGCCGCGTAATCTGTATAACCGGGTTG
>JAYNPV010000114.1:7133-8817 GCA_038113925.1 Gammaproteobacteria bacterium | reverse complement strand
GGATAGAGCCGATCATGCGACTCCAGGCAAACGGCGAAATGCAGTTGGAGCGAATATTAAAACGCTCCATGTCCAGCGCGATGGAGCGGGACAGCCCGGCCACACCCAGTTTGGCGGCGGAATAATTTGCCTGACCAAAATTGCCCACCAGTCCGGAGGTCGAGGTCATATGCACATAAGCCCCGCTCTGCTGGCCGCGAAAATGGCTGGCGGCGGCGCGGCTGACGTAAAAGCTGCCCATCAGGTGGACCTGCACCACGGCTTCAAAATCGGTCGGTTCCATTTTATGAAAGTACTTGTCGCGCAGAATACCGGCGTTATTGACCACGCCGTCAATGCGCCCGAACGAATCCAGCGCGCACTCGATAATACGCTGGGCGCTCTCCCAGTCGCTGACGCTGTCGGGGCTGATCACCGCCTGGCCGCCCTCCGACCTGATTTGTGCCACCACTTCCTGAGCCGGGCTCTGATCACGGCCTTCACCGGCCACGTTCCCGCCAATGTCATTAACCACCACCTGGGCACCCACGCGGGCGGCCGACAGGGCGATCTCTTTGCCGATACCGCCACCAGAACCGGTAACGACAATGACTTTGCCTTTTAAATTGCCCGGCAGGTTAGCTACGTCTGTCATGATTACTCCTGAATCTTATCGTCTATCAATTGAACATAAATCACAAGGTGGCGGCGGTACCCAGAATGGCTGTCACCTGGGCGGATAATACCCCGCCATTGCCGTGGGCAAGCCCGATATTGGCATCACTGATCTGGCGTTCGCCGGCCTCTCCCCGCAATTGCCGCACCACTTCAACCACCGGGAAAATCCCATACATGCCCGGGTGACAGCAGGATAAACCGCCGCCGTTAGTATTCACGGGTAATTCCCCGCCCGGGGCAATGCGTCCGTCGGCGACGAAGGCCCCGCCTTCGCCTTTTTCGCAAAATCCCAGGTCTTCGAGAAACAGAATCGGGTTGATGGTAAAGGCGTCATAAAGGCCCAGCACGTCAATATCGTTCGGCCCCACGCCGGCGATCTCATAGGCCCGCTGGCCCGATTCAACGGCGGCGGTTTCGGTCAGATCCGGCATACTGGTGATCTGCCGGTGGCGGGTCGCCGCCGAGCCCCCGAGCAGATAGACGGGCGGTTTGGCAAAATCGTTGGCCCGTTCCGCCCGTACCATCACAATTGCGCCGCCCCCGTCAGTGACCAGACAGCAGTCGCGCACCGTCAGCGGATCACTGATCATGCGACTACTCAACACCTCCTCTATCGAGGTATCGTCACGCACAAACGCCTCGGGGTTAAGCTGCGCCCAGCGCCGTGCCGCTACCGCGACCTCTGCCAGCTGCTCACGGGTGGTGCCGTATTCATACATGTGGCGGGCCGTCGCCAGCGCATAACTGGATATTGGATAACGAGGACTATAAGGAACTTCATAAGGCTGCTGCTCAGACATGGTCGCCAAACCGCCGACGCTGGTACGCTGATTACTGCCGTAAGCGATCAGCGCAACATGGCAGAGACCTGCCTCCAGTGCCAGCGCCGCGCTGGTGAGGTAATTAACAAACGAAGCGCCGCCAATCATGTTGCCATCGAAGTAGCTCGGCTGTATGCCCAGGTACTCGGCCGCTGACAGGGTGGGCATAAAATGAAATGAGGAGCCGGTAAACAGGCCATCCCCAT
>JAYNPV010000114.1:1800-7123 GCA_038113925.1 Gammaproteobacteria bacterium | reverse complement strand
ATCCTGGATAGTCAGTCCCGCCTCCGCCAGTGCCAACCGCGCCGAATCGCCGAGAATATCCAGGGCATTACGACCGCCCACCGCCTCGCCCATGCCGCTATGGCCCACACCAACAATCGCAGCGGCACCGCGCAATTTATTCGCCATCAGTCTGACTCCCCGGCTGAGGGGATGGCATCGAACACCAGAATTAACCGCTCGCCCTGCGTCTGCTCAAACTTGCTGATGCGCGCAGTCACCGGACTGCCGATGGTTACCTGGTCTGCGGCCACGCCCTCTACCCGGCTCATCATTCGCGGGCCTTCCGCCAACTCGATGATGGCGACATTGTAGGGACCCCCCTTCTCTTCACGGCGACGAACAACCGTGGAGGAGTAAACCACGCCCTCGCCGCTGACCCGATTCCAGCTCAGGTCGCCGCCTCCGCAGTGGGGACATAGCACTCGCGGATAAAAAACAAACGCAGAACAGTCATTGCACTGCTGTAGGCGAATCTCGCCGGCCGCGAGGAATTGTTGAAACTGTTGATCGGGGCCGCTAGTTACCTCGGCTTGCATTATGCTCTCCTCTAAAACCGATGGCCGGGCAACCTTATCCCCGATCAAAGCTCATCAGGGGGGTTATCCAGGCAACAATCGGGTGGTTCTGACAATGATATTAAGCTTACCATTGAGGCCGGAGAATCTGGTCGGCAGGAAAGATGGTTTCCGTGAATCCGGGATCACCAGAACCCGAGCCTTGCGATCCGCAGTGAGTTTTTACCCCGCCTCCGGGATCCAGGAGTCTTCCACCCAGGACCCGCCAGTGCCAGAAAAAATAGCCGCTCTCAGCAATTGAATTGTCTAATAATATTGCGAAGCTACCCCGACCCATCGTCACCCCGTATGAGAACCAGACCCATGCCGCAACCCGACAGTTCAGCCCGCTTCACTACTACTGGAAATGGCTTTGCCGAAGACCTGCTCAACAATCAGGTCGCACTGGTGACCGGTGGCGGCAGCGGTATTGGCCGGGCGACCGCCCTGCAGCTGGCACGCTGCGGCGCACAGTTGGTCGTTATGGGTCGCCGGCTGGAACCCCTGCAGGAAACCTGTGAGCTATTGGCAGCCGAAGGCTACAGAGGCATCGCCCTGGCCGGCGACACCCGTGAACTAAGTCAGATCGAAAACGTAATCAACGCCATTGACGATCGCTTTGGACGGCTTGATCTGCTGGTTAACAACGCCGGTGGCCAGTTCGTCTCTGCCGCCAGAGATATTTCACCCAAAGGGTTTGAAGCGGTAATACGCAATAACCTCATCGGCAGCTGGAACATGACTAAGTCGGTGGCAGACCGGTTTATGTTTGCTAACGGCGGCCGCATCGTTTGCATCACCGCGGCGGTACGTACCGGATTCGCCGGGTTTGTTCATACCGCCGCCGCCCGCAGTGGCGTTGCCAGCATGATCCGAACCCTGGCGGTTGAGTGGGCGGAATACGGTATTTTGCTCAACTGCGTGGCGCCGGGCACCATCCAAACCAGCGGCATGGGGCAATACCCGATCCCGTCCGCAGAGTGGACCCGCAGCGACCGCAATTTACTCGGTCACATGGGGGAACCCAATGATATTGCCAATATGGTGGTTTATCTGCTCTCACCGATGGCCAAGTTCATTACCGGCGAGGAGTTTTATGTCGACGGCGGCGAAACTCAGCACCTGGGCCATGATGCCCGGGAGATGATCGATGCGGAGATGTTTGCTAACCGCCAGCGGGCCGATCGACGCGACCCCGGCCGCTAGAATTTATTACTCGATAGCAAGTATTCCGGCGATCAACGGCTTGATCTGCTCATCGCTCAGGTGGGGATGAGGTGCCATGGGAATGGGCCCCCAGGTACCACTACCGCCATTTTTCACCTTACCAAACAGCAACTCCGCAGCCCCCTCCTGGCCGCGATATTTGTCCGCAACCTGTTTGTAACTCGGCCCGACTAGCGGAGCATTCATCTTATGGCAGGCGACACAACCGACAGCGGCCAATGACGATTCAAGGTCGTCAGCCATTACCGGCGAACCCAGGGCGACCATCCCTGCTATCAGGGACACCGAAAACATCCTGTTTAACATTTATTGCTCCTTGTTAACGAGTGACCGTTCTCCACTAACCGGCAACGGCTGCTATCGACTGGCTCGACTCCGCCGGGCCAACTGAGTATTTTATACCTTCGGTCACCACAACAGCTGCTTTAGGTCAGTCTGAGGAGAATAAAAAACCGGGCTCAGCCTGATCTCCCGCAAGGTGCTGTACGATCAATAGGCATATCATCTTGTCAACAACCATGCCGGAATAAGGAGATCAATTGTGAGCACACTTAACGCCAAACATATACTCGCCCCGCTGGACTTTTCCGATCCGTCGATAAAATCACTCGACGCGGCGGTCGATCTGGCGAAAACCTACCAGGGCAAGGTACTGGTCGCTTATGTCGCCGAGCCCGCACCCTTCGCGCCAGACCTCACCACCCCCGCCGACGGCTACGAGAAAAAAATAACTGAACAAGCATCAAAACGCCTTGAAGAGATCTGCCATTCGCATATCGCCGACGGTGTGGAAACCAGCTATAAAATCTGTTTTGGTCACCCTTATGAAGAGATCACTAAACTGGCTGACACTGAAAAGGTCGATCTCATTGTCATGGCCACCCACGGCCATTCGGGGATTCGGCACATGCTCCTGGGCAGCACCACCGAGAAGGTGGTACGCACAGCGAACTGCCCGGTATTAACAATGAAATATCAGGATTAATCCCGACCTGGATAAAAACCGGCCAGTGCGCGGCTGAACCGGGCCGCGCGCTCCGGTAGACCATCGGTTAGCATCTGTGCTTTTGCACCCTGCACCCGTTGTAAAAACGGTCCGGGGTCCGGTCTCAGTTCGAGGTTATCCAGGCTGGGGCGGTAGCGAAACCCCGCCGCGTCACTGAGTATCCACTCCAGTGCCTGTGGCACCACTTCCGCCGTCTCAAATTCCGCCTGTAAGGCTGCATCCCGATACGGGTGGTACCAGTAACCGAAATCGACCTGCTCACGACGCTGCGCGCCAGCTATACACCAGTGGGCGATCTCATGCAGGGCACTGGCAAAATAACCGTGGGCAAATTGCAGCTGGTGATATTCGCCCTTCCCTGTCGCGGGCTGGTACAGGGGTTCGTCGCCGCCGCGCACCAGATGACAGCGATAGGCTTCGCTAAACAGATTGTTAAACAGCCGAATCAGGTCATCGGCATGGTGCTTCACGGTCAAGTATCCAGAAGCTCCCCAGTCAGCCGTCCGAGAGCAGGGAGCGCAATTCAATCAGCGCGGCATTGGCACGACTCATGTAAGAGGTCATCGTGAGTGAATAATTGGCCATCAGACCATAGCCATCACCGTTTAACACCATGGGACTGGTCACCGGTTGCAAACTGCCCTCGAGAGCGCGAATGATCTGTTGCAGGCTGACCAGGGCGTTTTTCTTCTCCAGCACGTCGGCAAAATCGATCTCCACGGCTTTTAGAAAATGCAGCAGCGCCCAGGAGGTGCCGCGGGCTTCATAAAATACATCGTCGATTTTCAACCAGGGGGTCACCACCGTGTCGACCACCGGCGCCTGGGTGGACTGTCGCGCCGCGGGGTCCCCCGCCAGATCGGTATTCACCCGCTGCTCTCCCACGCTCGCAGCCAGCTGCTGCGCGACGCCGCCGAGTCGCTTTTGCACTAGCGCCAGCCAGGCCCGCAGGTTATCGGCACGGGCATAAAATTGGGCCTCCACATTACTGGACTGACCCAGTTGCTGCTGAAATGCCTGTAACGCGTCGCTACCTTTACGGTATTCAGATTCACTGGCCGGAAACATCCAGGAATCATTGGGAATACTCAACAACGGATCGGCCTGGGCCAGCAGGTTATGTTCGCGAGATTGTGTCTGAGAGCGGGAAAAATCATTGCGCAGCGAACGCGCCAGATCGCGTACCTGGGTCAGCACCCCGAATTCCCAGGCAGGCATGTCATCAAGAAACAGAAAAGGCGGCAGAACATCGTTACTGATGTAGCCTCCCGGTTTATCAAGCAGCGTTTCGGTAACCCTGACCAGGGTCAGCACGGTAGCACTGCCGGTGACGCCGCCTTCGACGCCGGGCAGTTTAGCCGGATGGAAGGGTTCAGGTTCATTAGAGACATAAAAGGTCACGATTAACGAGACCACGATTCTCACGACCAGCGCTGATATTCCTACTCGTCCCGCCAGGACTCCATTCATACGGACCTACTCCATCGTCTTTCGCTAACGAATTACCTGAAAAAAAAGGCGCGACTGCTAATCATCGGATAACAATCGCGCCTTTGCAATTATAGGCTCAGCAGAACTGAGCGGACCGGTTACAAGTTATAGCCGGTCTCCTCATGTTGAGTCAGGTCGAGGCCCTGGGTTTCAACGTCTTCATCCACCCGCAACCGCACCAGTAGGTCAATCAGCTTAAGCAGCACGAAACTGCCCGCTCCTGCCCACACCAGCGTGGCGACCACGGCCACTGCCTGTACCTTGAGTTGATCGACAATGGTGACGCCTTCCGCCAGTCCACTACCGCCGAAAGCAGACGCCACCAATACACCCGCGAGTAGAGTGCCAACGATTCCGCCGATACCATGAACAGAAAAAACATCAAGTGAATCATCGATATGAATAACATTCTTAATGTAAATTGTTACCCAATAACAGAGCACTCCTGCAGTGATTCCAATGGTTAAGGCCCCGCCTACGCCGACAAAACCGGATGCCGGAGTAATACTGCCCAGGCCCGCCACCATACCGGTGACCGCGCCCAGGGCGCTCGGACGACCATGACGTAACCATTCAATAACCATCCAGGTGAAGGCGCCGGTCGCAGCGCTGATATGAGTGACCAGAATCGCCATGCCCGCATCGCCATTGGCCGCCAGGGCACTACCGCCATTAAAACCAAACCAGCCGACCCAGAGCATGCCTGCTCCGGTGACCGTCATGGTCAGGTTATGGGGAGGCATGGGCCGGTCGGGAAAGCCCTTGCGCCGACCAATCACCATGGCGGCGACCAGGGCGGATATACCGGCGGTGATATGCACCACTGTGCCCCCGGCAAAATCGAGTGCCCCCATATCGCCGAGCCATCCGCCGCCCCAAACCCAGTGACAAACGGGAGCGTAAACCAGAAGCAGCCAGGCCGCTGAAAACAGCATAACCGCCGAGAATTTCATGCGCTCGGCAAAGCCGCCGACGATCAGCGCCGGGGTAATGACCGCAAAAGTCATTTGGAACATCAGGAACA
>JAYNPV010000114.1:0-1727 GCA_038113925.1 Gammaproteobacteria bacterium | reverse complement strand
CGGAAAGGGAAGCTCGACTGACGCCCATCAGTAAGAAATTACCGGTCCCGCCAATCCACTTATTGAGTTCACCACCGTCTGAGAACGCCAGGCTATACCCCACCACCACCCAGAGCAGGCTGGCGACACAGGCAATGGCAAAACACTGCATGAGCACCGACAGGACATTACGAGAGCGCACCAGGCCGCCATAAAAAAGCGCCAGTCCAGGCAAGGTCATAAACAGCACCAGTGCCGTGGAAGTCATTATCCAGGCGGTGTCCGCCCCATCGACAGTTTCAGCCGCCTGCAGACTCACTGGCAGGAATAGCCCCAATAGCAGATAACCCAGGTATCTGCCGCTGTGATTAATATGTTTCATTTCTCCCCCCTTTGGGATGATTGCAGACAAGGCCGCACGCACCTGACTGAATTGATCAATCTGACTTTTTTCTCGACACCAGAAGGCTTATCGGACCTAGAGAGCGTCGCTCCCCGATTCCCCGGTACGAATACGTATGACCTGCTCCAGCGAACTGACGAAAATCTTCCCATCACCGATTTTGCCGGTGTCGGTCGCGCCTCTTATCGCATCGACGACGTCGTCGACCCGGTCGTCAGCCACGCCGACTTCGATTTTCACCTTGGGCAAAAAATCCACCACATATTCCGCGCCGCGGTAGATCTCGGTGTGGCCTCGTTGACGACCAAAACCGCGCACTTCAGTGGCGGTCATCCCCTGAATGCCAATGTTGCTGAGTGCTTCCCGAGCATCATCGAGCTTAAATGGTTTAATCACAGCTGTTACCAGTTTCATGGCTTCCCCTAGTTGCTTCGTTGCATCACAAAATTTCAGCACCGACACTGGTGCTGACCCCTATTATCAGCAAGTTTTAAGATTAATGCATCGTCATCGCAGAGGGCCCACAGCCAGGCCAGTGTTGCCCCCGGATTGAGGGCCGCCAACTACTCTCAGGTGATGGCACCAACCACCACCCTGCGAATTAGTTAATCGGGCGTAGTCTTTTACTTCAAGCTGATAGAATCCCCGCCGGCCCTGGTAACAATAATCGTGAGTAGTCAATGAACTTTCTCGGCCCGGTTTGGGTGTTTTTCCTGAAGCTCTTCAATGACGCCTGTCGGGCGCTGCCCTCTCAGCAGGCAATTTCCAGAATGGGACGGCTGCTGGGCGGCCTCACTTATTTTCTGCAGCGAAAGCGTCGGCAAGTGGCGTTGAACAACCTGGAGATGATACTGGGCGACCGAGTTAGTGACCGGCAGCGTCGAACCATTGCCCGCCAATCATTTGATAGCGTCGCCACCACTTCATTTGAGATGTTCTGGCAACCGGAACGACACGGTATCGAGTTTGATCAATGGGCGCGGGTAGAAGGGCTTGAACATCTGCAAGCTGCCCACGCTAAAGACAAAGGGGTAATCATTGCCTGTCCCCACATTGGTAACTGGGGTGTTCTGGGCCGAGCCTTGATAAGCCATGGTTACCAGATGGAAGGCCTAATGCGACCCTCGTCTATTCCCGCGGTAAGGGCTCACATCGCCGCAGAGCTTGGCCGTATCGGAATAACTCCTACCAACACCCCGCTACCCCCTGATGGATTTAAAAAAATAATGGAAAGACTGGCCAAGGGCGCTGCTTTTCTATTCGTGGCCGATCGCCGCGTCAGCGACTACCTGATTGATTTTCTTGGCCACCCGGCCTGGACCGCCCATGGAGCCGCCACCATGCA
>JAYNPV010000113.1:0-8890 GCA_038113925.1 Gammaproteobacteria bacterium | reverse complement strand
TCGGACAACCGGCCGTGATAGCCAATGAAGTCCTCGATAATCAGGTCAGAACCAAGAAAGGAATCAGTGGTCTGGCCGGTCCCCAGGCGGCGTACTCGGCGCTGAAAACCCATGTACATCCAGGAGTCATCGCGCTTGTTATCGTCGGCATAACGGTGAATAAGCAGCTGAGTGTTGGTAACGTCGTAGGGTTTTAATGCCCGCAGATAAAAGCCGCGATAAACGCCAGCACGATTTTCGGGCAACGCCGGCAAGGGTTCAATATCAACCCGCCCCATATAGGCCAGCATGTAGGCATCGAATTCCACCCGTCGTTCCCGCTTACCGCTATCCAGATCCCGGTAATTCCAGAAAAACGGATTAATGCGCAGGCTGTCACCAACCGCGTAGCCGCGCTGAAAATTCCAGGCTATTTTTTCTGCCGCACGGGGATCGTTCAGGTCCGGTTCGGCAGGGAATGGACGACCGGCCACGTAACCACGAAGTTCTCCAGGGTTGTCACCGAGGGCGGCGCTATTAAGTTGATCTAGAGTCGCCCGTTGGTAGCTCTCTGCAAGCTCTACCGACGCCACCGGCATGGTGTTTAGCTGATACCACCCCGCCTTGATATGTCTGCCTAGCCCCTCGGGCAGCGCTGCGGAGAAGTGGGTTAAATTGGCCTGAGAAATGACCTGGCCGGGTTCATAGCCGTCTAGAGAAGGCACGGTAACGCGATAGGGGTGAAAAGAATTTTCAACATCTTCTGCTGTTGCCGCGGCTGCAAGGGTAGCTGACAGCGTGACAAGCAGGCCAGACAGGGCGATTAGTAACCTGACTGACGCGAGCTTGTTGTTACTATCAGTATTCACTTTTTACCCACCAGAAAAGCGGGTTTGAAGACAATGACCCAGGCAGGCACAAAGATCATTGCCGCCACCATGTTGACCAGCATCATCGACACCAGCAGGGTGGCTGCATCGGCCTGAAAACGCATTGAAGACATTACAATCCAAATTGCCACCCCCATCACCAGCGTAGTGGCGGTAAAAGTAATGGCCAGTCCGGTAGTGGTCATGGCCGCCCGCACTGCCTCGGTAATATCGCCGTACTCTGCCATGGTCTCTTTTATGCGGTCCATGATGTAGATCGCATAATCGATACCAATACCGATGCCGATCGCGATCACTGGCACCGTATTAATGTTCATGCCGGTACCTTTGATGCCCATAAAAGCATGGGTGAGCAGGGTGGCAAAGAGCATGGTCAGCAGCATCAATAGCCCAGCATGTAGTGAGCGATAGAACAGCAGCACAGACACAAAAACAAAGCCCAGTACCGACGGCACGATTTTGTTGTTGGAGGAGATGACTTCTTCATTGATCGCGGCATTCACTCCGATGAGGCCCCCGGCCAGGTCAAGGCGAAATCCGTCGACCTGAGCAGCCGGGCTAGCCTGCCACTGGTGGATGCGATCGAAGGTCCGGCGGATGGTGTCACCCTGGTGATCTTTGAGATAAAACACCACGTTGGCCGCATCTTCTTCAGGCGTGATGTACTCCTTGAGTGCGTTGGGAATCGCGTTGGTCGCCATGTAGGCAAACATCAGTCCGCCGGCATACGCGGCGGTGTCGGGGATATGAGCCCAGCGGGGATCCTCACTGTGGACCAGTTGATTAAGTTTTTTCACCATGTCCGTAACCGCTTTGCTGCCACCGATTATCGGGTCTTCCAGCATGAAGTTCTGGAAGTTCTCGATGGCCAGCAGCACTTCTGGGCGTTTGATGCCGCCCTGGTTGTCGGTGCGAGCGATAATGTAAAGGTCTTCCGAGCCGGGAAAGCTTTTATTGATCGCCGCTGAAGAGAGGTTGTAATCATGATCCGGGTAAAGAATAGGGGAGCCTGGGCTGTTCTCTCCGACCACAATCCAGCTGGTAAAATAGGCGCTGGCCACCAGTAACAGACCACTAATGGCGAGTATTGTTTTTGCCATCGCGGGACGGACCACCGTATTCGCCAGCACCGGCAGCAATTTACGCAACCCCAGCTCCGGTGGTGCAGATTTCGGGGTCGGCAGCAGTAACAGCACGACGGGTACCACTACCAGCACAGTGACTGCGATCGAGAGCGCCCAAAATGCGCAGTAATTGGCCATTTTCACATTCAGCGGGATGGAGCTTAGCGCGATCAACCAGATGCCTGCAGAGTCGCCCAGTATCGCCAGCAATCCGGGCCGAGAGAGGCTTTCAAAGGCAGTTTTGGCGGCGGTTTTACCGGTCTCACCCCGTTTAATCTCTTCGTAATAACGCTCGACCATCTGCACGGAATGGGACAGCGCCCGTGCAGAAACCAAAAATGGAATAACCAGGGTGAGCGGGTCAATGTTGTAGCCCATGATGCCCAGAAACCCCAGGCCCCAGAGCGCCGAGAGCACGGTGGACAGCAGCGGCAGCAATATGCCGTAGAGACGGCGAAAGTAGTAAATCAACAACACCAGCATGATCAGAATAGTGATCAGGAATATCTGCGTGAGTTCCGGCAGGTAAAAATAGGTCCAGCCGATCAGCACCGGCTGCCCGGTGGCATGAATGGTAAAGCCATCGCCCTGTTCAACACTGCGAATTTTCTGCAGCTCGTTAAAGGTAAGCTCGTAATCAAGATTGTTTTCGTTGAGCTGCGCCTTGATCAGCGCTGACTTGAGATCAGGGGCTACCAGCAGCCCATAGACCGATGGGTCGGCACGGACATGGACAGACAGTTGTTCCAGCTGCTGCTGATTCAGACGGGGTCCATTGGGGTCGTAGTAAGGGTCAGAGATAATCGAACCCGTGCCGCTGATGGAGCTGCGTCGGCTGGTTCGGTGTACCAGGCTGGTGACCAGGTTATGGTTGACCCCCGGGAGCTTGTCGACTTCGGTGGTGAGGCGATGCAGCTTTAACAGCGCCTCGTTGGTGAAAATGGTGCCTTCCTCAACTTCCATGGCCAATACAATGACATTGGCCCCGCCAAACTCATCGCGAATGCCGTTATGCAGTTCAATGTAGGGATGAGTCTGCGGCAGCAGATCGGCAAATTCGGAGTACATGCGAATACCCCGAATCTGTGCCGCCAGCGCGGCGGTAATAGCCAGCACCACCAGCAGTGTAATGGCCGGGCGGGACAGCAGTAATCGTGTCCAGAACCCTTCATGGGTCACTCCGGTCATGACTGACCTCCGGCAAACTCAGTTGCCACCACCACCTCTTTGAGAGGATCGATGACCTTCAGGCAGCCGTTGCCGCCAGCCACCAGTAGCTGGTCTGCGCCAATATCAATGGCCCCACGCAGGTAACAGTAAAAAGGTTCTTTCGGCACCCACGGATGCCAGTCGTTCTGTTCACTTAGCACCGTGCCCTGGCCGCCGACTGCTATCAGTGAGTCGTTCAGGGGAACAAGGGTATAGAGCGGGGCGCTGGTGCCGGTCTGCTGGAGTTGCCAGCTGTTACCGCCATCGGTGGTTGCATAAAGGGTGCCGCTGACACTGCTCACCCAGCCACGTTGCTGATCAGCAAAATAGACACTTGCCGGGTAGAGATCAGGCGCGATTTCAGCGCCGGTTTGCCAGCTCTGCCCGCCATCTGTAGAGGTGAGTTGAGTACCAAATTCACCGACAGCAACTGCTCGGTTATCGGTAATAAATTGAATATCGGTCAGAATCAGGTCTTCATCGCTAATCGCCACATTACGCCAGCTGTCGCCACCATCAGCACTGGTCAATATCTGTGCGTATTCGCCGACTGCCCAGAGGTGGTTGGCGTTGTCACAGGCCATGCCAATTCCGTCGTCGAAGGCCTGTTTTGACAGCCATTGCCCGTCCGGCTGCTGCAGCCACACACGGCCTCGAAAATCCAGGGCGACAAAAGTTTGGTTTGGGCAACTTACGATGTCTATAAAAGGAGGCTGGCCAGGCAGCTGGTTTCGCTTCCAGCTATTACCCCGGTCACTCGATTCCAGCCATACCCCGAAATTACCCACCACCACCAGTCGCGGACCGATTGCTGCGACCGCCTGGAACTGGTCGGTACGGCGAGTGGTTACCTGCTCCTGTTCCAGATCGAGGCCCGGATTGCTTTCCTTGCAACCGAACAGACAAAGCATGATAAATGAGGTTAATAGTCCCTTGTAACTCATTGTTATTATGACCATTGTCAATTGATAATATAGACCTCGCCCCTCGCAAGATCCTCATTCCGGGTGGAATATTTGACCGATAAAAAAGCCGTCTGGATCGCTAAACCCAAACGGCTTGTTAACCGAGTTTTGCTTACCGACCTTTGATGCGAATATGTTGCACACTAAAGGTTTCACGGTCTGCTACTTCATAGGCCATACCGCGAAACTGACCGGTGGTGCAGTGCAGGGATTGCATGTCCATCACCATGAACGAATCATCCAGCGAGACCCCCGTGCCCTTGTTGCCAGGCAGGTGATGGTCCGGATGCGCCTGACCTATCAGGAAGGTCTTCCAGAGTTTGTCCGCCTTGTCGTAGATCAGCGAGCGGGGCAGGGTGAACGTTTGTGCATCCATATAAACAATGCGTTTGCTAATTGGGCTGGATTCATCAACCGGCACAACTTCTACTTTATAGGCCTTTCGCAGTTGCCAGGTAATCTGTGGAAAACAACCGCCCTTGCCACCAAAATCGATATAACGGTAGCCGTCGTCGTCTTCATACTCGTCGCTGAGCTGCATGTCGTTATGATTGTAAAATGGCAACAGCATGTCCTGCGTACCCAGGTAGCGCCAGTTCATGTCAGAGATACGGCCGTTATACCCCTCGAAATCCTGAATCATCAGATCCGAACCTAGAAAGGAGTCAGTGACCTGCCCCGTTGCCAGGCGGCGAACCCGGCGCTGGAACCCCAGGTAGAGCCAGGAGTCATCGCGCTTGGCGTCGTCTTTATAGCGGTAGATCAGTAGCTGGGTGTTTTTCAGGTCAAAAGGTTCAAGCACATGCAGATAGATGCTGCGAAAGATATCCGCGGGATTCTCGTCGTACTCGGGAATCGGTTCGGTGCCGACGCGGTGTTTGAAGTTGAGGAAGCTGAACCCAAACTTCAAGGTCCGCTCAACTTTACCGCTGTTCATGTTGCGGAACTTCCAGTAGAACGGATTGATATTGGCGTTATCGCCCCAGTTGTAACCATACTGGTAATTCCAGGCCAGCTTCTCGCCGGCGCGGGGGTCATCGATGCTGGGTTCCTGAGGGAAGGGCCGGCCGGCGGTGTAGCCCATAATATTACCGACGCCTTCGCCCAGCGACACCTTTGCGGCGCCGCTACTGGTGGCTTCAACATAAGCTGGGTGGAGGTCAAAAGAAGTTGTTTCATCCACCTTTATCTCGGTCCAGCCCTCTTTTACTGCTTCCAGCATCGCCTCATCGAGGTGGTCCGCAGCAATTTGCCAGTTACTCTGGTTGATTACTGTGCCTGGGGTGATGCCTTCTACTGCTGGCGCAGCATCTTGGTAAGGAAAAAATGAGCCTTGCACATCAGCTTCGGTGACCGCCGCATTCAGGTTGCCAGTGACCAGCGCAGCGCTGGCAAATAGTGCCGCGCTTAGTTTTGAGTTAACCATTGTTTTCTCCAGTCTGATCAGTAATTAGAAACGGTACTGTATGTTGACGAAGTACTCATCTTCTTCAATCTGGGCGCCGAAGATGCCGCCGCGGAACACTCCGAGTGGGAAGGCGCCGCGGGTTGCACCCGTTGACGCTGACACTGGCACAGTACCGGCAGGCAGCCCAAAAGCGGTATCAGCGGTAGCGCCGAGTCCGGGAGTGGCAATCGCATCACGATTGTCATCATAGCGATGGCGGCCACCGCTATATCCGGTTTTGAAATTGGCGCCGAAATTCAGCCGCCAGTTATCGGTAATCAACCACTCCAGTGACGGTGCGATGGCATTGCCATGGGCGCGAACATCGCGGGCAAAAATGATCTTTGGGTTGAGCCGGTCATTCATGTAGTTTCCCTGAATCAGCAGCGTTGCAATCCAGTTCTCTTCCCAGTCGGCCATGCCCACCCTGGCCCCGCTGACTCCGGTTTCTTCATGGTGGTCAAGCAGGTGCTGACCAAACAGCTGAGCCGAAAACAGGAAGCTGCGGTTTGGATTGAGCCAGCGAATGAACGTTGGGCGGTCAATACCAATCACGTAGCGGAGTACTTTTGACTCGCGAAATAATGACGTACGCGTGGTATCAGCGAACTCTTCACCCTCACTGAGCGCTGCCTCTACCCGGAACACTGTTTTTAATGGATCGACATAAAAATCAAGAGAACCCCCTATCAGGTTGATACGCGGGAACTCAATATCAAAGGCAATCAGGTAATCCTGAGGTGTTCCCAGCGGCAGGCCTGAGAAAGGATCAAAAGCGATACTCGGGCCTGAAGAGCCGCCATGCAGTGAAGGCAGTTGTGACCGGGTATATAAGTAATTGACTGACCAGCCAACGCCCTTGTATATCCCCTCTAATTTCAGACCCAGCTGGGTATTGGCGAGCGACCAGGAAGGGAGGTTTGCCTTGCGAATACCAATAGTGTGAGGCCCAAAACTGGTAGCCGCGAAACCGGGCAGGGTGGGGTCACCGGCACCAATCACATTGGGCGGCAGCCCAGAGGCTACGGCAGCGGGAAAAAAGTTAGAGACGGTGCAACCGTTATCCCAGCAGTTGTTCAGCCCACGAAACAGATCACCTGCCCCCAGGGCCTGGTTAGGCGTGCCGCCCTGGCCGAGGTTGGCGGGTCGAAATTTATCGAACACCCAGACGAATGAGGCGTTCAGATCATCGAATATCCCTGTTGCTCCCATGCGGTATTCGGCCTGCATCGCCCAGAGCGGAATGCGGGTGTCTTCGAATTCGTCATAAATAGTGTTACGAGAAAAATCAATGGGATTGATGATGTCGAGCACCCGAAACAGGTCGGTGCGCCCCCAGACGATCTGCTGTTTACCAACCCGGAAACTCCAGAGGTTGCCATTGCCCAGCGCCAGATCGGCATCGACATAAAGTTCACGGATAAAGTCCCAGCGATCGTTAAATTCAGGATGGGCCAGTTCGTCCTCGTCGGCATCCATGTAGTCATCGATACACCCCCTGTCATCCTCATCACAGGGGCGCACCGGCACACCGTAATGAACGCCACCGGCCTGACCTGTGTAATGTTCCCCGAGCACGATCAGGCCAGAGTTTGGATTGGCCAGTTTCTGTCCCGGCACCAGCGTGGCAGCGGTTAATCCAAACCCTACCCCCGGGGCATTGGCGGAGCCATCGACCGCAGAAAATGGCAGCGTGACCGGCCCGCCATGGGGTAAAAATCCGCCTAACGGCGGCACTCCGCCACCACCGGCAACCCAGGCCCCCGAGTTCTGCAGGGTGATGGAGTGCCCGGCTGAGTCACCGAATTCGTTATCGCGGGCATCATAAACCGCATCATAAGTGCCCCGTAAAATACCGGTCACGGATACCTTGGTGAAGGCCCCCCGACGCCCAAGAGCTTTGTAAATTCCAGCTGCGCGGTATTACGAATTTTGGAGAGACCGCGGCTTTCTCGATGAATAGTGTTATTTTCGATAAACCCGGAATATTCAGTTTTGCCGGCGGCATATGCGTTTGCACCCATAAAGCCTGAGGCAGCCAGTATAAAGCTACCCGTGCCAAGCACGATATCGGGACTGCAGCCGCGCAGATTGAAATACAGCATTTAAACTCTCCCAACTGATGATCTATTCTGACTTTTCCTTAAAGGTGAAAGCCTATTTTATTTATTGGTTTTAGCTGGATACCCGGCTAGCGGAGCAGGATCCATTAAATCAGCATTCTCAATTCTTTTTAAACAACTGATCTAGCAAAGACTATACCAACGGAGCTGACTAACGCAAAAGTGTTGTACTACATGACCAGTTGAAATGATGTTGTCCTGGCTCAAGAAAACAACCAAAGAAAAATTCGATGATTTGAGCAAGTGAATTAACCATATAATAACTTCTATCGACCTGTCACTCAGGAACCTACGGGGGTGGTTTTTTTCCCAGGCGATAAGCCAGCTGAGCTCGAGTAATACCCAGGGTGCGCGCTGCTTTTGACCAATTACCACCGGCATCTTCAACTGCGTCGGTAAGCAGGCAATGTTCGAGCTGATCCAGGGTGAGTCCTGAGGACTTTAACTCATCCAGCCGCGAAGGCACTGGTGGGGATAGGGGCGCGGTGGTATCAGCACGTGAGGCTCGTGCCAGCGGCTCCTGGTGAAAAAACAGATGGTCGACATCGACCGGGTGACCCAGGGGCGCCAGCACCACCCCACGTTCAACCATGTTTTCCAGTTCGCGAATATTGCCTGGCCAGTCGTAATCCTGAAGCGCATTGATCGCCGCCTCGGTGAATCCGGTTAACGGTTTGTTGTAACGTTTGCAAAGTTTGTTGCGAACCAGGTTGGTAAGCAGCGGGATATCCTCCTTGCGTTCTCGTAAGGGTGGAATCAGTACCGGGAATACATTCAGGCGATAATAGAGATCATGACGAAACTCCCCGGCCTGAACCTGCTCGGCCAGATTGCTGTTGCAGGCAGCAATGACACGAACGTCCACCTTTTGCGGCGCGTTACCGCCGACCCGTTCGATCTCCATATCCTGCAGGGCACGCAGCAATTTCCCCTGTGCGGCCAGGCTTAGCGACCCAACTTCATCGAGAAATAGAATCCCGCTATCGGCCCGCTCGAAACGTCCCGCCCGATCTCGGGTTGCACCGGTAAATGCGCCCTTGCAGACCCCAAATAGTTCCGCCTCCACCAGGTCTTCGGGAATAGCTGCACAATTTACCGCAACAAATGGGGCATCTCGACGGGCGCTGATACGGTGCAGATTGCGGGCAAACAC
>JAYNPV010000112.1:7516-8906 GCA_038113925.1 Gammaproteobacteria bacterium | reverse complement strand
GATCTGCAATCCTCTGCTCAACCTCGTGGCCCGCTAGCACCGCAGACAAACACCGCTTAACTTTCTCCGGGCGATTATTTTGCTGGCTAAGGTGCAAGGCAACGACCCCGCTCAATCGCTGCAGGTCCATCGCCGTTAACAGCTCTGCCGCCTGGTGATTATTCAGGTGGCCATAATCGCCGTCCACTCGAACCTTGAGCGCCTCCGGGTAGTCACCCTGGAGAAGCATGTCACGATCATGATTAAACTCCAGCAGCAAATAATCGACCGGTTCCAGTGCCGCCAGCATTGCCCGGGAGACATGCCCGGCATCAGTTAACAGTCCCACCGAGCGGTCACCGTTGCCAAAAACAAACTGCGCCGGATCTCGGGCATCATGGGGCACCGGAAAAGGACTCACCTGCAGGCCGTCGATAACAAAACATTCATGAGCACTAAACTCCTGAATGTTTGCCACCGCACCCAGGCGCTTCTCGGCGACCCGTTGAGTTCCTGCGGTGATGTAGACCGGGATATCCAGATCGCGAGCCACCACCCCGACTCCACCGATATGATCGCCATGTTCATGGGTAACCAGAATGGCCGTCAGACTCGCCGGATCCACTTCCAGGGAGGCCAGCCGCCGCCGGGTCTCCTTTGCCGAGAAACCACAATCAACCAGCAGCCGTGTCGCACCCTGCTCGATCAGCGTGCCATTTCCCCCGCTGCCGCTACCCAAGGATGCACAGCGCACCTCAGTGGAGGTGTTTACTGAGCCTGTTCAACAATGCTGTTGCCGCAGCACTGCCGTCCAGCTTTTCATCCTCATCGAAAACCAGTATCTGATTACCGCCGCCATCAATCGGCTGCACCGCAACCAGGCGGGTAACGGTTTCGGGATCGTCGCTGCCCCAGAATTTCATTCTCTTCAGTAGCCCGCCCTGGTCGGAACTATCAACCTGGTCAACGACAAAATAGAGTCCGCGAGAGCGATCGCGATCTTCAACTTCAAGTGACTCATTGGCGATGGCCATGCCGACTTCGCGCCAGGTTCGCGGAAAATCCTGGGTGGTGACAATACGACTGGCCGCACCATTTTGCTCCAGCCGATAGTGCCGGCCAGCGCTAGCCGCCGGTGCCGTCACCGATGCATGCTGTTCGCCGGCAAATTGTCCGGCGGTAGCGATCGCCTGGGTAGTGCCGGTCGCCGATGCCGTGGTCGGACTTAACTGACGATGAATGGCCTCAAGCAGCGCCGAGGCGGTTGCGGAATTGTCCAGCTCATCCCCGTCGAACGCCCTGACCAGTGTGGTGGGTTCGCCGAGGTTTTCAATCACCATTTTAACCTTGACCATCGGCGTTTCATCGTTATTCCAGAAGGTCAACCGGTCAATCACTCCCCGTTCAATGT
>JAYNPV010000112.1:0-7506 GCA_038113925.1 Gammaproteobacteria bacterium | reverse complement strand
CGGGTAGAGCACTTCATAGATGCCCCGGTCACGATTCTGGTGACTGACATCAATTCCAAGCTTGGCAATAGCGCCGCGAACTTCATTCCAGGCCGTGGCCGACCCGCCGCTTACCCGCAGGGTGGTCAGACCATCGCCGTCCTTATGCAGCGAAGAAATCGCCTCTAGCTGACGTCTCTGCTCCCCCGCCATCGCCCCTGCCTTCGCCGAATAGACCACACTCTGGGTGTCATCAATGCCGGGAATCAGCAGGGAATCACTGCCGGCGACGTTGCCGCGATTCATCTCCGGCGGAATTTCCAGCGGCGGCAATTTGGTGGCCGCCTGGTATTCCTTTTCGGCGGGGTCACCGCTGACGTAAGACTGAATGCGCGCGCAACCCGATAACAGCAGAAGTATGGCGGTCGCGGTTACGGCCGAGCGTAAAACAGAGATGAATCGGATCATTAAACTTCCTGATTGATTTTGCATCGGATTAAAGTCAACTGGCCTGGAAAAAGCACTATGAGCTCTCGATTCCTGCCTGAACCATCGAAGCGGTTAGAGGTTGATGAAACTGATTGGAAAGCACTGTCAATGGCAGGCGAATGCCATCGGGAATCAGCGCCATTTTATGCAGCGCCCATTTCACCGGGATGGGATTGGGTTCGAGAAACAGGTCTCTGTGCAGGCCTGCCAGCCGTTGATCAATTTCCTGCGCGAGATCGGCGTCCCCCTGGCGTGCTGCCGCGACCATCTCCCGCATCAGGGCCGGTGCGACATTGGCAGTAACAGAGATCACTCCGGAAAAGCCCATCAACAGCTGCTCTCGCGCCAGATCATCATCGCCACTGAGCAGATCAATCTGACCGCCACAGCGTTCCACCAGTTCCGCGCTGCGCTGCCGGTCACCGCTTGCCTCCTTAAGCGCGACAATATTGTCGATACCGGCAAGTCGGGCGACGGTATCTACCTGCATATCGACGGCGGTTCGCCCCGGCACGTTGTAGAGAATCTGGGGAATATCCACCGACTCGGCAAGGGCTCGAAAGTGTTGATAAAGCCCTTCCTGAGTCGGTTTATTGTAGTAAGGCGTTACCAGCAGGCAAGCGTCCACGCCGACACTCGCAGCCCCGTCAGTCAGTGCGATGGCCTCTGCAGTCGAATTGGCCCCGGTCCCCCCGATCACGGGCACTCTGCCTGCTACCGCGGTGACCACGCTTTTTATGACTTCGATATGCTCTTCAAATTCGAGGGTGGCGGATTCGCCGGTGGTACCCACCGCAACAATGGCATCCGTACCTGCGGCACAGTGAAAATCAACCAGATCGGCCAGGCACTCGAAATCCACCGAACCATCTGCTCGCATGGGGGTAACCAGTGCTACGATACTGCCACGGAACATCCGTGATCTCCGGTTTTAAAAAAAGCCGCTAATGGTACTGACCGGCCTATCAGGTGACAACTGTTAAACCCCGGTTTTAAGCCGTTGGAGCCTATAAACCGACACTTTCAACCAACCATTACCAATAAATTACTGACCGCAACCGGTTTCCCAACTTTGTCAATTTTTTAAAGCTGACATTCCCCACAGGAGTAACCCCTATGAGCGCCCCCGAACTAGACCAGCCCATGCCCGATTTCAGTTGCGCCGCTACCGGCGATCAGCAGATCACACTCAGCGAACTTCGCGGCCAGAATGTGGTGGTTTACTTCTATCCCAAAGACAGTACCCCCGGGTGTACTACCGAAGGTCAGGATTTCCGTGACCTTTATGGTGAGTTTCAGGCTGCCAACTGCGTTATTCTGGGCGTTTCCCGTGACTCGTTGAAGTCTCACGAACGCTTTAAGCAGAAGCAGGAATTTCCATTCGAACTGCTGGCTGATGAAGACGAAACCCTCTGCAGGTTATTCGACGTTATTCACGAAAAAAACATGTATGGTCGCAAATCCATGGGCGTGGTCAGAAGCACCTTCATTGTTGACGCTCAGGGAATTCTGCGCCACGCGTTACGCAAGGTCAAAGTGAAGGGGCATGTCGACGAAGTTCTCGACCTGGTAAAGGCCCTTTAGTGCCTTTACCCGCTCAGCCTTTGCGCAGGTAGAGGTGCTGGGCATCGTCAAGCCTCTCAACCTGGAGTAATTCATTACTGCTCTGGTCGCAGAATTTCCGCATGTCCTCCTCGGCATTACTGTCGGTGGCGACCAGCAACAGTATTTCCCCGTTTTGCATGCGGTTTAGCTGTCGCTTACTCTTGAGTAGCGGCAGGGGACAGAGCAGGCCGCTTGCATCGACCCTGGCATCAAATTTCAAATCAACCACCTGGACAACCCTAATTAACTGGAAGAACAATCCCTTTTATCGGGGAATTTTTGCAACAAGGAGAGGGTCTATGTCGACAAGGACGCTACCCCCGCACCCATCGCCCGTCAGGCAGGAACCTCAACCCGGTGTCTTTTAACAGATATTGTAAACATGTTTAGAGACCCATCTCATCCGACCGCCCTCCCATACCGGCGAATGATCCGCCGCCTTACCGGCACCGCCCTCATGGCGGCGCTGTGTGGACTACTGTTGAGCCCGACACTCCCTGCAGCCGATATCAAACTGCCCGACATGGGTGCCAGCGCCAGCAATGTGTTTTCCCCGGAACTTGACCGGCGCATTGGTGCGGCCTTCATGCGCCAGGTACGTCAGCAGATGACGGTTATTGATGACCCGGAGATGCAGGCCTACGTCCGTTCCATGGGCATGCAGCTGGCCTCCAACAGCCATAACGCCGAGCTCAGATTCAGTTTCTTTCTGGTAGATAACCCGGTAATTAATGCCTTTGCTGGCCCCGGGGGCAACATCGCTATTCACAGCGGATTAGTCAATATCACCGAAAGCGAGAGTGAACTTGCTTCCGTATTTGCCCATGAAATCTCGCATGTCACCCAGCGCCATCTGCCCCGGGCGTTTGAACGTCAGTCCCAACTATCCAGGCCCACCCTGGCGGCAATGCTGGGAGCCCTTATCCTGACTGCGGTTGATCCGCAGGCCGGTCAGGCGGCACTGCTGGCGGTTCAGGGAGGAGCAGCGCAAATGCAGATTGATTTCACCCGCGCCAATGAAAAAGAGGCCGACCGGGTCGGTGTACAACTGATGCAATATGCGGGCTATGACCCCCACGCGATGCCCGATTTTTTCAGCAGAATGGCCGAATCCGCCAAATTCCGCCGGGGCCAGGATATTCCGGAATTTTTACGGACCCACCCGGTCACCGCGAACCGCATCTCCGAGGCCGAGGCCAGAGTGGCGAAACTGCCGAAGAGCAATTATCGGGACAGCCTCGGCTATCATCATTTTGTCACCCGGGTTCGCGCCACCCTTGGCACCGGTCAGCTGGACCAAACCATCACTGAATTTGAACGGCAACTCGACAGTGGTCAATATAAGCATGAAGCCGCCCACCGATACGGATTGGCCTATGCCCTGATTAAGGCCAGCCGGCTCAAGGCTGCCGATCGACAAACCCGGTGGCTGCTTGAAAAATCCCCCGACTACATGCCCTACCGGGTGCTCGACATTCGCTTAAAACTCGCGAATCGGCACCTCGGCCATGCGATCAGTGCCATCGACGACGCCCTGAAACTGTTTCCCGGTAACGACACGCTGCTACTGCTTCAGGGCGAAGCGCTTTTCCTGAACCAGCAGCCGGCGCAAGCGGCCGCGGTAATCGACGAGTTCATCGCGCAGAACCAGCAAACCCCTGGCGGGTACCGACTAAGAGCACAAATAGCGACGGCAAACGGCCGACCGATCACCGCGTACCAGATGGAAGCTGAATATCATTACTGGGGCGGCAACCTGGGTCGCGGCATCGAAGCACTGCGCGAAGCGGCCCGCCAGGACAACCTCGATTTCATCACCCTTTCCAAAATCGAAAACCGGCTGCGTTTTTTTCAATCCGAGCTGACCGCGGAACGAGAGATTTTTGGCAGATAGTGACCACACCACAAATGCCCTTCGGCGGCCTATCTACCGCCAAGCGCCGGATGGACCGGCACCTAGAAGTGCACTTCCCAACGCTCAGTATCAAACCCGTAGGGCACCTTCGGGGCCCCATCAAACGACTCCACCGCCAGTGAGACCTCCATAAATGAGAGCGCCAGATTGAGCAGATTGGCGTGGGCTTGCGGCAGCGCGTCGACGGGGTGTTGGTCAAGTTCTGCGCAGATCTCATCCAGCCGCGGCAGGATTGTATTGTAAAGATCGACCATGTCATCCCGCTCGCTGTTAGTGCGCACCCGGTGGCGCTCTTTTTCGGTGTCGCCAAACCAGCGGGGGCCAAAACGACTTAAATCGGCAAAACCTTCTGGCAGCGCTGCGCTCATCACCCCTCCTCCCGTTCCACCCACTCGACGGCGGTCGCATGCAGGTGACGAACGGCGACTTCCAGCGAGGGAGAGATCATCAACTCTTTTAGTAAACCCGATGCCAGCATCTCCTGAGTCTGCTCCAGGGTACTCAGGTCTTCGTAAACGATGTCCCTGAGCATCACCTTGGTATGTTCCTGCGCGATCCGCTGGCTGCAGGTTTCTGCACGGATCTGGAAAATATCCATGGTCCAGACGGTTTCATTTTCCGAAACCGGCCGAAAGTTATAGGTGAAATACCACCCGGGTCCGGTATCGCAGAAGAAATTGGGGAAAAACACATTGATGTCAAACCACCAGTTCTCATCATTACTCGGATTGGCTCCCGGCAGATTCATCTCGCCGCCAGCGGAGAAAGACTGGCCGTACTTCCACGCGGCCACCGCCGCCGGGCTGGGCCGAAAATCCGGGGAAGCCCACATGGAGAGGGAGTGATGCGGGCCATATATCCTCGCCGAGGTAGGCACTGAGCCTTCCGGCAGGCGTGCCGCCTCGGGAATCGAAGCCCCGTGCAGGGTAGCGGCGTGATAGGCCTCGTGAAATGCATCCATTGCGGCTTTCCAGTTACATTTGGCGCGGGCGCTGTAGCGGGCAATGTGGGTGAAGGTATCGAACGGATACTCTTCCATGTCGTCCGCCAGCCCTCCAAGAAATTCACGCAAAGGCTGTGCCGGCTGCTGCTGATAATGGACAAAAACGAAGCCATTCCAGATATCCAGGGTCACCGGCAGCAGACCCACCTTGTCACGATCAATGGGGTCGAAATACTCCTCCCCCATCACCGGCCGCAAACTGCCGTCAAGGTTGTAACCCCAGCCATGAAAGGGACATATCAACACCTGAGCGTGACCACACTGGAAATTCTCTGACTCTCCGTGATCCCGCCGAATCACCTTCATGCCCCGGTGGGGACAGACGTTGTGAAACGCCCGGATCTGATTATCTTTGCCACGCACGACAATGATCTCGCTGTCCCAGACTTCCATCGGACAGACCTGATAGTCACCCGGATTGGGAATCATGTCGGCCCGGCAGACCTCTATCCAGGTTTGACGAAAAATCTTCTGTTTTTCCTGCTGGAAAAACTCCGGGGAGACATAAGGTTCGACGGAAACCGGGCCCTCCCCCATCTCCGGTATCGGCGTTGCCCAGTTCACTTCATGATTGCTTAGCGGTGCAGCCATTTCCCCCTCCTCCAAGAATTTATGCGATGCGCCGGAAACTATAACAGCCCCAAACTCCTGCGAAGCCGCTGAAAACTGAGCGGGCGGTCAGATGGTATGTTGCGCTACCCAGTCGCGAACCGCCGCCAGGTCTGCCTCGGTATCAATGCCGATCGGCGAAGGCTCGCAGGCGGTGGCCACCATAATGGTGGCACCGTTCCAAAGGGCCCGCAGCTGCTCTAGTGATTCCGTCTGTTCTATTTCCGCCGCCGGCCAGTCGACAAATTGCTGCAAGAATCCGGCGCGGTAGGCGTAAATGCCAATATGCCGCTGCCACAGCTTCGAGCGATTCAGCGCCTCGGCCCCGGGCAAACCGTCGCGAGGCCAGGGAATCGTTGCCCGACTGAAATAGAGCGCCCGCCCCCGCCGGTCAGTGATTACCTTGACCAGGTTGGGGTCGCCAAGCTGGCGCGGGTCGGTGAGCTGCTCAGACAGGGTGGCCATTTCGGCACCATCAAAGCGGTCAAGCAGGGCGGCTACCTGGCTGATCAGTGGCGGGGGAATCAGCGGCTCATCGCCCTGCACATTCACCACTGTCTGGTGATCCTCCAGCTCGAGGATGCGCACCACTTCGGCAAGTCGATCAGTGCCGGACTGATGATCCGCGCGGGTCATTACCACCTCTGCCCCCAGGTCGGTTGCCGCCGACTCGATACGCGAGTCATCGGTGGCCAACACCACCCGTTCAGCACCACTGGCCAGGGCCTGCCGCCAGACCCACTCAAACATCGGTTTACCGGCAATATCCTTCAGTGGTTTCCCCGGTAACCGGGTGGAACCATAGCGCACCGGAATCACGACGGTAAATTTCAGCGCTCGATCTCCTCGTCCGCCGCCAGTGGCCGCGCTTCGTCTTCCAGCATCACCGGAATATCGTCACGAATGGGAAACGCCAGCCGATCCACCGGGCAGATGAGTTCCTGATTGTTTTTATCGTAATGCAGCGGTCCCTTACAAAGTGGACAGGCCAGTATTTCCAGCAGAGTTGCGTCAACCAATTTTTCTACCCTCCAGTATATTGATCAGCTTCTGATCGAGTTTATCGCCTATCTCCACTGAAAATCGCAATGCCCAATGGTTCTCGTCGGCCAGTTCACGACATTTAACCGCATCCTTTTCGGTCATCATTACCGGGAGTTCATCGTCAAAACAGATTTCATCTGGTGTAAATCGATGGTGATCCGCGTAGACGTGTTCGATCACCTCCATACCCAGTCGCCGCAGCGAGGAGAAAAAACTCTCCGGATCACCAATCGCGGTTACCGCATGGACTTCACAACCGGCAAATGCCTCTGGCTCCACCACCTGCGGATCACCCGCGACGCTGACCAGCTCATAATGATTGAATTTCATCGGGTACTCGCGGCCGACGGCACGGCCCTTCACCACCAGAAAATCACACCGGTCAAGCCGGGAAACCGGTTCCCTTAACGGCCCGGCCGGCAACAGCCAGCCATTGCCAAAGCGTCGACGACCATCGATAAGCCCAATCTCCAGATCCCGGGCCATGGCGTAATGCTGCAAACCGTCGTCGGCAATAATCAGGTCGCAACCCGCCGTCTCTACCAACGCCTGCGCGCCTCTTGCTCGCTCCGGATCGACCACTATCGGGCACCCGCAGCGCTGCGCCAGCATGATCGGCTCGTCGCCCACCGCCTGGGGATCGGCATCACCGCGCACCTGCTGGGGCCAGTAGGTGGCCTCTCCACCGTAACCACGACTGACAATACCTGGGCGATAACCGTGGGCGGAAAACAGCTCCACCAGCCAGATCACGAAGGGAGTTTTACCGCTGCCGCCCACACTGATATTGCCCACCACAATTACCGGCACCGACAGCGAATGGCAGGCAATCCAGCCCTGTTTATAACCAAGCCCGCGAAAA
>JAYNPV010000111.1:4829-8968 GCA_038113925.1 Gammaproteobacteria bacterium | reverse complement strand
CGATTATCGGGAAATCTCATCCATCCTGTGGCACTAATTACTGGGGAAAGGTCACAGTGACAGCAAAGACTTTTGCTTTCTTAGGCGGTTTATCGCAACTCTTCCCCTGCCGAGTAGGTGATAGTCTTAATCACCTTGCCTGAGGCGCTAAAGCGCCGGGTTTTGCCGTCTAATTTGTCATCTTTATACTGCTCCAGGAGCCAGAGCTTGCCGGATTCGGAATATTTCTTGCGATCGCCGTTTTTGCGGCCATTGCGATATTCAGTGCTCATTCTTAACTGGCCTTCGCCTTCGTAATAGTGGCGGGCCAGGCCTTCCAGTTTGCCGTTGGCGTAGTCTGACTTTTCTTTAAGACTACCGTCCCAGAAATAGTCCACCCTGGTTCCGTGATAGCGCCCCGCCTGGTAGGGAGATTCTGATTTTACGTTGCCATTTTCGTAATAGGTGATCGCCAATCCGTCTAGCTTGCCAGCTACATAAGCTAGCTGTTCCCGGGGCGAACCGGACTGGTAGAAGTTCTGTTTATCTGCAATCACGCCGGCCGAATAGTTTGTTACCTCAGTTAATTTACCGCTGCATTTGTAATAAACCTCGCTACGACCGTCTCGCTGGCCGTGGCTGAAAAAATGTTTCTCTTTAATTTGACCGGTTTCGCAATAGGTAACTGACTCGCCGTGGAGTTTGCCATTGTCGTAATGCTCCTGTTTGTAGGGACTGCCGTTCTCATAATAGGCCTGATAGGAACCGTGCAGTTGGTTATTCAGGTAGGTGCTGTCGACTTTTATCGCGCCGCTCTGGTAGTAGCTGCGGTGGGGGCCGTTGGCCATTTCATCTACATATTGGGTCTCTTCCATCAGCTGCACACCCCCTCCCCAGTAGCGCTGTCTCAATTCAGGTTTATCTGATGCGCAGCCACTCATTAAAGTGATCACAATCACCGCAATTGTTGATTTGAACATCTCAACTCTCCGTTAACACATAGTGGTCTGGAGCCTAATCGCTGCCACAGCTGGTAGCCTCAATTTGCGTAAATTCGGCCTGTAATGGCCGGGCCGTCATGTCTGAATTAAGCACCCTGATCATGGTCGCTAATGTACAGGCGCGGTCATCACGGCCGGTTTGTTGTAGTGCCAGCGCGGTCTGGTAGCGGGCACTAAACCACTCGGGAGTGCGCTTTTCTAACCCATCGGCCAGCTGCTGCCAGCTGCTTAGTGCCTGCTGCCACTGATTTAATGAAACCTGGGTCTGGGCGATCCCTTTCAGGGCATCGGCCATATCCGGCGACCTTTTCAGCAGTCGTTGGTAAAGTGCCAGCGCTTGCTCGTTCTGCCCGGAGAGTTGCAGCAAGTTCGCTTGCCGTAATTCCAGCGCTGGTATTTTGTCTGGGTCTTGAGAATTCTCAGCCAGAGCCTGGTAAACCAATGCTCCTGTCCTGCCGGAATGGCCCGATCCGGCCGTGGCATGGCGATAGAGGCGATCACCCAGAGACTGTAAGGTTTGATAATGGTGAGGATCATTTGCTGCCCGCCGACTCAGGGCGTTAATCGCTGTTTGCGCAGCGTGAAATTGACCCAGGCGAGACCCGGCAACCACCCGTAAAGCCTGTGCTCCGGCATGCAGGGCATACTCACCGGGATATTGGCGCTCAAAGTCGCTCAACAATGTAATCGCGGCACCGGGCTTGGCTGACTCGCCGAGCAATTTTGCTCCGGCGCGTAATAGCGTCCAGTTAGCTGTTAACGACCGGACCGCTTCGCTTTGCTGACCGGACGTGACATATTCTTGTAGTCGCTTATCCAGGGATTTTTTATCCGTCAGCCAATTGCCGGAGTTTGCCTGATCTGTGGCCGCCAATGGGGTGGACTCCAGTGCCTGCAGCTGGGCCCGTGCCAGGTAATAACTGGCGACAAAATAGTGACTGGAGTCGCGCCGCACTCGAGCGAATTGTTTTAGCGCCTGCTTGGATTCCTTGCGTCGAATATAGTGCTGGCCAAGCTGGAAATAGGCATCACTAACTCCCGCACACTGTCGGCAGCGGCGGGTGAAATTCTGCGTGGCGTTGATAAGTGCCTGGTAATTTCGGCCCGATTCATTCTGCTGATAAGCCGCTACCGCCGCCTGGTAATAGAGCGTGGCGGCATCTTCTATCAATCCGGAGCGCGGGAACTGGTTGGCGAATTTAGCGAGCAGCTCGATAACCACCGCCCAGTTATTGCCGCTGGCCAGAATGGATGCCAGATGCAGGGTTACCCGGTCAGCCTGGGTACGGATGGTGGGCGGATTATCCCTGTGGAGCTGGCGATACAGGGGTTCGGCGGCTGCCAGTTTTTTCTGCTCGAAGTTCAGGTCGGCGATTGCCAGGATACCGACGGGACCGATTTCGCCCGGATCTAATTTTGCCAGCTGGGTAGCGTGGGTGCGGCTGAAGGCGTAGGCATCGGCGAGCAGCGCCGGATCTACAGCGGCGGCCTGGGTGAGCTTGCGCAACTCGTTTAGCAAGATTGCCGAATCGAGGGTCCTGCTTGATGGGGCAGCACCGGCCTCTGTTTTAGGGGCGACTGCCGGGGTTACGTTCAGGGCCAGTCGAGTCTCTAGCTGGCGCATGCCACTGCGGATTGCCGCTGGAATATCCGCGCTTGAGTAGTGCTGATTGATCGAGCGAATCAGTGATTCGGCCAGCGCCGGCTTGCCGGCTAACTGGCTGACCACCGCCTCCTGATAGAGGCAGTTGAGGTAGAGGGAATTATCCCGGCCGACCTTCTCGCGGACCGACTTAAAATCGTAAGCGGCGCGGCCATAGAGTGCCAGTTGTTTGTAGACCAGCGCCCGCCCATAAAGGCTTTTGCTGGTAATTTCGTCTTCCTGAAAATCGATGAAGGCGCGGGAGAAGCCGGTGACTGACTCGACCAGAATGGTGTTGCGCAGTTCACTTTCCGGCTGCATCAGCAGGCTGGCGTAATAGCCGTTCCAACCCAACCAGTAGCTGGCCAGGGATATGAGTTTTTGTGGCGATTGCCACGCAGCGGAATGAAAAAACCGGTTGGGGTCGGCCATCTGATCGAGCTGGTTTTCCTGAAAATCTTCAATAATGCGCTGGTTGTGTTCGAGCATCAGTTTCAGCAACTGGCGGTTACGCTCGAACAGCGCCGCGCTGCTGCGCCGGGAATCCTGCGCCGCCTGGGACAGCTCAAACAGAGTGCTTACCGCTGCCCCCGCAGCGCTGATTTGTGCCTCCTGCAGGTCATAGTTGGGAGGATTCGTAGCCACGGCTTTGCGGGCAGAGGTTTCCAGCCGGCCCAGCCGGGTACTCAGTGTTGATAGTGATTTGGATTGTGCAATATTCAGCGCTTTTACCGACGCGGCTGATGTCAGGGTCCGCGCGCTCACCGAGCCGGTGCTGGCGACATTTACCAGCAATCCTGCACACAATAGCGCCGCTGCGGTTCTAGTCCGAAATGCTGAACACAATCTCTTGCTTGCCTGCTTGAAGACAGCTGTTGTAGACGCCGATCAGGTGTTTGTAGGGCACGTCGTTGGCGGCATCAATAATAATCAGCACCTCATTGGGCAACTGCTTAAGGTAGCCCACCAGGTCTGCATGGGTATTAATCGTTCGATCATCCAGAAACAAGCGCAAACGACCGCCCTGACGGGCTATTTCCAGGCGCAGCTCTACCTGCTCAAACTCCTTGCTGGGATCCTCGCTGTTGGCGGTGCCCAGTTGCGGCAAACGGTTGTCGAGAATCAGCTCGGGTTTTTCAAAATTGATGGTCATCAGGAAAAACACCATCAACAGAAACACCACATCAATCAGCGGGGTCATGCTCACCGACAGCAGGCCGCTGGTGCTTCGTTGCTGATTCCTGAGTTTCATCGGCGGTCACCGGGCAAGGCGGTGGCTGATTCGATAGCCGGCTCGTGAAGCGGTGCGGGGGGGCCCTCCCAGGTGGCAAACTGTACCTTGTCGATGTCGGCGGCAGCCAGCTTGATCATGACCTTTTTTATCAGTTCGTAAGGCACCTCCTGGCTGGCGCGAATCAACACCGTGGCATCACGGCCGTGCGGAGAGCGCCGGGCAAGCATTGGCCCCAGGGTCGCCAGCTTTACCGGGTCGTGCTGCAGGAACATTTCTTCAACGG
>JAYNPV010000111.1:3353-4819 GCA_038113925.1 Gammaproteobacteria bacterium | reverse complement strand
ATGGTTACCAGCAACTGCTGGCGGTTGCGGTTATCACTGACGTAGGCCTGGTCCGCGTTGGGCAGGATGACATTACGAATATGCACCTGGGAGAAATTAATCAGAATTATAAAAAAGATAATAATCAGAAAAATCACGTCAATCAGCGGGGTCATATCCACCACCAGCCGCGCCCAGGGGCGTTTACGATAAGCGCGCAAGTTAGCTTGCCGAATCTGCCGGATGGTCACCCGCAGCGGTCTTAAACGGCGCGATCAGCCGTTCGGCGGTTAACGCCGCCTCACCGGTCAATTCATCTACCCGATTGCGGAAAATGGCGTAACTGTAGAGTGCGGGGATGGCCACAATCAGCCCCAAACAGGTAGTCACCAGGGCCTGAAAAATCCCCTCCGCAAGTTGCCTCGGCTCGATTGCCCCCGGGGTGATTGCGATCTCATTAAACACCTGCAGCATGCCCAGCACGGTACCGAGCAGGCCGAGCATCGGCGACAGCGCACCAATGACATTGAGATGTTCGGTCTTACGGGCGATGCCGGCTGCCAGGGCTTCGCTGGAATCCTCCATCGCCTTGATCATCGCACCATAACCAACCTTAGCCTCGCGCAGCCCGGCGGCGGTCACCCGGGTCAAATAGGAGTTCCCTTTACCCTCTAACTGGTCAAGATTACCTAACTGGTCGGCCGCTATCAGTTGCCGTAATCTGGATATGTCTGCGGCGGGCAGAATCCGCGATCGGCGAATGGTCAGCTGGTAGTCGATGATCAGCGCCAGGGCCACCACGGATATTAAAATAATCAGGTATCCGACCACCCCGCCCTTGCCGATTAGCGCCAGCAGGCTCACCTGTTCAGACTGGGCAGAGGAGTCGGGCTGCTGCCCAGGCGCTGCTGCGGAGGCAGGGGTCAGGTTAAGGTCGGGTATTCCCGGATCGACGAAAGCAGCATCAGCGGCATCCAGTCCCGCGGGTTCCTGCTCGATCACTAGGGGCGATGCTGGCTGATCAGACTCATCGGCTGCCAATGCCAAGGGGAGCGCCAGGAAGCTGGCGATACCGCAAACCAGCAACTTCATAAACAGCGTTTTAGGTTTAGTCATTGTTTCTCCTGGCTAAAAAATGGACCCAAAACCAACGGACGAGAAGGTTAAATTCAAAGTTCCCGAGTAAATTCACTGAGATAGTTTTGCCATTTTGACCCGAACACCAACAACAGCATGTCGCGAATCACCCGCTCATCATCCTGCAGCCGGGCCGACTCACCACCGCCCGCGTCGGCGATGGCTCGAAATTCATCCAGCACCGCGCTGGCATCGGCACTGTAGCTGTGACGCTCGGTGGCAAAGTCACGCAACTCTTCCTGCATGTGCAGTTCGGCCAGCGCTCGCTGGGCGTGGTCGGGCCTGCGGGTATCAATTACCGCGACCTTGCCCCCCATCTGCTGCCGAAACTTTTCCACCGTTGCCAGGGT
>JAYNPV010000111.1:2613-3343 GCA_038113925.1 Gammaproteobacteria bacterium | reverse complement strand
GCCATATCTTCGGCGTGGGGTGGCGCATCGCCAATCAGCAGGATGAACTTTTTGGATTTTTCTGCCCAGTGCATCTGTTCGACCGCCGTCTCCAGTGCCACATCGACCGCCTCTTCAATGTCGGTGCCGCCCCAGGCTTCGATATCGGTCAAAAATCCCTGTAACGACACGGTGCCATAGGTGAGCGGCTGAATACGGGTAACGAACCGGGATTCGGCGTCGTCGTCCTGGTAGGCCACCAGGCCGATGCGGCTGGTAGGCACGATGGTTTTGAAAGCCCGCGCTAGGTGCTCGATTTTGGCTTTAACCTCGAGAATAAAGCTGGCCATGCTGTGGGTTGAATCAAAGACAAATACCACGTCAAGCCCGCCTTCGCGCAGCACCTGGATATGCCGCGAAAACGAACCCACTAACCGCTCATAACCGGTATTTAACGGCTGGCGGCCGGTTACCGGATTGGCCCACTGACGATCGACCGTGGCGGCCTGCACGCTAATCAGGTCAAGGCGGCTGTGGAGAGCGGCATCGGCAAAATACTCCACATCCGGGGCGATGGGTTGATAGTCGATATCCGGCATCGGGTAGGCCATCAGATCGTCGGCCCGGAACGAATCCTGGGCATCATCGCCCTGAAATTTGAGGCGGTCATCGCGCTGGCCGTAGCGCAGTTCCACCCGCGCTGGTGGGGGTGTCTTTTCATCGACTATCGCCGATGCCAAGCCCCAACGAA
>JAYNPV010000111.1:237-2598 GCA_038113925.1 Gammaproteobacteria bacterium | reverse complement strand
CAGTAATCCGGCTCCATGAATGATTACTGAGCTGACCAAGGGCACCACCGCCAACCCCGCCAGACTGATCATCGTCAGGTTGCGCAATGCGAAGGAGTGATTTCTACCAGCCATTGAAGTCCAGAAGCTGTGAATGGGTTACCGGCACTACGGGGGTGTGGCGCAAACCTATAACGAGGCTCTGGCTCACGTCAATGGGGTCGTCGCGGCTCTGGCTGCGCTGGTGATATACCCTGTTGTCAGAGGTCAAGGTATTGGCCGTTTGCGGCGGGTGTCGAAAGGGCTGAACGGTTGCTGTCATATTCAAATTGGCGGCTATCAATGAGATTTTTCCTCCAATGTTCATTTGGACAGAGATTGCCGGATCGACTGGCAACTGCTGGATTAAGATTGGTTAAGCAGCTGATCGACCATCGCCTCGTACTGGTCGCGTTTGGGGGTCATGTAGTGCAACTGGCGGGCCATGAAGGGGTCGCCGGCGAAGAAGATCTCGTAGATCTCCTGGCGGCCGCCGAACTGGTTGGCCACCGCATCCCAGGCCAGTTTCATTACTTTGTTACGCTCACGACCGCCGACTTCAGCGCCGGCCATGTACATCTCCAGCTCTTCCCCGATTTCGGGGTTATTAAAATCGTCTTCGGTGACGGTCATCACCATGCTCGAGCTGCCGGTGAGGCGGATCAGTTCATTGATCTTGGTATTCACCATCGGCAGAAAGAACCGCAGCATGGAGATGCCGACCATGCCGCGGCTGGTGGAACCAAACAGGCTGGCGGTCTCTTTGGCGGTGTCGATGAGGTTAAAGCTGCTGTCGGTTTGCAGCTGAAAGGCTTCTTCGGCGTGGCGCTGGGTTTCGCGGGCGGTGGCTTCTATGAGGCCATCTGCCAGCTCGTTCCAGCCGAGGAATTCGCCGAGCATCTCCTGATAACGGGGGACTTTGCCGCGGCCGACGGTGTTGGCCATTTTAATGGCCAGGCCGGTCATAAAGCGCAGTTTGGCGCGCCCGCGCAGGTTGGCCTGTAACAGCAGGTAGCCGGGGTAACTTGGCGCCAGCATGTTGTGGGCAACGATATCGCCGGCCACGAATACCCGCTCCCAGGGCACAAAGCAGTCGGTAAATACCGCCAGGGCGTCGCCTTCGTCGTAACGTTCTGCCAGCGGTCGGTCGTAGGTGGAGCGGCCTTTGGCGTAGGTTTCGCGGGCAGCAAATTTCAGGCCATCGCTGGCGACCGGCAGGGCAAAGCAGAGGGCCAGGTCTTCTTCGCCGGGCTGGCGCGGCATAAAGGGACCAACAAAGAGTTCGTCTGAAACAGGCGCCAGGGTGGAGAGCATACGCGCGCCGGTGACGTAGATGCCTTTGTCGTCCTGTTTAACCATGCGCACGCTGCGCTGTTCGCCCAGTCCTTTGCTGTAATCTTTGCGCGGGTCGGCGAGGGTGTGGGTCAGGCAGATATCTTCATCGCGACAGTATTCGTAATAGCGGATGGCGTTATCGGCAAAAGCTTTGTCCTGGTGCCCAAGAATATGCGGGGCGACCACGGCCACGTCGGTCATAAAGGCGTTCATGAAATCGGGCATGCGGCCCATGAGGCCAAAGGTGGCCGCCTTGCGCAGGCTTTCGCCGGTTACCCGGGTTTCAATTTGCTCCCAGGTGCGGGCCTCAAGAAAGGAGTTGCTTACCGGCTGGCCGTCTTTGGGTGAGGCGTAGGTGTAGTCGGGTTGCAGCTTGGGGTCGTGGAACGAATCGTAATGCTCGGCGATGGTGTTAATGATGCCGCTCAGTGGTGCGTAATCGTTGGGGTTGCTCACCCGCTGGCCGTCGATATAAAGCGCGCGGCCATCATCAAGTCCTTTTTTGTAGGCGTCGCCAGTCCTGATTCCCATGTTCCTCTCTCCAAATGATTGTGACGGGGGTTAATGTATACGCGTGGAGCAGTGTATCGATTAACCAGACAGGGGTGAAGATAGCGGTCAAATTTATCGGCTGATTATGGCGCCGCGATGCTATGCGGGCGGTGGCACTTTTTTTAGTTGCCGCAGGTACAATTCGGTAAAGCGGCCTTTAGCGAGGCAGGAGGCGGGGTTTCTCACTCAACGGAAAACTAATACCGCCGTAATCATTGGGAAGGGGCACGGCTTGGCTGAGCTAATGGGCATTATCATTCCGGGCGCGCTGGCGTTCATCATGTTCGGAATGGGCATGGGGCTGAAGGTGGTTGATTTCACCCAACTGGTGAAATTTCCGCGGGCTTTTGGGATCGGTCTTAGCGCACAGATACTGCTGCTGCCGATCGTCGCCTGGGGGGTGATCCAGCTATTTTCCATGCCGCAGGTGTTTGCCGTTGGCCTGCTGGTTATTGC
>JAYNPV010000111.1:0-227 GCA_038113925.1 Gammaproteobacteria bacterium | reverse complement strand
CGGCGCCGTGTCGAACCTATGGACCTACGTAGCCGGGGGCGACATCGCCCTGTCGGTTACGCTCACCGCATTCAGCAGCATGCTGTCGGTCATTACTGTGCCACTACTGCTTAATTTTGCCCTCCTGCACCTGATGAGCGAGGATCTGGGGCTGGCGTTGCCGGTGGGTGAAACCATGATGCATATCGCCATGATTACGGTGATCCCGGTGAGTCTGGGCATGGTGG
>JAYNPV010000110.1:0-9001 GCA_038113925.1 Gammaproteobacteria bacterium | reverse complement strand
GTATACGTCCCCGGAGGTCTATCAGGACGAGCTGGAACGAATTTTTTATCGCTCATGGGTGTATGTGGCCCACGACAGTGAGATTCCTAATCCCGGGGATTACAAAACCACCTTTATCGGTGAAATACCGATACTGGTAACCCGTGATAGCAACGACAAAATTAATGTCAGGATCAACCGCTGTATGCACCGGGGGGCAACGGTTTGTAATGCCGAGTCTGGCAATAAGGATAAGTTTGTCTGTCCCTACCATGGCTGGGAATACGCCCCCGATGGCGAGCTGGTGACCATCGGCCTGCCGCGTGGATATAACGACGGCGAGGTGAATCAGCAGGAGTTGGGTCTGGTCCACGCCGCCAAGGTTGATAGTTATCGCGGCATTATCTTCGCCAGTCTCTACGAGGTGCCGGATATCTCCCTTGATGAAAAGCTGGGAAATATCAAGGAAGTCATTGATCTTTATATGAATCTCTCACCCACTGGTAAGATCATCGTCGGTAAATCGGGGGTTTACAAACACCCTTATGAGGGTAACTGGAAAATTCAGGTGGAGGGGAGCGTCGAGGGTTATCACGCTATTTTTACCCACGCCACCGCACTGGATGTGATGCAGCGCAAAATGGGCGGTCACTTAAAAGGCTTTCAGAATTCCGGCCTGTTTGGCTACGACACCGGCCACGGTAACAATGTGCTGGAAATATACAAACACACCGATGAAATGGTGCATCAGCGCTGGTCAAAAGAATATATCGAGATGCTTTGCGATGCCCACGGTGAGACAGCCGCCATGGATGCGCTGCGTTCGCGATTCAATATGGTAATTTTTCCCAATTTTGCGATTCTCGAGTACCAGTTCCGGGTGATTCGTCCGCTCACTCCTACTGATACCGAGGTTCGGCTCTACCACACCATGCTCGACGGCGTGCCCAAAGAGGTTAACCTCAGGCGGGTTCGAGACCATGAATTCTTCTACGGTCAGGCCTCATTTGGTGGCCCGGATGATTATTCAATCTTTGCGCGCATGCAGGAGGGTTATAAGGCCGACAGGGTACCCTGGGTTTATCTTAATCGGGGCATCGACACCGAAACCACGGACGAAAAAGGTAACCGGGTCGGCGACCTGACTCAGGAGACCCAGCAGCGCGCGCCCTATTATGAATATCGACGCCTGATGGCCGGCGTTGAATAGGCGGGAGAAAATAGATGGATCGAAGTCAGGCAGAAGATTTTTTGTACAGGGAAGCACGCCTGCTGAATACGGGAAAGAATCGCGAGTGGCAAAAACTGTTTACCCGGGATGCAATCTACTGGGTCCCGGCGAATGACCCGGACAGTGACCCGGAGGAACACGTGTCTTACATCTACGACGACATGGACCTGCTTGATGAAAGGCTTGGTCGGCTGGAGAGTGATTCCTGCTGGGCGCAGCAACCGCCCTCGACCACCTTGCATCAAATCAGTAACGTTGAGGTCGAACCCGATACTGAAAACGAGGTGACCTTGCGATCCAACGTGCTCATTTATGAATACCGCAATAATGTGCAGAGGCGGTTTTACCCGATGCAATGTTTCCCGGCTTTTTGCGAGCATCGCCTGCGCAAGGAGGGTGATCAATGGAAAATTGCCTACAAAAAAGTTGCCCTGCTCAATTGTGACGGTGAAATTCACGACCTTACTTTTTTGATCTAGTTAACGGGCCCGGTACAGCTAATCCGGGTTTATCAGGGCAATCGGGTGTTAAATCCGGCCAGTGTCCAGGGAGAACATGACGATGACAGACGACGGATTTCCTTTTTCCCGTGACAGTAAGGATTATCAGCAGGGTCTGGCATTAATGCGCAAGGTCCTCGGCGATAGTGATGCGAGCAAGGTCGAGGGCATGCTCGACCACCCCCTGTTTGGGGACTACATCGGCTGGATGTTCTCCAAAACCTGGGGTGCACTCTATGCCCGCACCGAGCTGAGTATTCGTGAGCGTTCATTGGTGTTGATGGGTACCGATATGGCATTGGGCCGCGAAGGGCCCTTGAAGGATCATATCCGCGGTGCCCTCTATGGAGGCTTGTCACCCGAACAGGTGATGGAGGCACTGTTTCAGGCCGGGATTTATGTGGGCGTACCTTCGCTGCCCATGGCGATGAGAGTCATGGCCGAAATCCTTGCCGAACGAGATCAGAAAACCGGGGTCGCCGCTGAGCGGCCACACAAAAAGGAGAGGATGCAGATGGAAGATTTGGGAATACGCCTGGGACCGATCAATCACGTCGCCATGGCAGTAAAAGACTGGAAGAGTGCGGCCCAGGGCTATGCCTCGATGATGGGGCTGAAAACCTGGCGGATCATGGATATCAGTTCCGAGATGATGACCCAGGCTGAATATTACGGTGAGCCGGCAGAATTTCGCTGGATATCGGCCTTTGCCATTCAGGGCAACACCCTGCTGGAGTTGTGTGAGCCGGTAAGCGGCAAAACAGTATTCCAGGATTTTGTTGATCAGCACGGTGATGGCATGCAGCATGTGGGTGATCTGAGTCACCAGAACCCGCAGGAGCTGGTTAAGCAGTACACCAACAACGGCGTGAAAGTCGGTAACTATTGCAATATCGGGGGCATGATCGAACTCCACTATCTCGACACCCGCGAGCAGCTCGGCGGCATGTTTCTGGAAATTGTCACCCCGCCGACCTATGCACAGATTGCTGATATGGGTGAAGATTTCACCTTCGAGTAACGGGTGCGCCCGGCGTTGTCACACTTGCCTGCAAGTTAAACAGTGAGTTCTCAGGGAGAGCAAAAATGGCCCAGACCATACCCGTAGATCAGTGGCGCACCACCACCGTGGTGGTGCGAGATTACCAGGCGGTGCTGCCAAATTTTGCCCGTTTTTTTGGTATCGCCAGCTGGGATGTACGCAACATCAATACCGATCAGTGCGATGGTTATACCTACCAGGGCAAGGCGGCTTCGGCCCAATGGGTCTCGGTGGTGGGTAAGACAGATAAGCTCGGCATTGAGCTGATCCAACCGATAGCCGGCGACAGCGCCTACCAGCATTTTCTCGATACGATTGGCGAGGGTATGTTTGGGGTTTACGCCAGTAACTGCAGTAGCGATGAGTTTGCAGACCTGCAGGGGAGCTTGCTTGAAGAGGAAGGCGTGTCGGTGCTGCAATCCCTGTCGGTAGCCGGCCAGGCCGATGTTTACTGGCTGGATACCCGAGAACTGATTGCCAATATTGTGGTCAAGATTGTCTGTCCCCAAAGCGCTGACTTTACAGGCCGAGCTGCTGACGAAGTGGTCGAGTTTGACCTGGCAGCGTTGGGGCCCCAGTTTATGCCCACCGGGTCGATGCTCCATGTCGGCGTGGTTTGTGCTGATCGTGACAAAGTTAAAGCAGCGCTACAGAGGCTTTTTGGTCCGGGTCGCTGGATTGAATTTAACATCGAGTCCGGTGTTTCCATGGAAAACACCACTTATTATGGTGAGCCCTGTTACCACGCCTACGATAACCACGTGGGTCGTTGGGACGGTCTCTGTTTTGAGCTGATCACCTCACGTAGCGATCACAACGTCTACGATGAGTTTTTCAAGGAGCGCGGGGAAGGGATGCACCACACCTTTCCGACCCTCTGCACCCAGGAAGAATTTGAAAAAGCCAGACCGATGCTCGAAGCAGCCGGCATGCCAGTGATTCAGGACGGCGATATCCCCGGCATCATGACTTATTTTTACGTGGATTCTCGTCGCTACCTGCCCGGCATTACCACCGAAGTGGTCCACCCCCTGAGCGATGACTGGCTGTCGATCATGTTTCCAGACCCTGACGATGCCTGGATTCTGACCGGCGAGTAGCCAAGCGCATAGCTCGGCAGACTTTCGGTCTTTATATAGCGCCTGGTCAGGGTTACCCAGGCGTTGCCTTACCACTCCATGGTGGCAGATAGATAGAGATTGCGGCCAGGCTCTGGAATACGCTCCCCCGGGGCCAGGTCACTGCCGCTCATTACCCGGTTACTACCGCCCAGATGGGGCTGGTATTTTTTGTCAAACAGGTTGTTGATGCCCAGGGTTAACTCAATTTCCTGTTGTGGCCGGTAGTCAAATTTAAGGTGGGTGATTCCATAGCCGGCGCTTTTGGCTTCGCGGTTGGTGACTGAGACCTCCGATTGGCTGGCGTAGGCCTCCAGCTGCAGCTGGGCATGCCAGTTATTCTGCTGGTAATGCAGGGAGGTAAAGGCGTTAAGCGGGGCAATGCGGTAGAGATCGTCGCTGATGTCGCGGCGCTCCCCACGCACATAACTGACCACGCCGTCGATTAACCATCGATCGTTGAGTTGAATCATCCAGTCCAGATCCAAACCGGTGAGTTCTGCATCGACATTGGAAAACTGCAACGCGGTGGGATCCTGAACCGTCACCAGCGGGTCGGTGGCCGGGGTGCCCTGAATGTAGTCATCGATACGGTGATAAAAAATACGGGGGTTGAAAAAGCCCCGCTCGCCGGCGATTTCCAGACCCAGTTCAAACTGTTCTGCCTGTTCCGGGTCGAGGTTGATTGAACCCACATAGGTGTTGCCGTCGGCTAACCCGCCGGTCGATTGCAGGGGTACCCAGAGGTAACGTTCCTGATAGCTGGGGGCGCGTTCTTTGTGGGCAAACCCGATCAGGCCGCTAACCGTCTCGTTGATCGGGCGGCGTAACTCCAGCGCCAGGTCGACGTTGGTATCTGACTGGCTGCGGTCGGCGCTATTGAAACGGTCGCGCAGCGCGGCAATCCGCGGATTCATCATCGCCATGCTGTGGGCCACGGTGTCGGCGTCGGTTTCTACATGGGTGATTCGGGCACCGGCCGTCATCTGCCAGCCGCCGGTGAGATGACCGTTCCACTCGCCAGACAGGCTGGCCAGATTGCGCTCGGCGTTGTTGAAATTATCAACAAAAAACATCGCATTGGTGGGGTCGCCAATGGTCGCGTTGTGAGTAGCGTTGTCGCCATCGACACCCACCTGCCCGGTGCCACCAAACAGGGGCAGGGTCATACTCAGGTGCAGGCCATAACTGATTACATCGGTGTAAGAATGGCGATTCATTGGCATGGGCATACCACCCATCATCATTACGGGTGGATTACGCAGGCTGTAGTTGTCCATCAGGTGCTGGCTATCCTGATAATCAATCACTGCCTTCAGGGTGCGGTCTCCGGCGAAGGGCAGCTGCATTTCGCCACTTATTAGGTCACTGCGTACCCAGATGATATCCATCGGCACGGCGGCGGTGCCAGTTTCTCCGGTGTCGTTATAACGGTAGTCAATCGAGAATTTCTGATCAGCGTCGCTACGAAAGCCGTAGCCGAGGTTGACGCTGTCACGGTCGTGTTCGCTGGGGGTTACTTCGCCGCCGTCAAATACGTAATCACCGCCGCGCTGGCGAGCGGCACCGAGATGAAAGCGGTGGTTGCGGTTCGCCGCGGCGGCGAACAGGGCGGCCTGGTGGGCGTGGTTAATGTCTGAGTAGCCGCCACTGATCAGGCCGTTGGCGCGAAACTCATCCTGATTGTTGAACTCGCTGGTTTTGGGGTTCGCCCGAATGGTGCCCCCCAGGGTCTCGATACCCCCGCTGACGCGGGCAATTCCGCGCTCCAACTGCAGGGAATCAGCCAGTACTGGCGGTAGGTAGTTAAGCGGCGCATCCATCGCGTTGGGGCCGGCTGGTTTGAGGTGAGTGCCGCCGACGACGACATTCACCCGGTCGCCAAAATAGCCCCGATACTGGGCAATGCCGGTCAATGGCCCGTTGCTGTTTAGGTTGGCCCCCGGCATGGAAGAGAGCATTTCACCGGCATTCAGGCGCGGCGCAGTGTCAAATCGCCGTTCGGTCAGGTTTGGCTGCGGCAGAGAATCGACCACCTCGATGGTGGGCAGGTTTTCGGTGATGCCGGCGGAAGGAAAAATCGATGCTGAAATAAACCCGGCTAGCAGGGCGCGACCAGTAATGTGCAAAACCGCCAATCTCCTTATTGGATTACCCCATGGTGATCAACGCTTGATCAACGGGGTCAGTTCGCTCCTTCTGTCGTCGAATTTCTGCAGTCACCGGAGCAGAATGAGCGCGTGAATAGCGGGCAATCCCGCCAGCGCGCGTATTCTGGTGAATAACGTCCGGGAAAGGAATGTGACATTTTGTCGCAGACAGCTCGGGACGGTTCACGGGAGCCGGGAATGGGTTCGGTGATTGTCTATATCGGCTGTTTACGCAATCAGGTGGCCGGGGGCAGTGGCTATATCCACGAAGACAACAGGCCACCATCGGTGGGCAGGGCCACGCCGGTAACGAAGCTGGCCTGTGGAGAACAGAGCCAGGCGACCGCTTCGGCGACCTCTTCAGGTTGACCGAGGCGGCCGATAGGGTGGATGCCTTTGAACGATTCCTGGGTCGATTCCATATCGTCGGAGAGGCGGGCCACCATGGGGGTTTCAATCACCCCCGGGTTAACACAGTTAACCCGTATGCCACGGGCGGCAAACTCTTTGGCAGAACCCTTGGTGAGTGCCACCACGCCATGTTTTGCCGCGCCGTAGGCTGGCAGACCAGGGGTCCCCGCAAGGCCGGCGACTGAAGAGGTATTGACGATAGCGCCGCCGCCACTGTCGAGCATGGCGGGAATTTCATGTTTCAGGCAGAGAAATACGCCGGTCAGGTCAATGGCGATGGTGCGGTCCCAGTTTTCCTCGGTGCAATCGATGACGCTGCCGCCGTCACCTTCAATACCGGCGTTGTTAAAGGCATAGTGAAGCGCGCCGAACTGGTTGACAGTGAAATCAACCATGGCTTTTACGCTGGCGCTATCGGCAACATCGACGGTTACCGCCGCGGCCTGCCCTCCCTGATTGATAATCTCCTCTGCAGCCGCCTCGGCACTTGCCGTGTTGATATCCGCGGCCACGACTTTGGCGCCCAGCGCTGCAAATTTTAGTGCCGTGGCCCGGCCAATGCCGGAGCCGCCACCGGTGATGAGCGCCACTTTGTCGCTGAAATACTGATCCATGATTATTCTCTCCCCTGTCCTCTGTGAATGGTGGTGCCATTGCTGAACTCAAACGACCGTTAGGATGCCACGACTAGCCGGCAGCCGTTGGCTGTATTTTAATTTAAGATTGATCAGGCGGTTCGTGTGATTGAAAAGCCTGAATCAAAATTCTGGTATTAATATCCGGGGATGGACGCGGATGGCACTAAGTTAAGGGTGTGTTGCGTGTTTTCACAGAACAGGCGGAGTGTTGGCTAAATTATCCCCAAAGGGGCTTAACCTAGTGCCAATCGGGATGGACCCTGTTGAGTGAGATAAAACAGAGCTTTAAACCGCTGGTGGGACCCAAGCCCGTGCTGCTTATTCTGGGTACCCTTCCCGGGGAGGAGGCGCTGCGCAAGCAGCAGTATTACGGCAATCCGCGGAATGCCTTCTGGGGAATCATGGCCGAGCTGTTCGGTTTTTCGTTGGAGCTTGAATACAGCCAGCGAGTCGAGCGTCTGATAACCCAGCCGATTGCCGTATGGGACGTTATCGGCAGTTGCGTTCGACCCGGTAGCCTTGATTCAAGTATTGATACCGATTCTGTGCAGCCGAATGAATTGATCAATTTTCTCCACCAGCATCCCACCATTACCCAGTTGTTTTTTAATGGCAGCCGGGCGGATCAGGAATTTCGACGTCACCTGTTACCGCACCTGGGAGAGAGGCGAGACCGGCTGCAGATGACTCGACTCCCCTCCACCAGCCCGGCAATGGCCCGGCTGCGGCCAGCGGAAAAACTGGCGCAGTGGCGGGTGGTCCGGGAGGCGGTGTTAAGGGCTCAACAATAACCAGGTTTTGAGGCCCGAGCGCTGATGGGTAATCGGGGTTTCGGGCCCTGGGAATCCCATTGGCAAATAGTGGGTCGGAGCGGTTTCGATTGAAAATGGGCGCTGAGTTGATCTGGATCGGGGTGGCAGCCAAAAATCACTGGATAAACGTTCGTTAAGGAAGGATAATATTCGGTAAGAGCGTTGCTAGAACAGCTTGGCTTCAGTGCTACCGGTGCTGGGCCGATATGCTCAATCGAAAGGAGTCGATACGCCCACGCGTGATCAGGATTATCGGATTAACTTGGATTACCCTTGCAAAGGTTGATAGAGATGAATGCAATAGCAAAAAAGCAGACCCGGGTGTTATTAAACGCCTACAAGGAGTCGCCGACCCTGGCGGTGCCGACCACGCTGATATGCATCGCGATGGTCGCGGTTATCGTGGGAACCTGGGCCGCCGTTCTGGGCGGGAGTATGCCCATGTGGCTGGGGGCGATCGTTAACGGCCTCGCGTCCTACGGCATGTTCAGCGTGATCCACGATGCTTCACACCGTGCGATCTCAAATAATAAATGGGTGAACGACGGGATCGGTACCGTTGGGCTGATTTTCCTGTTTCCCTATGCGCCCATGCCGATTTTGCGCTGGCTGCATATGCAGCACCACCGGTTTACCAACGCGAAAAACGACCCGGATGATTTTACTCACCGCTCCCCCCGTTGGCAGGCACCGATCCGTTGGGCAATGTTTGACGGCTACTACATGTACTACTACTTCCGCTATGGCGGTCAGTTTGTTACCAAATTCATGCCGACCTTCCTTTTTTATGTGGCGGTGGTTGCCATTGCGCTGACCTGGGGTATCAGCAACGGCTACGGTCTGGAAATTTTCGTGCTCTGGTTTATTCCCACCCGTATTGGTCTGTTTTTAATTGATGTGGTTTTCGTCATCCTGCCCCATGCCCCGGGGGTGGTTAAGTGCGAGGATAACGAATACCTGGCAACGACCATGCGCATGGGTTGGGAATGGCTGTTGACGCCCTTCATGGTTTATCAGAATTACCATTTAATTCATCATCTTTATCCCACCGTGCCTTTCTACAAAATGCACCGGGTCTGGCACCTGAAAAAAGATGAACTCAACAAGCACGACGTCAGCT
>JAYNPV010000109.1:5187-9073 GCA_038113925.1 Gammaproteobacteria bacterium | reverse complement strand
ATTGCAGTGGTGGGTCATGCTGTTCTGTACGCTGGTGGTGGTGCTGGATGGCTTTGATGTCCAGGCGATTGCCTTTACTGCCCCGCAGATAGGTGCAGACCTGGGTATCCCCAGGCATGACTTCGGTACGCTCTTTTCTGCCGGTCTGATCGGTATGGCCCTGGGGGCGCTGTTAGTCGGCCCAATGGGGGATCGGTGGGGACGAAAGTGGGCGATAATCGGTTGCCTGCTGGCGTTCGGGTCTTTTACCCTGGCGACCGCCTGGGCCGGCTCCTACACTGAACTGCTGGTGCTCAGGCTGCTTACTGGCATCGGGCTCGGTGGGGCGCTGCCTAATGCCACCGCACTGATGTCGGAGTATGCTAATCGTCGCTGGCGTAACATCGCCATCAGCATTATTTTTCTGGGTATTCCCATCGGTGGAGTGGTTGGCAGCCTGATCGCCGGCAAGCTGATGCCGATCTGGGGCTGGCAGTCGGTTTTTATTATTGGCGGCGTACTTCCCATCGCCACCGCCTTTCTCCTGCTATGGCTGATGCCGGAGTCGATTCGCTTTCTGGCAACACGGCCCGGCCGCGGCGAGCAGATTGCAGCGACATTAAACCGGGTCCACCCTGAAGGCCAATACCACGCCGGCCAGCTATTCCAGATTGAGCAACCGCCGTCAGAATCCGGGCCGGTGGGGCAACTATTTGCCCCCGGATACGGTCGCGATACCTTGCTGCTCTGGGCGGCTTTTTTTACCAACCTGATCGTGGTCTATTTTTTAATCAGCTGGACGCCCACGCTGCTCGCCAATCTTAGCGATGACCCCTCGTCCGGGGTCAGGGGGGCATTGATACTCAATATTGGCGGAGCGGTCGGTCCCCTGTTAACGGCCTGGATGATCAGCCGGTACGGTAGCCGCTGGATGTTACCGCTCATTTTTGTAATGGGTCCGCTGGTTATTATTGCCATTGGCCAGGTCAGCCACAGCCGTACTTTTGTTACGGTGGGCATATTTATGGCCGGTTTTTTTACCTTTGGTGCCCAGATTGGCATGAATGCGTTGGCTGCCTCTATCTATCCGACTGCCAGTCGCGCAACTGGCGTCGGCTGGGCGCTGGGTATCGGTCGCTGGGGGTCGATCCTGGGTCCGGTAATCGGCGGGCTATTGTTGGCCCGGGAGTTGGGAATGCCGTTTTACTTCAGCTTTTTTGGCTCCATATTATTGATATCTGCGGTGACCATCGGCATGGTGAATCGCCATCAGCCGCCCGAGCCAAAAGCCTGAGTGGTATGCACAGGCGGTTTTTTAGTGGGCCAGTTTTATGATTATTGCTATCTCCTCGCGGGCACTGTTTGATCTTGAGGCGAGTCATCGGGTATTTGTCGATCAGGGCAAGGCCGCTTATTGTGATTATCAGATTGCCAACGAAAATGTGGTATTAGAACCGGGAATCGCGTTTCCCCTGGTGCGAAAATTACTGGCGCTCAATGATGACCTGCCCGATGAACAGAAGGTCGAAGTAATTCTGCTGTCGCGTAACAGTGCCGACACCGGTCTGCGGGTGTTTAACTCTATTCAGCACTATGGACTGGATATTGCCCGCGCTGCATTTACCAGTGGTGAATCCCCCTATCGATATGTGGCCCCCTTTGAGGCCGACCTGTTTCTGTCGGCCGAATCATTCGATGTTCGTGCGGCGCTTGATGCCGGCTATGCGGCTGCGGCGATTATTCCTTCCCCTTCGAGAGATGCCGACAGTGAGCAGCTGCGGATTGCCTTTGATGGCGACGCCGTGCTGTTTTCCGATGAGGCCGAAAGAGTGTTTCGCAAAGATGGCCTGGAAGCGTTTAAGGACAGCGAGAGCGGATCCGCACATCAACCCCTCTCCGGGGGTCCCTTCAAGAGTTTTCTTGACGCCCTGCATCGTATCCAGGCAGGTTTCGGCAGCGATGAATTTTCTCCGATTCGTACGGCCCTGGTTACCGCCCGAGCGGCGCCGACCCACGAGCGCGTGATTCGCACTTTACGGGCCTGGGATATTCGTATCGATGAGGCGATTTTTCTCGGCGGCAAGAACAAAAGCGAGTTTTTGAAGACCTTTGGCGCGGATATCTATTTTGATGATCAACAGGGACATATCGAATCTGCCGCTGAGCACGTCGCCGCCGGCCACGTGCCCCATGGCGTGGCGAATGAAGAGTAGCGCTATTGCGCTGGTGGCCCTGCTGCTGGTCGGCAGTACCGGCTGCCTCGCCCTGGATGCCGTAGAACGGTTGCCGACGGTCTATACCACCGAGGACGGGATTGATTTCCAGGTAGAGCTGATCGCCCAGGGATTGCAGGTGCCCTGGGACATGGAGTTTACGGCTGCGGGAGATTTGATCATCACCGAACGGGCGGGGCGTCTGCTGCTATTCAGTGCCAATGGCGAACGCCGTGTACTCGATCATTTGCCCCAGGTGCTAACCCGGGGCGAGTCCGGGTTAATGGGGCTGGCGCTACATTCCGAGAGTCGGGATCAAACCTTTATTTATCTCTGTTACAGCGAGCAAAAAGGGCTGTTTGGCGTAAAAAACCAGCTGATAAAAGCCTTGCTCGGACGATTTGGCCTGCTTCAGGAAACCGAATTGCTGAGCTGGCCGGGAGACCGGTTTCACAACGGCTGCCAGGTGGCCATCGGGCCGGATCAAAAGCTTTATGTCACCACCGGTGATGCGACCGAGGGTGAATTGGCGCAGCAGCAGAATTCGTTACTGGGTAAAGTGCTGCGCCTTGAGCTGGACGGCTCGGTTCCCGCCGATAACCCGTGGCCGGGTTCCTATCTTTATGCCACGGGTCTTCGCAATCCCCAGGGGCTTGCCTGGCACCCGTTCACCGGGCAGTTGTATTCCGTTGACCATGGTCCTTCCGGATTTGACGGCGAGCGAGGCGGCGATGAACTCAACAGGATTCACCCGGGGGGAAATTATGGCTGGCCGCTGGTCAGTCATGGTCAGCGTCGGCCCGACCTGATCAATCCACAACTGATATGGGCCGATTCCGTTGCCCCTGCAGGCCTGGTGGCCTACTCCGGGGATCAATTGCCGGGGATGAAAAACAACCTTTTTATCACCGCGCTGGCAGGCAAGGCGCTGATTCGGGTAGTGCTCGACTCAGCAGGTGCGCCGCTGGCACGTGAAGAGCTGCTCAAGGGGCAGTTCGGCCGCCTCCGCGCCATCGCGCAGGGGCCGGATGGCCATCTTTACTTGGCTACCAGTAATCGTGATGGTCGCGCCGATCCGGCGCAGGCGGATGACCTGCTACTGCGCCTGGTGATAGCCGAATAACTTCGGCAGTTATCGCCTGGTCGCCGATTGGCGCAAGTATTTCCAGGTTACTGAGCGGCCTGGCGGTCGTTAATCAACTGATCAAGTTCTGATTTAAGAATCGGCAAAATTTCATCATAGGGGTAGGCTCCCAGTGGTGTGCTGCCTTTTTTCAGGTTGACAAACCGCGGAGCACACCAGAGTCCCAGGTCGGCATCATCGGTCTCTCCGGGGCCATTGACCCGACACCCCATTACCGCGATGGTGATGTCGTATTCACTGGCATAGCGAGTCATTTCCTGCACCTGCTCGGCGAGCTCAACAAAGGCTTCGTTTTCTACCCGCGAGCAGCTGGGGCAGCTGATGATATTCAGTCCTGAAGTCGCGCTACTGCTGCCGAGGCGCTCGCCCCGGCTGATGGCCGCGAGTATATCCAGACCGGCGGTGACCTCTTCGCCCTTACGGTCATTGGGCAGGGTTAATGAGACGCGGATGGTATCGCCAATTCCCTGGCTGATCAGGGATTCAAAGGCTATTCTGGTTTTGATAATGCCACCAGGGGGCATGCCCGCTTCGGTTACCCCGAGGTGCA
>JAYNPV010000109.1:4171-5177 GCA_038113925.1 Gammaproteobacteria bacterium | reverse complement strand
CTTTTAAGGACACGCAGTAGCGGTGAAACCCCAGCTGGTCGAGTAGCTCGCAGTGGCTGAGAGCGCTTTCGATCATCGGTGATATCGAATCACCTTCGTCAAAACGGTCGCTCAATTCCGGATCCACCGAGCCGGCATTAACCCCCACGCGAATGGCGCAGTCGTGGCTGCCGGCAATATCCACCAGATAGCGGACCTTCTCCTGCCAGGGCTTGTTTTTTTCGTGGTGATAAAGGTGGCCGGGGTTATAGCGAATCTTCTCCACCAGAGGCGCGACTTTGGCGGCCATGCGATAGTTTTCCTGCAGATCGACGGTCAAGTTAGCATCGACCTGGCTGCGAATAGACTGCAATGCATTGGCTTCGGCGGTCTTATCAACCGCCAGACGAATCACCTCTGCCCCGGCCTGCCGCAGGTCCATGATCTGTGCAACCGAGGCGTCGATATCGGTGGTTTTGGTTGCGCACATGCTCTGCACCGCGATCGGTGCACCGGCGCCGATGGTAATGGAACCGATGGTTACCGAACGGGTCGGGTTACGGGGGAATGGCTCAGCAATGTCCGGAGTTTTATTCATGAAACGTCATGGCTCGCTATAAGTGAGGGATCGTTAGTCTGACCGACGGTTATTATCCCAAAGATTCTGCCAGGGTTTGGGTGGACAGCGGAATTTGAGCGATGCAGCCTTCCGCCAGGTCGTCGGTACGCATGCGAATGTAATTACTGCTCCAGCCCAGATCTCGCTCTTCGGCGAGGACCGACAGGGTCTCTCCCTGTTGGGAGGCGATGAATGCTTTTCTCAGTCGATTCCCCAGGGTGCGCAGTTCACCTGCCCTGAGCTTGCTAGTTTCTTTGGGTAGCTGCCCCGACAGGCTGGCCGCCGCCGTTCCTTCGCGGATGGAAAATGGAAAGACGTGCAATTTGCTAAAACCGAGCGACTCCACCAGAGACATGGTTTGGTGGTGATCACTGTCCCCAACAGTAAAGGGTCTTTTAGGTCTTTGGA
>JAYNPV010000109.1:0-4161 GCA_038113925.1 Gammaproteobacteria bacterium | reverse complement strand
CGATAAAATCGGCGGCCAGTGCCGTGCCGGGGCGGACCCGGCGCGACTGTTCAGCAATATTGATTACCTCAGCGGTGCCGTGGCCGCGATCCATTCGGCTGAGCACGCTGTCGCAGCCGCTTTGCACTGATAAATGCAGATAGTCACAGATTCTGCGGTCTGCATAGACCTCCCAGAAACCCTCGTGCAGATACTGGGGTCCGAGCGAGGAGAGCCGAATACGCGGTATGGATGTCTTAATTAATAGCGTCTCCAGCAGCTGATGCAAACGAGCGCTTTGCGGTTCATGTTTGCTATCAGGGCTACCCCAGGCCGCCAGGTTGATGCCGGTGAGGACCACTTCGGCAATCTGTTGTTGGTGAGCTTGTTGCACCTGTTCGGTGATCTCTTCTATGGGTAGGGAGCGGTGGGCACCCCGCGCCAGGGTGGTGATACAGAAGCGACAGGTATCATCGCAACCGGTTTGAATAGCAATTGGCAGTCGGGTTCTTGAGGTGACCGGCAGAGTGATCCGCTCAGGGTCTGCTCCAAAATAGCGATACATCTCCGCGTCATTATCAAAAACCAGCGCATCGGGTAGCGCGGATTGCCATTTGGGGGCATCGATGCGGACGCTACAGCCGAGTACTGCGACCTGCCTGGCGGAACGCTCGGCGGCACCTGCACCCTTGCGGGACTTGCGATCAGCCTGCGCGGTGACGGTGCAGGTATTGACAAAGGCGTAGTCGGCTTCCTCTTCAGACGCCACGGCTTCGTGGCCGGCCTCCAGCAAGGCAGTGTGCAGGCGCGCACTGTCGAGCTGATTCATTTTGCAGCCGAGGGTGCGAAGGTGGAATTTCATGGATGGTCGCTCAATTTCTGGACTAGGGGGGTTATTCTAATGTCGGACAGCGGTGGGATAGAGGTATGATCGCCCTATTTATCGGAAATTTGCCTGATTGCCGTCGCTGAAAGGCGTTCCCAGGTCCTTTTGCTCTGGCGGGTGATGAATTTACGGCGGAGTGGCTGCGGGGCGGGTCCAGTGAACGGCTGTATTTGAGGACTGCATGGAGCCGTGTTCCCGGTTGGGCAGGGTTGATTATAAGGTGGCTGTCAACGTAACGTTCAGCTTTCGATGCAGACAATCGGAGTTCCTGAGAGGGCGGTCCTGATGGCCCTTGCACCGAATCAAAGGAAGTTTTATTTGGACCAGCAATTACTCAAGCGAAAAGCAGCGCAACTCGCTGCACTGGAGACCGCATTACAGCAGCAGTATGCGGATACTGCCGCTGCCGTCGCTGATCTGGTGAAGATGACAGCCACTACCCTTAAAGTTGACCGGGCGGCAATATGGCTCGTTGAGAAGGATACCCAACTGGTCATTCGGGCCCAGTGGCCAGGGGTGAAAAAGGGCGCTATCGCTGACTACTCGCTACAGCGCGAAGAGTACGCAGATTATTTATCCGAATTGGGGAATGCTTCTCAATCGACCCATGAATATCGACAGCGGCCCGCGCTGATGAGGGAGTTTCTTGATAGCTGTTATGGCGGGCAACCGGTGATTTCAATGCTCGATTTGCCTGTTTGCCTGTCGGATCAGCCGGTGGGAGTGATCGGTGTTGACTCGCTCGCTGAACGCCATTGGGCAGAAGATGAAGTGCAATTCGTCAGCGCGGTCGCCGCCTTGATTGCCTTGTCACTCGAAACGGCGGACAGGCGGGCGGCGGACAGACGCCTCGTGCAGCAGCAGCGCGAACTGCAAACAGTATTAGACAGTATGGTAGAAGGCATCATCACCGTTGACGATAAGGGCAATATCGTTAGCCATAATGTCGCTGCCGAACATATTCTTGGTTACGGACCCGGTGAATTAATGGCCGTCGCGCTGAGTGATATTTCACCCGTAATCGCTAACAGTGAACAACGGGATAACCTGCTTGAGGTAATCATTGCAGCCGGGGTCACTATTAGTGATGCCACCCAGGAGCAGCAAGCGCGGCGAAAAGATGGCAGTTTAATACCTATTCGGTTATCCATCGCCGAGTTACCTCTCGGTCCTGATGGTCACCAGCGTTATGTCGGTTCGATTCTGGATATCACCGTTGAGAAGCAGCAGCAAGAGCGGCTGCGTCGCTCCGATGCACTGGAATCCCTGAGTCATCTGAGCGGTGGTATCGCCCACGATTTCAATAATATGCTCGGTGTGGTGCTGGGTTACGCGGAGCTAATCCGTAATAGCTGTCTTGAAGTGGGCGATGACGAGACCCTGGCCAAGGTCGAAAAAATTATCCACGCCGGCCGGCGCGGTAGTGACCTGACTCGGCGGTTACTGGCATTTTCCAGACGTTCGCCGGGGTCAGCAAAAAGTATTGATGTTAATAGTTTTCTGCATAGCAGCGCCCAGCTGCTCGGGCAGACGCTGACACCGAGAATAGAACTCACCCTGAATTGTCAGCCGGATTGCTGGCCGGTTAATGTTGACCCCGGTGAGCTTGAAGATGCGATGATGAATCTTGCGGTTAATGCTATGCGTGCCATTGATCAAAGCGGCACTCTTGAACTGCGTTCAGAAAATTCTCGGATAACACGCAGGCGGGCACGGACACTGGATATTCAAGCCGGTGAGTACGTAAAAATCAGTGCCATTGATGATGGTGTTGGTATGGATAAGGCCACGCTGGAAAGAGTGTTTGAACCATTTTTCACCTCCCGTCCCGGCGAAGGTAGTGGTCTGGGCCTCAGTCAGGTCTACGGGTTTACCCAACGGGTAAACGGTGGCGTACAGATAGTGTCGAAACCGGGAAAGGGGACCACCGTAGAACTTTATATTCCCCGACACCATACGGCCGGGGAGAACTCCTCAGAAGATTTTAGCAGCGGAGAGCAACCGATCATTGAAAACCCCGGACGCAGTGTTCTGGTGGTTGATGATGAGCCGGCGTTGCGCCAGTTGGTGGAGACCGTGCTTACCGGGGCGGGCTTTGAGGTTACCGTTGCGGTGGATGGTGAACAGGCCCTGGCCCTGAGTGAGGAGAAACAGTTTGACCTGGTGCTCAGTGACGTGATCATGCCGGTTATGGATGGTTATCAGCTCACAGAGGCGTTACTGAAAAAGCGTCCCAACCAGTCTATCCGGCTGATGACCGGTTATGACCAGTCAGCACGGCTGCGCGGCGGTTACGATACCCCGGTCGCACTCCGTAAACCCTTTACTACGGTGGAGCTGCTTGAGGTCGTCAACGAGGCCTTATCTACGAAATGATCACCCACGTTATATTCGATTTTGATGGCGTGATGGCCGAGACCGGCTTTCGCCTGGCGCTGGCCAGTATGTCAACCGACAGCGATCTGGAATTATCAGAAATTGCCGGGCAGGGCATGCGAGCATTGCTCAAATCCGGGTATGTCACCGGGCAAGGAAGTGAGGAGGACTTCTGGGACCTGCTATGCGAGACCACGGACATCCGTGGCGATCGCTCGATGTTACGGGCAGAAATAATTGCCCGCTCCGTGCTGCGCCCGCAGATGCTGGAAACCGTCGATCAACTGCGCGCGAGTGGTCTGACGGTAGCGCTGCTGAGCGATCACACCGACTGGTTAGATGAGATAGTTGCCGATACCGGTTTTACCGACCATTTCGATTATTTCTATAACAGCTATTATCTGCAACAGAGTAAACGTGATCCCCTCGTGTTTGATCGCGTGGTCAAGCTGATGGAAGCTGTTGCTGGTGAAACCCTGTTTGTCGATGACAACCCGGCCAATGTAGAGCGCGCGGTTAGCCGCGGGTTACTGGGAATCGTCTACCAGGATTTTGCCCAGCTGGTCAGCGAGATGGCTGCCCTGGGGTTAGAAGTTATCGAGCCCGTCGAGTAAGTTCGACCATTAAATTGCGCTCACTCCACCGTCAACCGGAATGGTCGCCCCGGTAATATAAGAGGCCTCATCGCTGGCCAGAAACAGCGCGGCCAGGGCAATTTCGTCAGGGGCTGCCCCACGCCCGAGCAGGGATTTCTTTGCCCCGGCTTCCAGAATCCCGTCGCCCAATCGGGCGACCATATCGGTGTCGACAAAGCCAGGACAGAGGGTGTTGGCACGAATGCCCTTTCGCCCATAAGTCGCCGCCACCGAACGGGTCAGTGAAATAACCGCCGCCTTGTTGGCACTGTAGATATGCAGCAC
>JAYNPV010000108.1:6635-9093 GCA_038113925.1 Gammaproteobacteria bacterium | reverse complement strand
TCGCCGCGCTGGATAGTCAGGACATGAAAGGCTGGTTAGCCGCCTTTGATAATGTCAAAGGAGAGTACTACTGCCGCTCCAAAGAGAATGAAGACGACGGCCTGGAAATCGGCTACATGTTTGATGATTGCTACGAGCGTGTCTGTGACCGGGTGAAATTTGTTGATGAGATCTGGGCCGGTACCTTCGAAGAGTACCAGACCCGTCACTTTCTACAGCCGACCCGCTGTCAGTCGCTGGGGGAGGATCTCTACGCGGCGCAAACCAATTTTACCGTGATGTATACCGATGATTTTGGCATTACCAAAGTGCTGGCGTCGGGCGATTACGAAGACCAGATCATTGTCAATGGAGTCGCCAAACTGCGTAGTCGCAAGGCGATTCTCGATACCAACGTGGTCCCGCGATATATGGTCTATCCCATCTGAGGGTGCGAACTACCCATAGAACATGGTTCCGGCATTTTCAGAGCCTCCTTAAAATGCCGAACCGCCCTAACCCAGGCAAGGGTGCTCCACTTAACGGCGTGTAACACTGCGCCGTTTTTTTTGTCTGGTCATCGGCTTGGCTGGTTATTTACCCCACTGAACCTGAGTTATAGTGGCGACAAATCAACGGCCGGTAGATGAAACCAGTCCTATGGCGACAGAAATAGAGCTAAAAATGGATATCGCCGTGGGGGAAATCCCGGCACTGTTGAGTCACCCGCTGTTAGCCGGGCAACCCTCCACCCGGTTACAGCTGGAAAATACCTACTTCGATACCCCCGACCGGCAGATACAGGCCAAAAACATGGGCCTGCGCACCCGTTTTGATGGCTCTGGTTGGCTGCAAACCCTGAAACGCAAGGGCGATGCTACTGACGGCCTCCACATTCGTGATGAGTGGGAAGTCGCCATCGATGACAACCGGCTGGAGATTCCCAAATTTGCTCAGGCGGGTGCCAGTGCGCAGATTATTGCCTGGCTCGGAGGGTTGACACTTATTCCGCTATTTACCACCCGTTTCGAGCGTCAGTGCTGGCTGCTGGAGCAGCGGCGGACTCGGGTAGAGCTGGTGCTCGACCAAGGCGAAGTGAGTGCCGCCGGTCAGGTGGCCAAACCCCTGTGCGAAATCGAGCTCGAACTTAAACAGGGGGATCTGGACGGCCTGCAGCGCGTGTTGGAGCAGCTGCGTGCGGCGGTAAAATTAACACCCAGCGATATCAGCAAGGCGGCGCGGGGGTACCGGCTGATCGATGGCCAGGAATGATTCGGAGTAGCGATTACCCGGCCAGGCCAATGTCGTTCAAACCGGTTCCAATCCGGGTCATTGTTCCAACCTGTTGGCTGCATGCGGGTCAGAGTTATATTGTTAATGGGGTGACCCCTGAGCCCCAGGGAGCCTTACCACCAAACCGGGAGGAAGCCAGATATGAACCGAGGGACCGGGCCAATAATTCTTGCCTGCTGGTTAGCATTTCAACCCGCTGGAATGGCCGAAGAGATCTGTCAGCAACAAGACGAGCGTGGGCTGATTACCTTCACTGACTGTGACGCCATCACTGAAGGAGCCACCAAAATAGATCTTGGTGAACCCAATCGATCTGCACCCGTAAAGGCATTGCCGACGAGCAGGCCAAAGCAACGGGTTAAAAAAATAGATAAGCGTAAACAGCTGGATCAGGCGTTGCAGGCACTTGAAGAAGCCAAACAGGTGCGCGAAGGTGACCGACAAAAGACCAAAACCGGTTCACGATTAACGGCGGAGTACTTCCGGCGGGTCGAACAGGCGCAAAAACGGGTCGACGCCCTGCAGTAGTGCGGGCCTGGTCCTGCGTTCCACGATCGGCCGGGATTCAGACCTTATAGCGACAAGCCCTAACAGCGGCCTGGTTAAGCCAATCAGGGAGCGAGGCGAGGGGTTTGGATTTTGCCAATGGTCCCCTCAGGGGCCCCTGGCAAGGGTGGTGGGAGTGACTTTAGTCACGACGGCCAGCGTTTCTGCTACCCGCGATCGCGACTAAAGTGGCTCCTACAGCGAAGAAGGTGAACGCTGCTTACCAGATGACGGCATTCTCCTCGTACTGCCGGGGCAATTTGCCGGGTAGTGCATGGGGAATGGTGTCGCTCTTTTCGTAGTGGCCGAGCACCAGTGGATTGACCACTTTGAACCAGAGGCTGGGGATAAAGGCCGCGAACAGCATCACCAACCAGACCACTTCGCCCAGGGTGAACCAGATCATCGCATTCCCCAGGGCGATCGGGCCTTTGCCATGACGGGCGAGTTTTTCCTTTTCCACCCGCCAGCTGGCAAGCCATTTTCCCCAGATATTGCGGCCGGTGAACTGGTAAAAGGTTTCACCAAATTTGGCGGAGCCGGGGTCGTCTTTACTGGCCACGTATTTGTGATGCCAGAAGTTGTGATAGATCATGAAATTAGCCATGCCGCAGACGCCAAACACGAGGACGCCGATAAA
>JAYNPV010000108.1:351-6625 GCA_038113925.1 Gammaproteobacteria bacterium | reverse complement strand
GGTCAAAGCGGCTCTCACGGTGGCAAAGTTCATGGGACAGGGTGCCACCGATGCCCACCGCGATGGCGTTGCTGATTGCCAGGCCAATGATTTCGTGGGTGGCTAACTCCACCGGGCCGACCAGATAGCCGGTGCCGGCGATCAGATCGTAACAGAAGAACAGGGTGAATAACTGCACCGGTAGGTAGACCCAGCAGCTCACCCGGTACCAGATATTGGAAAGGTATCGAGCCTCTTCTTCTTCGGTGGGGTTAGTGGTTTCATCACCGACGATGGTATCGAGAATCTGCAGGCCAATCAGCGCCCAGAACACGGTGAACCAGTGGAATATCCCGCCGCCGAGCAGGTAGCCGGCAATCGGCATAAGCGCCAGGATCGACATCGGTAGCAGCCCCACTTTGGTGACCAGTTTGCGTTTGGCAGAAAAAGCTGTCGGTGCGGTTGCTTCCATATTTCCTCTCCCGGGAGAAATATCGCCTGAAAAACAATCAGTCGTTGTTGATCCTTATAATTTTGCCCCCGATTAAACGAACGTTCAATGAATAATCGCAGGCGTGCCCACCATCGGTGGGCAGAGTTTTGGCGCGGGACGCGGCTGAGAATAGCGACTGGTCCCCGCAATGCGGGTGCAATTTCCCGGCTATAACGAATGCTGCAGAAAATTCGGATCAAGCTCCGGGCTATGGTAGGAGATGGCTTTGCCTATCTGGTTTTCATCCCAGGTGACGGCTTCGAACTCCGGGTGGGCCTCGGTGAGGCGACCGCCGCTGCAAAGCTCCAGGCGGATGCCGAAGTCGTCAAAAAAATGGATGGAGAAGGTGTTGCCGTAGGGCTGTTTGGTAGGACCGTAACGGTCGATATTGACGCCCTGTTCGCGCAGGTACATGCCGGTCACCATGATGTCATTGGGGTCTTCTTTGGTGAAGGCGATATGATGCAGGTGGTTGTCCTCGCCGGGGAAGATCGCCAGTTCCTGGCCACCGACTTCGCGGGACATGCGAAATAACAGGGCAGAGAGCGGTTGGCCGGTCAGATCGGAGATTATTTTTTCCGAGATGACAAAACCGAGGCTGTCGGTCAGGAATTCAATGGTTTGGGCCGGATCGGCGCTGGTCAGGGCAACATGGTTCAGAAACATCGGCGCGGCGGTGCCTCGCACCTCTCTGGGGGTCACCCAGTCGGGTGATTCAAACCCGGTGACATAACCCGACTGGGCCATCTCCGCGTAAAGGCGAAGTCGCTGCCCTCCGGGGATAGTAAAGCTGATTGATTCCCCCATGCCCATGAGCGGTTCGCCCGCATTGGCATGGCTGACCTCATGCCCCTGCTTTTGCAGCGACTGGCTAAAGTGGTCCAGATCCTGCTGGTCGCGGACCTGTAGACCTATCTCTATGAGTTGATTACGGTTGCCGGATTCGAGTATCAGGTTGTAGTTAAAGTTTTCGTGCCAGCAGCGCAGGTAGCTGCGATGCGGGTCTCGAAAGGTCTCCAGCATGCCCAGTTGGTCCAGATAAAAAGCCCGTGATCGGGTCAATCGAGGGTCTTGCAGCCCGAGCCAGACGTAACCTATACGAGATATTCCCCGGCGTTGCAGTCCCATTGCTGTTTCCCCCAGTGGTTCGTTGAAACTGGCTATTCTGGTGAGATCAGGGGTGGCGGTTAGTGACACAGGTCAGGAGTTGAATCTTTTGCCGGTCGCTAATGGTTGGGGTGAAGATTCCGATTAGAGTAAACTTGACATCTGAATCGAGGGTTTTAGCCCGACATAAGCCGCAGGGCGGTTTGAAATCAGGGAAAACAGCGGGTTATAGAAAAAAAGCAGTGGCCGCTGGGTATTGATCTTCTCAATTTTAAGTAAAGAGGTAATGGCAGATGGGACGCATGGATAAATTCGCGCCGATTAATTACGGCGAACTGGTTGAGGATGATCGCATTCACGGCTCCTTGTATATCGACGAGGATGTCTTCGACGACGAGATGGATCGTATTTTTCACCAGGGCTGGGTGTTTGTCGGTCACGACAGCGAAATTCCCAATGTTGGCGATTACGTCACCCGAATGGTCGGCAAACAGTCGGTCATAATGATGCGTGGCAAGGACCGCCAGGTGCGGGTGTTTTTGAACCGCTGCCAGCATCGCGGTAACCAGCTTTGTAATGAAAAGCAGGGTAACAAGCGGGCGCTGACCTGCCCTTATCATGGCTGGGCATATAGCACCGAAGGTGAGCTCAGGGATGTCCCTTTTAAAGGCGGATTCGATAAACCCCTCGAAGAATTCAACCTCGAACAGCCGCGTACCGATGCCTATCGTGGTTTTGTCTGGGCTTGTCTGGCGCAGGAGGGCATCAGTCTGCTCGAACATCTGGGTCGCGCCACCGAGCTATTCGACCGAGCCTGTGATCTTTCCCCCGAAGGTGAGTTGAATTTGACCGCCGGTTGGGATCGTCACCGCTATCTGGCTAACTGGAAAATGTTGCCGGAGAATGACACCGACGGTTACCACGTTAACTTTACCCACCGCTCCTTTGTTGAGGCGATCGATTCCCAGTACAACGATTTTGTTCAGGAAGAGGAAACCATCGAAGGGGTGGTGATTGACTGGGGAATGGGCCACACGGAGATAGATTTTGCCCGTGGCTATAAAGAGCCCCTGAAATGGTTGGGCGTCTCTGAGTCCAAGGTGCCTGAGTACGTTGAGGCGATGAAACAGGCTTACGGCGAAGAAGAGGCGATGGAGAAATTGCGGATCGGACCGCCCCACGCCTGTATTTTCCCCAATCTGTTTCTGGGAGAGATGAATATCGTTATTTTTCAGCCGGAAGCGGTCGGTGTCTGTGTGCAATGGCACACGCCCATGTTTCTAAAAGGTGCCGAGGAGCTCGATTACCGGCTACTGCGCCAGAGTGAAGGGGCCATGGGAGCGAGCTCGTTTCTGGTCGCCGACGATGCCACCATTGCCCAGCTGACCCAACGTACGCTTGAGCAGGGTCAGCCCTGGTGCGATTTGAGTCGTGGTATGGGTCGTGAGGTCGAGGAACCCAACGGCAATCTGGTATCTCATATGACCGATGAAACCAATAACCGCGGTTTCTGGAAACAATATAAAAAAGTCATGGAAGTCTGACCCGGCCTGGGGTCTGTGGTGCGGCTGATAGCCGGGCCAGGAGTAACTATTGCAGTGAGAGTATGCGGAAGCCGGGGTGGTCATTCTGACCCCCGGTCCGTTTCCCGCGTGCCCTGCATATTTAATTATTAAGGGGAATTAGTCACATGGTTACGGATGCCGACGAAAAGGCGTTAACGCGCTTTGCCTACCTGGAAGCCCGGCTCGCGGATGAATCGAAATATGACGACTGGGAGGCGCTCTGGGATGACGACGCCACTTACTGGGTACCCCGTGGCGAGGGGGAGTTTGACCCTGCAAAACATGTCTCCCACCTCTACGATCACCGGCAACGTATCGCCACACGCATACGCCAGTTAAAGACCGGCTATCGCTATAGCCAGATTCCGGTTTCCCCCATGCGGCGGATGATCAGCAACCTGGAGTTTTTTCAGGGTGAAAATGACGGTGAATATGAGATCCAGTACAACTTTATTCTTGCCGAGCTGGCCATTCAGTCGACCCACGAAATGAATTTCTGGGTAGGGCGCACCACCATGCGGGTGCGCGGTAACCTGAATGCGCCGAAGATCTTTTTCAAGAAGATCGCCCTGGTCGACGGTGATGAGCCTATCCCGAGTTTGTCTTTTATAATCTGATCGCGCATTATTGCCATCAGGTATCTGCGACAAAAAAACGGAGCCAGTGGCTCCGTTTTTTTGTCGCACTATAAATTCAATAACTATTTAGGAGGAGTCAGTCGTGGCATACAAACAAGCCATGTCGGCCATAGTCGGTTTGGGAATGAGCGACCTGAGCCGAGAATACACCCACACATCCTGGCAGCTAGCGGTGATTGCGATTCACCGCGCCATCAAGGATGCCGGCCTGAACAAAGACGATATCGATGGGCTGCTGATTAACAAAAGTCCGGTGGCGTCCTTGTCGTCCTTGCCGATGGATCTGCAGGATTACGCCGGTCTTAAAGATTTGCAGCTTAACAACGTTGTTGAAGCCGAGGGCTCATCCGGCGTGCAGATGGTGCAGCAGGCAACCATGGCCGTGCAGAGTGGTTTGGCGTCCACCGTGGTCTGTGTCTTTTCAGACGCGCCGATTCAGCCGGGTATCTCTACCCAGACTGCCTTTGGTATGCCGTTACCGCTGATGGGCAAGACCGGCATTGAAGCACCGACGGCGCTCTATGGCCCGGTGGCGGCATACGGTCTGGGCGCACGGCGTTACATGCACAAATACGGCCTTAACGAAGATCACCTGGGGGCGGTGGCCGTTTCTCAACGTGAATGGGCGCTGAAAAGCCCCCTGGCGATGATGAAAAAGCCGTTGACCATGGAAGATCATCACAACTCCCCCTATGTGGTCGAGCCGTTTCATCTGTTTGACTGTTCATTTCCGGGGAATGGTGCGGTGGCGGTGGTGGTTACCTCTGCCGATCGGGCGAAAGATATGCCGACGCCGCCGGTTTACGTGCACGGCATGGGTCAGGGCCATCGGGGAGTGACCAATCGCCGTGGTTTTGAGCCCGAAGTCAATGTCGGTGCCAAGCTGGCCGGTGATCGCGCTTACCAGATGGCCGGGGTTACACCGGCCGATATCGATGTTGCCGAGTTTTATGATGCCTTTAGTTACTGCACCCTGCTGCAGCTAGAACTTTACGGCTTTGTTCCCGAAGGTGGCGCCGGTGAATTCGTGCTGGATGGTCAGATTGCACCGGGGGGCAGTTTCCCGACCAACACCGGCGGTGGTCAGTTATCGGGTTATTACCTGCAGGGAGGCACGCCGCTCTCTGAAGGGGTGATGCAGACTCGGGGTAATTGTGGCGAACGTCAGGTCAAGAATGATCTGGTACTGAGTGCGGCTTACGGTGGGCGTATGCAATTTCATGCCTGCATGATCACCAGCCCCCACCAAACGCTCTAACTGGGAGAAAACAGATGTTTGATATTGATGATAGCCAGGGTTGGCCGATGCCGGTGCTGGACGATCTTAACCGCCCCCTGTTTGAGGGCATGAAAGCAGGCAAGGTGATGGTGCAGAAGTGTGATGACTGCAACACCTGGCTGGCACCCAGTGCCTATATCTGTGAGGCCTGTGGCTCAGAGAATGTGCCCTGGGTGGAAGCCTCGGGAAAAGGTGAGCTCTATACCTATGTGGTTTACCACCGCGCCTATGCTCCGCAGTTTGAATCCATGGTGCCCTACAACGTATCGCTGGTAGAGCTGGAGGAGGGGCCACGCTTGCTTGCCAATGTTATTAATATTGATAATAAGGATTTACAGATAGGTATGGCGCTGAAGCCGGTATTCAAGGAGGTAGCCGACGGGTTGCCGCTGCTCTGCTTCGAGCCCGCCTGATCGGTTAGTCGCACTGGCTGATAAGAGTTACCAGGCCGGTGTTTGGACACCGGCCTGGTTTTTTTAATTTTGCGCCCTGATAAATTGACTTTTCGGTAACCCCTAATGACATTAACCCGTGATTTGATTGCCCGCTGCGCCGCCAGCTACCCCAATAAAATTGCCTACTGGGACGGCGATCGCAGCGCCACCTGGCCACAAATGCATCAGCGCTCCGACCGGTTTGCCACCGCAATGCAGACCCTGGGTATTAACAAGGGTGACGCGGTGGCGATTTTGTCCCACGAACACCTGGAGGTGTATGAGCACCTGTTTGCCTGCGCCAAGATAGGGGCGTTGCGGACCGGAATCAACTGGCGCTTTGCCGCCCGCGAGATGGTGCATGTTATCGAGGATGCCGATGCCCGGCTGGTGCTGATCGAGGCCAATTGTGTGGAGCTGCTGGCCGATCATATTCAGCAGCTCACCGATCAGGGGGTCATTCTGGTGGGTTATGGGGGTGAGCACCCCCTGGCCCATGATTACGAAACCCTGCTGGCCGCCGCTGATCAGCCCCCGCAGTTGCCACCGCTGAATGGCGATGATCTCTACTGTTACAGCTACACCTCCGGCACCACGGGAATGCCCAAAGGCGTAATGATTACCCAGCAGGGGATGCATTCGGCGATTATCAACACCGTATTGGCCATCGGCTTACGATTTGAGGATGTCTGGTTTCCGCCCACCGCCTCGGCGTGGATTACCTTTGTGCTGGGTTCAATGAGCCTGGCCAACGGCATGACGGTGGTGCTGCCTAATGG
>JAYNPV010000108.1:0-341 GCA_038113925.1 Gammaproteobacteria bacterium | reverse complement strand
TGGTGCCCACCATGTTGCAGCGTCTGCTGGAAGACTACGAGGCCGGCGATTATGACTTTTCGTCGATGCGGCTGATCACCTATGGTTCGTCACCGGCGCGCGCCAGTCTGATCCGCCGGACCATGGAACTGTTCGGTTGTGAACTGATGCAGCTCTATGGATTGACTGAAACCACCGGGGGCTGGGTCAGTTTCTTACGCCACGGCGACCACCTGCGGGGCCTGGATGAGAAACCCGAGTTACTGACTTCATGCGGTCAGGCGGGGCCGCACATGGAGATTACCATCCGTAACAGTGACGGCGAGATTCTGCCAGCGAACGAAGTGGGCGAAGTGTGGATG
>JAYNPV010000107.1:8700-9105 GCA_038113925.1 Gammaproteobacteria bacterium | reverse complement strand
TTAACTCGATTGCGTCGGGCCATTCCACCCATAGGGATTTTTGATTTTTCGGTGTTGGTGGCGTTTATTCTGTTGCAGTTAGCCAAAATCCTGATGGTAGCGCCGTTACTGGATGCCAGTCGTCATTTTATTTAAGGGGTTGGTTTTGAAGCGGGTGGGTGGTCTGTCAGCGCAGCGCAAAGCAACTGCCTTTTTAGCCGTTGCCCAGACCCGGGCCGGGCTGCAATCAGGTAAGGGAATGAGCCGTGGTTAAGTGGGAAGAGATAGACACTGTACTGCTGGATATGGATGGTACGCTGCTTGATCTGCATTACGACAATCAGTTCTGGCTGCATCATCTCCCTGGCATTTTCGGCGCTCGTGAAGGTTTGACCATCGAGGAAGCACGGGCGGCGATACTTGATA
>JAYNPV010000107.1:0-8690 GCA_038113925.1 Gammaproteobacteria bacterium | reverse complement strand
GGATCATTGGAGTCAGGTGTTGCAACTGGACGTGGCCAGGCTCAACGCGGAGTTATCCCACCTGATTCAGTGGCGGCCCAATGCTGAACGGTTTCTGAAGATGTTGCAGATTCGGGGTACGCGTACGGTGTTGGTGACCAATTCCCACCAGGATGGCATTGACTTCAAAATGAGTGAAACCGGTCTGGCGCTTCACCTCGACCGGGTAATTTGTGCGCACGACACCGGTTATGCGAAGGAGCAACAGGGATTCTGGCAGCGGCTCCATCAAATTGAGCAATTTGATCCCGCGCGAACGCTGCTGGTTGACGACAATATCAGTGTGCTGGACGCGGCGGCCCGGTGGGGAGTTCGATATTTGCTGGCGGTCAGCCAGCCGGATTCGGAAGGGGCACCGGTGGATACCGGTGATTACCCGGCGGTCGACGATTTTCAGCAGATATTTCCCGCCTGAGAACCCTCGCCGGTCACTGGCGATCTCCCAATCAGGCGACAACTAGGGGGTTATCCCCTGGATCATCGCCGTGAAAGTGCGCTCCAGGCTGAAATCGGGTTGGTTATACACATATCCACAAGCCCCCATCTACTACATCTAGTATTGGTTGATTCGAAATGACCGGCCGGGAAATGCACTATTGCAGGCCGGGAATCCTCGCAAATTAGCGGTTGTTAATATTTCATAACCCATTGAAAAATAATTAATAAAAAAACTATTTTTGAAAGTCGTTGTCAAGCCAATTTGGCATGGTTAATATCTGTTTTCTGACTTGGCAGAGAATCAATTAACCACTATATCTTGTGGTTGATCAGAACCCCTTTATCCGGGTCTGAGCAGGTGGAAACCCGCGCAATGTTGCGATGGCTTTGTTTTTCGCCCCGGGTGAAGAGGTCAATAATTTCGGGGGTGCAAAGGGGAAATTCATCCCCCCGGAGCATTGATCAGTTGCCGGGGTGATCGAGTCTTTAAACCGGTTAATTCAGGGATAACCGGTGTTCCAGGCGCAAGGCCTGTTGCTTGAGTATTAATGAATCAGGGGGTTGCATGGCAGAGTTGTACGCAGTGAATGCGGTGATGGATGCGGTAGATGTTCCGCTGCAGCCAGCATCAGCAGATATCTGGGATAGCAAATATCGTCTAAAAGATAAGAACGGTGGGAATGTCGACGCCGATCTGGCGGCGACCTACACCCGCGTGGCTGAGGCCCTGGCAGCGGTGGAAGCCACTCCCGAATTGCGCGACAGATGGCAGGAGAAATTTCTCTGGGCGCTTCAGCAGGGGGCACTGCCCGCCGGCAGAATCCTCTCTAATGCGGGAGCGCTTGAGCATAAGCCTGCCACCTCCACCATTAACTGTACGGTTTCCGGTGAAATACAGGATTCGATGTCGGGAATTCTGGAAAAAGTCCAGGAGGCGGGCATGACCCTGAAGGCCGGCTGCGGGATCGGCTACGAGTTTTCTACACTGCGACCTAAAGGGGCTTACGTGGCCGGGGCAGGGGCCAATACTTCCGGTCCACTGTCTTTCATGGATATCTACGACCGTATGTGCTTCACCATCTCATCTGCCGGGGGACGGCGCGGTGCGCAGATGGCCACTTTTGATATCGGTCATCCCGATGTGCTCGATTTCATTCGTGCCAAACGGGAAGATGGGCGGTTGCGGCAGTTCAACCTCAGCTGCCTGATTACCGAAGAATTTATCGAAGCAGTCAAGCAGGATGCACAGTGGCAGCTGGAGTTTGAGGGTGAGAAATTTCAGCAGATGCCGGCACGTCGGTTGTGGAACGTGATAATGAGCTCCACCTATGACTATGCAGAGCCTGGTTTTATTCTGATTGATAAAGTCAACGAGATGAATAACAACTGGTTTTGTGAAGATATTCGCGCCACCAATCCCTGCGGCGAGCAGCCACTGCCACCCTATGGGGCCTGCCTGTTGGGGTCGGTAAATCTGACAAAATTCGTGCTCGATCCTTTCACCGACCAGGCACGGTTTGACTGGCCCCGCTACCGGGAAGTTGTTGCTGTTTTTACGCGCATGCTTGATAACGTGGTGGAAATCAACGGTCTGCCGTTGCCGGAACAGCGAGCGGAGATAGAGCGTAAACGCCGTCATGGAATGGGTTTTCTGGGGTTAGGGTCATCCTTGACGATGCTGAAGATCAAATACGGATCAGCGGAATCTCTGGAGTTTACCGAGGCGGTGGCCAGAGAAATGGCCCAGGTTGGCTGGCAAACCGGTATCGATCTGGCCGAAGAAAAAGGGCCAGCACCGATAATGGATGAGCTGTTTACGGTTGATGAAAAAATGCTGGCTGCGCGTCCGGAAATGGTTGCCGATGGCCATCAGCCCGGTGATCAATTGCCGGGGAAAGTGCTTATAGGCCGCTATAGCCGCTATATGCAGCAATTTGATCACGAGTTGACCGAGCGTTTTGCACAGACGGGTGCGCGTTTTACCCATCACAGTTCGATTGCGCCCACGGGCACCATCTCCCTGAGCCTGGCGAATAATGCCAGTAACGGCATTGAGCCAAGCTTCGCCCATCACTATTCCCGCAACGTGATCAGAGAGGGCCGCAAAACCAAAGAAAAGGTGGATGTGTTTTCCTTTGAATTGTTGGCTTACCGGCAATTTGTCAACAGCGAGGCTATGCCGCATGCGGAAGATGAGGCCCAGCAGCTGCCGGACTATTTTATTGCCGCCGATGACGTGACGCCCATGCAGCATGTTGACGTTCAGGCGGCGGCACAGAAATGGATAGATTCCTCTATTTCCAAAACCGCCAATGTTCCCACCGATTATCCGTTTGAAGAGTTTAAAGATATTTATATGTATGCCTACGAGAAGGGACTCAAAGGCTGCACCACCTTTCGATTTAATCCGGAGGCTTTTCAAGGCGTGCTGGTTAAAGATCAGGACCTGGAGAACACCACCTACCGGTTTGAACTCGAAAATGGCAGTCAAATCGAGGCAAAAGGGAATGAGGAAATCGAATATGACGGTGAGGTACACACTGCCGCCAATTTATTTGATGCATTGAAGGAAGGCTACTACGGCAAGTTCTAGCCGACGGGGTGTGAGTGATGACGATAAAAATAGACGACCAGATAACAGGCTTTAGTGTAGTCAGTGCCGAAGAGCAGGCCCTTGAGGCCGAGGCAAAGAAAAGTGCCGAAGTAATCCAGATGCACGAAAAACTGGAGCGGCCAGAGAACCTGCAGGGGGTGACCTATAAGATTAAAACCCCGCTGTCCGAGCATGCCCTCTATGTAACTATCAACGATGTCATTCTTAATCCGGGAACCGACCACGAGTTGCGCCGGCCCTGCGAGATCTTTATCAACTCCAAGAATATGGATCACTTCCAGTGGATAGTGGCGCTTACCCGGATTATATCCGCGGTCTTCAGGAAAGGCGGTGATGTCACCTTCCTGGTGGAGGAGCTGCACTCGGTATTCGATCCCAAGGGCGGGTATTTCAAGCCTGGTGGTGTCTATACTCCCTCTCTGGTGGCTGACATTGGAGATGCCATTGAGTCACATCTGAAAATGATCGGCATGATTCAGGAAGAGGCGTTGAGTCAGGTGCAGCAGGAAATCCTGGGCGAGAAGCGGGCCGAGTTTGAGTCTCGCCAGCAGGCCGACGGCGAAACCGAGTCAGCTTCAACCTACCCGGCCGGTTCCAGCCTCTGCGGCAAGTGCAATACTAAAGCGGTGATTCTGCTGGACGGCTGTATGACCTGTCTGAGCTGCGGCGATTCCAAATGCGGTTAAACGGGTCGCGATTAGTTTAATTGGCTCATAAAAAAGGCCGGTCACTGACAACAGTGACCGGCCTTTGCGGGTATAAGGGGCAGACGAAAACTAAAAATCGTCACCCTTGAAATGGCCCATGCTGGTGCCAAACATAATGACCACCAGCCAGAAACCGATTAAAAAGCCGTACCATTGGCCCGTGGCTCCCAGATACCAGACGCCGATGGTACCGAACACAAAGTTCGCTAACCCCCAGATGACATTGACCCGGGCAGATGAATTGGCCCCCAGGGGCGAGCGGAACTTTTTCCCTGCCACCCCCATTAAAAAGTGGGGCATGCCGTTGCCAAAAAAGAAACCAATTAGAATGTGCCACCAGGATATATCCATACCTTCCTCCCAAATAATGGTTATGAATCCAGTGAGAAGCTATCACCTTAGCACGACCCCCGACAAGTTGAGAGGCTGTTGATGGGGGAGCCACCGAAGATAATGGATGAAGCGCGCCTACAAAAGCTGGCCGAACATCTGGATCAGCAGAACGACTGGCCCGCCGAATATCTTTTCAAGTTCATTGTGCCGATGCAGGAAGTGGATGCAGTGGTGGCTCTTTTCCCGGGAGTCGCCGTCAGTCAGCGTCAATCTCGAACCGGCAAATATGTCAGCACCAGTGCCAGGGTTATTGCCGAGTCGAGCGAAGGCGTAGTTGCTGTTTATCGGCAGGCGGCCGGGATTCCGGGGTTGATCGCGCTTTAATTTTGGTGAGCGGGCGGAATCCTGGCGATTAGCGCCGGCGGGAACTTGCGGGGATGGCGTCGGTCAGAACGGCAAACAACGGAGGGGCGCGTGAAAAAAATAATATTGACTATTCTTTTGGGAATGACGGGAGCGGTCGGGGCGTCGCCGCTGGCTCAGGTACATCAATTACAGCAGCCCACCTGGTTTGAGCGTGACGGCGTCCGCCAACCGCTGGAGGCGGCCACGCAGTTACGTAGCGGCGACCGGCTGCAAACCGGGCCAAAAGGCAAATTGCTGCTGAAATTTGCTGAGGGCAGTGATGTTGAGGTGGGCAGCGGCGCTCGTATTCGTCTCAGCGAGCTGACGCTGGAGCCGGATGCAACTAATGCCGGATCATCGCTATTTCGCAGCGCGCTCGATGTGCTCAGAGGCGCATTTCGCTTCACCACCAGGGCGGCCGGGATAGGTCGAGCCAGAAGTGTCGACATTGCCGTGGGAGAAATGGCCACCATCGGAATACGCGGCACGGATGTCTGGGGTAAAGCCGATCCAGCCGGGGACTTCGTAGTGCTGATCGAAGGTGAGATTGCCGTCATCCGCGAGGGAGAGGCGAGATTAATCATGGATAAGCCGCAAACCATTTATCGGGCGCCAGATGCTGCGGTGAGTCCATCGGTTGACGCAGTCGATCCGGCTGATTTGCAGCGCTGGGCACAGGAGACCGCGCTCGATGCAGGCAAGGGAATCATTAGCCAAACGGGGGCCTACACGGTCAGTCTGGCCTCCATGAGGCGCAGTGAATTCGCTGAGGAGTTGTTATCCGAACTACGTCTGCAGGGTTATATGGCCAGGCTCCAGGAGGTCGAGCTTGATGGCCGAAAGTGGCGTCGTGTGGTGGTTCCAGGATTTATCAGTCGAGCCGATGCGGATTATTTTGCTGCTGAAATTGCCCGGATATTTACCCGGCTGACTCCCTGGGTATTCACCACTCAATAGCCTGGGTAGATTCTTATTTTGCTGGCTGGATAAGCCGCCCATCTAGCGGTCCGGGTAAACACCAGCCATTCCTGGCGAAGAGAAGTAGGATTCTGTCTTGCGAGCAATGTTGCCTGCTCGTATAATTCGCGACCGTTGTGTCTGAGTGAGCACGAATAGCCCTCGAACCCCGGTTGGTTTCAACTATTAATATTCCCGGTACGGTTAAACCCGCACAGAGAAGTCTGGCGTCAAGCGTGGTGCTGCGAATGGCCCGCTGGCAGCTGGTGTTGGCGCTGATGAGCGGCGCTTTTTTTTTGTCCGGGGTGAGCCTGGGGACGCTTTAGCGGCCTTTCTGGGTGGGCTATTCGCGGTTTTTTTGAACCTGTTTATGGCGTTGCGATTTTTTTCGGTAACGCCCGAGGCGGGGCCGGACTCAATGTTGCGGTCGTTATTTAGGGCCGAGGCGATGAAATGGGTTTGGGTAGTTGTGCTTTTTGGGGGTGCGGCGCGGCTCGCCCCGGACTATTTTTTAGCGCTTATGACTGGATTTTTAGTCAGCCTGGCGGTGCATTGGCTGGCATTGCTCTGGTATCCCACCGGAGTACCGCGCGAGCGATGATCGTGGCAGTAGCGATCACAGATAACTGGATATTGGGTTGAACCACAGGCGTACCACTGAATGATAATTGCAGCATCCTCTCCAGCTGAATACGTAAACCATCACCTGACCTTCCTGCAGTCAGGCGAAGGAATGATGGCGCTCAATCTGGATACCCTGTTTTTTTCTACGCTGCTTGGCCTGGTATTTATAACTGTTTTTGGTCTTGCGGCCCGGCGGGCCACCAGCGGTGTACCGGGGAAGCTGCAGAACTTCGTTGAAGTAATCGTCGAATTTATCGATACCTCGGTAAAAGAGAGCTTTCACGGCCCCAGAGAGTTTATTGCTCCGCTGGCGCTGACCATATTTGTCTGGACCTTCCTGTGGAACCTGATGGACCTGGTGCCGGTTGATCTGCTGCCGATATTGGGTCAGATGATGGGGCTGGAGTATCTACGGGTGGTTCCTGCGGCGGATATGAGCGCTACCTTTGCGCTTTCCATCTCGGTGTTTATTCTGATTCTTGTTTATAGCGTCAAGGGCAAGGGCTGGGGCGGATTCACCAAAGAGATGTTGTTTCACCCGTTTGGCAGTTTCCCGTTACTGGTTCCCGCCAATTTGCTGCTCAATATCGTAGAACTGCTGGCCAAGCCGCTGTCGCTGTCGTTGCGGCTGTTTGGCAATCTGTATGCAGGCGAACTTATTTTTATCCTGATCGCGCTGCTGCCCTGGTGGGCACAGTGGGTACCCGGCCTGGGTTGGGCGATTTACCATATTCTGGTTATCACCCTGCAGGCTTTTATTTTTATGACCCTGACTGTGGTTTACCTCAGTCTGGCTTATGAAGAGCATTAGTTTTAATTTCATCCCTTTTGTTATCACTTAGAAAGAGTATCAAGGAGTAGTTATGGAAGCGTTGATCGCTGAGGTTCAGGCTGGCACCGCGCTGACCATTGGTCTGATTTTTGGTCTGGCTGCGTTGGGTACCGCTATCGGTTTTGGTCTGCTGGGCGGCAAGTTTCTCGAGGGGGCAGCGCGTCAGCCAGAGATGGCCGGTATGTTGCAGACTCGTATGTTCATCATTGCCGGCCTGCTGGATGCGGTGAGTATCATCGGTGTGGCCATGGGTCTGTTGATGATGTTCGCTAATCCGTTGATTAATCCGGTGATTGAAGCAGGTAGCCCAACTGCAGTGGTTGAGCAGGCCGAGCATTAAGGCCGTTGTTAGCCAATTTCCATCTAAATCGGAAAAATCGGAGTAACAGCAGTGGGCGTTAATTTAACCCTCGTCGGGCAAATGGTGACTTTCACCCTGTTTGTCCTGTTTACGATGAAATTTGTCTGGCCGCCGTTGACAGCAGCCATGGAAGAGCGGGCCAAACGTATTGCCGATGGTTTGGCTGCCGCCGAAAAAGGCCAGGAAGCGCAGGCCGATGCTGAAAAGCAGGTGGAGGCGACTTTGAGTGAGGCGCGAACCCAGGCAGCCGACTTGGTTGCCCAGGCAGAGAAGCGCAGTAACGAAATGATTGGCGAAGCTAAAGAAACTGCCGTTGCCGAAGGTGAACGCATGCTGGAGGCGGCCCGCGCTCAAATTGAGCAAGAGACCAGCGCGGCTCGCGAGGCGTTGCGGGGAGAGGTTTCAAAATTAGCGTTGGCCGGAGCAGAAAAAATTCTTGCTCGTGAAGTGGATGCCGGCAGTCATGAGCAAATGCTTAATGAACTGGCTGGTCAACTCTAGGAACGCTCGTGGCTGAACGTAATACCATTGCTCGACCCTATGCCAACGCGGCCTTTGCTTACGCCAAATCGAAGGGTCAGCTCGCTGATTGGTCGGCGTTGCTGGCAGCGGCAGGAGTCGTCGCCGGCGATACCCGGGTCAAACCTTTGTTGGGCAATCCACGTATCCAGGAGGGCGCGCTGGCGGATCTGGTGGTTGGTGTGGCTGCGGAATCAGTCAGCGCCGGCGAATCGGGTGTCGCGGCGATACGTCACTTTATTCACCTGCTGGAGGTGGAGGGCCGAATCGGTCTGCTTCCGGAAATAGCCGACCTCTATGAAGAGTTATTTCAGGCCGAGCAGAACAGCGTCGATGTGGTAATTGAGTCGGCTCTGGAAATCGGCGCAGCGCAGCGGGAGTTAATCGAAAAATCGCTGGCCAAGCGTTTAGACCGTAAAGTCGATGTTGCAGTGAAAATAGATGAAACACTGCTGGGCGGAGCCGTGATTCGTGTCGGCGACCAGGTCATTGATGGGTCCGTAAAAGGGCGTCTGCAACAGTTAGCCGCCACCCTTAAGCACTAATACTCAGGAAATTTTTGCAATGCAATTAAATGCATCTGAAATCAGCAATCTGATCGAGAAAAAGATCGGCGATCTTCAGGTCGAAACCCAGGCCAGAACTGAAGGCACTATAGTCAGTCTGACCGACGGAATCGTCCGTGTGCATGGGCTCGGCGAAGTTATGCAGGGCGAAATGCTTGAGTTGCCCGGTAATACTTTTGGCATGGCCATGAACCTCGAGCGGGACTCTGTCGGTGCCGTGGTGTTGGGGGGGTATCAACACCTTAAGGAAGGCGACACGGTCAGGTGTACCGGCCGGATTCTTGAAGTGCCGGTC
>JAYNPV010000106.1:0-9153 GCA_038113925.1 Gammaproteobacteria bacterium | reverse complement strand
CCTGCTGGCGCTGCCAGCGGCTACCCGCATGTTTATGTGCCATGACTATGGACCCACCGGCCGCGAGTACCAATATATGACCACCGTCGGTGAACAGTTAGAGAACAACATCCACGTCGGGGGAGGTGTGAGCAAAGAGGAATACGTCGCCATGCGCAGCGCCCGCGACGCTGAATTGTCTATGCCTGCGTTGATTCTGCCGTCACTGCAAATCAACATCCGCGCGGGCGATTTGCCTCCCGCTGAAGATAACGGCACCTCCTATCTGAAATTACCCCAGAACGCTTTTTAACAGAGGCAGGATTATGACCAGTTTCACCCCCTACAGTGCCCTGGCCGGCGGCCTGCTCATCGGATTGGCCGCGACCTGGTTATTACTTTTTAACGGCCGCATCGCCGGCATCAGCGGCATTATTAATGGCCTGTTCAGCAACCGCAGTGATCGCAGCTGGCGGGCGGCCTTCCTGGTCAGCATGATAGTCTCTGCCGCGCTGATTTTTCACTATACCCCTGTCCAGTTTGCGGCCAGAACCGATTTTCCCATCGGCGCCTTAATACTGGCGGGAGTACTGGTGGGCCTCGGTACCCGGCTGGGCAGTGGCTGCACCAGTGGTCACGGCATTTGTGGCATCGGTAGATTATCCCGGCGCTCCATCGTCGCCACCGCCTGTTTTTTCAGCGTGGGCGTGATCACCGCACTGGTCAGCCGCCATCTATTGGGAGTCGGGTAATGGGTAAATTACTATCTGCAGCGCTGGCCGGTGCGCTGTTCGGCGCTGGCCTGACCCTGGCCGGAATGGTCAACCCACTTAAGGTTTTGAACTTCCTGGATCTGGCCGGTGACTGGGATCCGAGCCTGGCGCTGGTGATGGGCGCTGGCCTGGCGGTGACGCTGATCTCATTCCGCTGGGTTTTAGCCCGGCCCCAACCGATTGTTGCCGCTCAATTTAATCTGCCGGTTAACAAGCAGATTGACTCGCGCCTGTTGGCAGGTGCAGCGCTATTTGGCCTGGGCTGGGGGCTTGCGGGTTATTGTCCCGGTCCGGCGATTGCTGCGCTCAGTTTCGGCACGTCAGAACCCTGGATTTTTGTCGCAGCCATGCTCGCCGGCTCTCTGGCGGGCCGGTGTCTTGATGCCTGACCCCCGCCAGCAGACCAACCGCCCGTCGTCACTCGAAATGGTCATGCCCTTCGCCCTAATCAATAGCCGGGATAGCCCAGAAAGTTAACCCAGGATTCTGTCATTACCGCAGTCAGTGTAATCGTTGCGCCTAACCGCCACAGACATCGAGACACAGCTGGTCACTGCAATCCTTTCGGATTTCCTACCGGGTCATCGATCTCCTGCCCCCACTCGGCGCGCAACTCTTTTAACCGCTGCCGATACCCGTCGGCGTCGCCATAGCCGGCGAACTTCTGCTGTCGTTCATGAGCGGCCGGGGTGCGCCTGGCGTGCTTGATCGGGCACCAATGCTGCTCGGTGCGGGCGGCGATCTCGCGGGCATAGCCGAGCACCCCATTACCGTAACCACAATAAATACAGTTAAATTTTTCGATAGTATTCAGATAGCTCAAATGGTGGCGGTCCAGTACCACATAATCCCTGCGGTTAACCCTGGGAATACCGTAAATCGCAAAGCAGATGCGCTGATAGAGAGACATACTCAGATCGAGCAGCAACAGGGGAAAGAACAAACTGTAAATCAGCGGGGCGGTGAGCACGTGTTTGACCGGGGCCATCAGCAAATAACGCAAACTATTTACCCGGTACCGCTTGTGCAGCTTCTTCACGCCCTCCTCAAAGCGTACCCGGCTGCGCTCCACGGTGTAATGGAAAAGAATACGTTCCTCCTTTACCAAACGACCTATCTCGGTCTCTATTTCGCTGCGCAATTCCTGTAGCCGTTGAACAATTTCGTCACGATTCAATCTTGAAGTCATACAAAAACCCACTCAATTAAGGGTAGAGCAAGAAAATTACCGCCGTCTGTTGCTGACCGCCTGAGCGGCTAAAATAACAGTTTTTTCCAACCCACTCTGGAAGCTGCCGTGCCCACCACTGAGTATGATGACGAATTTCCCCAGAACGAAGCGCTGATTTATCTCAACCACGCCGCTGTCGCCCCCTGGCCGGCCCGCAGCCGTGACGCCTTATCTGCATTTGCCCAGCAGAATGTCGACCGGGGCGCGGCCAACTATCCGGACTGGGTCAGAGTAGAGTCGCGGCTGCGCCAACGCCTGGCCGGGCTGATAGGCGCCGCCAGCGCCGACGACATTGCCTTGCAAAAGAGCACTTCCGAAGCGCTCTCCGTGGTTGCCTGGGGATTGCCGTGGCAGTCAGGAGACAACCTCATTCTCTGCCGTCAGGAGTTCCCATCGAACCGTATTCCGTGGGAGTCGCTAAAACCGCTGGGGGTTGAAGTTCGTTATCTGGATCTGACCAATAATCCGGACCCGGAACAGGCCTATATCGACCTGATGGATGATAACACCCGCCTGGTCAGTGTCAGCTCCGTACAGTACGCCAACGGGTTAAAAACGAATCTGGTTAGGCTGGGAGAAGCCTGCCGATCGCGCGATATCCTGTTCTGCGTCGACGCCATCCAAAGTCTCGGGGCGCTGCCCTTTGACCTGAACGACTGTCACGCGGATTTTGTCATGGCCGATGGCCATAAATGGATGCTTGGGGCCGAGGGGCTGGCGTTACTCTGGGTAAACCCGACGATTCGCGAACGCCTTAAGCTCCACCAGTTCGGCTGGCACATGACCCGCGAAGGCAGTAACTTCGATGCCCCTAGTTGGCACCCGGCCGATACCGCCAAACGGTTTGAGTGCGGTAGCCCGAACATGCTCGGCACCCATGTGCTGGATGCCAGCCTCTCCCTGCTAGAAGAGGTGGGTTTGGAGACTATCGGCAGCGCAGTACTGGAACGCAGCGCTTTCCTTATCGACCGAATAACCTCGTCGCCGTCGCTGACGCTGATTACCGACCCGGCACCGGAACGCCGCTCAGGCATAGTCACCTTTGGCCACAAACACCTCAGTGCCGACCAACTCCATCAGCAGCTCACGGCGCAGCAGGTGATCTGCGCCTGTCGAGGGGGCGGTGTGCGTGTCACGGCCCATTTTTACAAACCCCTGGAAACCCTTGAACAGGCGCTCACCCTCGCTGAGCAATGTGATTGATGCACAAAAAAGGGTGCCGAAGCACCCTTTCGATAGGTTCATTCGCTGATTGACCGCCAATCAGCGTCCAAACAGACCGCCCATGACGCCCTTGACCACTCCCGATGCAACCCCGGCCGCAGCGCTGTTCGGTTGGGCAGGGACCTGAGCGGGCGGCTGCACAGGTGGCTGGGTAACCCCGGCTGTCTGTGCCTGACTCATAATCATTTGTCGGTAGGCTTCCCCCTCCTGGGCACTAATTTGACCATCCTGGTTGTAATCGCCCACAAGCTTGTTGGGGAAAAGCGCATTCAAATCCATTCCGGTAGCGGCTGGGGCCACTGGGGCCGGGGCGGATGCCGCGCGGCTCAGCCCCTGAGCGACTCCAGCGGCATTGATCGCCGCCGCTGCCCCGCCCAGCGGATGGGCGTCGCTGGCATTCTTTAGCATTTGCAGCTCCGCAGCCGTGGGCAACCGCTGCGGTTGTTGGTAATTTGTCGCTGCCTGAGGGACTCCCGGCTGCTGCCCATGGACTGCCTGGTCAATCACACCATCCATTTGGGTAACCCCTTGCTGGTGGGCCATCTCTTTGGCGGTTTCACTGGCCACTTCCTTGCCTACTTTTTCGACGACACTTTTAGCGATACCACCGAGCCAGTCTGCGGATGCGCTACCGGGAACCAAAAAAGTGGCACCAATAAGAATGGCCTGAATAATTTTATTCATTATTGCCTGTCTCCTGATATAGATAAGGGAATCGGTAATGCGACAACTCAACGCTAACCCCTAATATAACGCTCAGGCTCGACGCCAGGTAATAGTGTGAGTCACGCCGTCCGCCGTGGCGGAAAGGATTAATTGGTCGTCGCTGAACGTTGCCTCTCGCACCTGATCACTGCCCACCATGCGCGCCCAGTTGGCCAGCTCAACATGATGAATTACGGTTTCTCCTTCAACCGAAAATGGTCCCCCGTAGGCCAGAAAGAGCCCTTCACCGGTCACCCCTTCACCGCCGTTACCCTGAATCTGCGCCGACATGTGGCCCGAGGATGAATAAATAATGTAGCCCTCGGGCGCATCGCCATAGGGTTGAATAACGGTGCCGTCCGAACGGGTGCCACTCCAGCTCTGTAGTGCCCAGGCACCGACGAAATCCTGCTTCTGCATCATCCTCTCCTCTATTGGTTTTTATAGACCATCATTTAACACTGCAGCGCTCGCCGTTACCAGCCTGATTAATCCACCGGACTAGCGGGTACACCAGCGGTAAGCGTTATTAAACATCGTCATCCAGGGACTCTCATCGCCCCACTCCTGCGGGTTCCAGGAAAACTGACTAGCACGAAAAACCCGCTCCGGGTGCGGCATCATGATGGTAAAGCGTCCGTCTGTGGTCGTCAGCCCGGTCACCCCGTCCGTGGAACCGTTTGGATTGGCGGGATAGGATTCGGTCACTTTTCCGTAGTTGTCCACGTACCTTAATGCGATCTGTTGCTGGTCCGCTAACTGCTCGACCCCGGCAGAGTCAATGCTTACCTGACCCTCACCGTGGGAGACCACCACGGGCAGGTGAGAGCCGGCCATGCCGGTCAAAAAAATCGAGGCGCTCTGCTCAACCCTGACCATGGACAAACGGGCCTCGAATTGCTCACTCTGGTTGGTGACAAAATCGGGCCACTTTTCAGCGCCGGGGATGAGGTCACGCAGTTGCGCCATCATCTGACAACCATTGCACACCCCGAGGGCAAAGGTATCCGCACGGGCAAAAAACTGCTCGAAGGCAGTTCTGGCCCGACTATTGTGCAAAATGGTGTTTGCCCAGCCCCGTCCGGCCCCGAGCACGTCGCCGAATGAAAACCCACCACAGGCGACCAGGCCGCGAAACTCCTGCAAATCCACCCGACCGGCAATGATGTCGCTCATGTGAAGATCCACGGCGGTAAACCCGGCGGCGTGAAATGCCGCTGCCATCTCCCGGTGACCATTGACCCCTTGTTCACGCACGATGGCGACCCGTGGGCCCAACCCATTATTGGGCCGGGTTGACTCCAGTTTGAACGTGAGCTCCGGCGTCAGCCCGGGGTCGCCGACATCTGCCAGACGGTCAAACTCTGCTTGCGCGGTTAGGGGATTATCGCGGAGTTTGCGAATCTGATAACTGGTCGAGGACCAGCGCTGCAACAGCTCCACCAGGGGTCTTTCAAATACCGGGGCTGGCCCTCGATGAAAACTCAGAAGACCATCGTTACGAATCGCGCCGAGGGGGGTAAGCAAGGCTTCCAGCCCCCAGATTTTCGCCAGCTCGTGGATACGCGGCAGATGGCGGTCAGCAACCTGTAGCACGGCCCCAGGCTCTTCGCTGAACAACTGGGCCAGCAATCCCGGGATTGCGCCATCCCGGGTCAGGGGTTTCAGATCGATATCGAGTCCGGTACGCGCAGCAAATGCCATCTCTACCAGGGTGACAAAAAGCCCGCCGTCTGAACGGTCGTGGTAGGCAAGCAGCAGCCCTTCCCGCCGGGCCTGAATAATAAAACCGGCAAACTGTTTGAGCCACTGCGGGTCTTCACAATCGGCAGACTCGTTACCGACCTGATTGAATACCTGCGCCAGCGCCGAACCCCCGAGTCGATTACGGCCCTGAGACAGGTCGACAAGCAGTAGGGTCGCGGCCTGTTTAACATCGAGCTGCGGGGTCAGCGTGCGCCTCACATCCGCCACCGGCGCAAAGGCACTGATGATCAGGGATACCGGCGAAGTGACTCCCATTGGCTGCTCATCTGACTGCCAGCGGGTGCGCATCGACAGTGAATCCTTACCCACAGGAATACTGATTCCGAGGGCGGGACAAAATTCCATTCCTACGGTGCGCACCGCCTCAAAAAGGCGACCATCTTCAATCTCATCGCCGCAGGCGGCCATCCAGTTGGCGGAAAGTTTGATATCTCCCAGGTCACCCACATCAGCGGCCAGCAGATTGGTAATCGCTTCGCTGACCGCCAGGCGCGCCGCCGCCGGCGAGTCGATCAGGGCGACCGGAGTGCGTTCACCCATCGCCATCGCTTCGCCATAAACATGGCTGAAATCCGTATGGGTAACGGCGACATCGGCCACCGGCGTCTGCCAGGGTCCCACCATCTGGTCGCGGGCAACCAGGCCACCCACCGATCGGTCACCGATAGTAATCAGAAAACCCTTGTCGGCCACGGTCGGCAACGCCAGCAGACGATTAACCGCCTCGCCTATCTCAATGTCGGCTAAATCAATATCCGCGCCACGCTGGCGGCTTGTCCTGCCATTTCGGTGCATGCGTGGCGGCTTACCCAGCAATACCGACAGGGGGATATCCACCACCGCGTTGTCAAACTGACTGTCTTCGACCAGCAGATGCGCCTCATCGCTCACCTCACCGAGCACGGCAACCGGACAGCGCTCACGCTCGCAGAGTTGCTGAAAATCCGCCAGCCGGTCCCGGTCAACCAGCATCACGTAACGTTCCTGGGATTCGTTACACCAGACCTGCAGGGGCGACATGCCGCTGTCCGCGCTATGAATATTACGAAGCTGCAGACGAGCGCCCTTATCGGCATCATCCACCAGTTCGGGTACTGCGTTGGAGAGGCCTCCCGCGCCCACGTCATGAATACTGCGAATCGGGTTACGGTCCCCTTGGCGCCAGCAGGCGTCGATCACTTCCTGACAACGTCGCTGCATCTCCGGGTTGTGACGCTGCACCGAGTCGTAGTCCAGGGCGGCCGCGTTGGTGCCGGTTGCCATTGATGAGGCAGCCCCACCGCCAACGCCGATCGGCATTCCCGGCCCACCCAACTGAATGACCAGAGCTCCGGCATCCGCACCCAGTTTTTCGGTCTGAGTATCACGAATGGTGCCCATGCCGCCGGCCACCATAATGGGTTTGTGATACCCCCGCATTTCGCTTTCGTGATACTGCTCGTAGCTGCGAAAGTAACCGGCGATATTGGGGCGACCAAATTCATTGTTAAACGCCGCTGCACCTACTGGTCCTTCAATCATGATTTCCAGCGCGGAAGCGACCTGATCGGGGCGTCCATACCCTTGTTCCCACGCCTGTTCAGCGCCGGGAATCTCCAGGTTTGAAACAGAAAATCCCGCCAATCCAGCCTTGGGCCGGGACCCTCTGCCGGTGGCCCCTTCATCACGAATCTCACCGCCAGACCCCGTGGCTGCTCCGGGGTGGGGAGCAATGGCCGTGGGATGGTTGTGGGTCTCCACTTTCATCAAAATGTGGCTCAGTACCGGCTGCTCGACATATTGATTCTCGTCATCGGGTTCGAAACCACTGCCCTCGACGCCCGCGATCACCGAACTATTGTCGCTATAGGCCACAATCGTGCCCGCGGGGCTGACACGGTGGGTATTGCGAATCATGTCGAACAGTGTCTCCGGCTGGTCGACGCCGTCGACCGTCCAGCGGGCATTGAAGATCTTGTGGCGGCAGTGCTCAGAATTGATCTGCGCAAACATCATCAACTCGGCATCGGACGGGTCCCGCTGATTGGATTGATAATGTTCCAGCAGGTAATCAATTTCGTCGTCGGAGAGGGCCAACCCAAGCGACCGGTTGGCCTCCTGCAGGGCCAGTCGCCCTCGATGGCAAACAGCCACCCGCTCAAAAGGCAACGGCTGCGCATGGGCAAAAATATCACTCAGCGGGTAATCCGCCGCCACCAGTTGTTCAGTCATGCGATCAAACAGGGGCAGCGCGTGACCTTGCCGGGCAACCTTCAGTAGTTGTTCCCCATCAATACCGGGTACCTGAACCCGTATTCCCCGCTCAATTCGTTGCAGGTCGGCATAGCCACAAAGTTGAAGAATTTCAGTCGCTTTGCTGGACCAGGGCGACTGACTGCCCGCTCTGGGCAGCACCATGACACCGTCACGCGAGGGGCTGTAGGGCTCATCCTCACCAATCACGATCAGCCGAAATCGGCTAATTTCATCGGCCGAAGGCGGCTGGGAAAATTCGGCAAAGTAGCAGTAGTGAGCTTCCAGATCACCTGCCGCAGGGATAAGTGCCCGCAGCTGATCAACTAACTGCTCGCGCCGGAAAGGCGCATACGCGGGCGCGCCCGCCAGTTCTATCTGTGTGTAATCCCCCAATGAAGATGCGATCAATCGAGGGGGACACCAAGCCGGAGCGCGACCTCTTCGTAAGCCTCCACCACTCCACCCATATCCCGGCGAAATCGGTCTTTGTCGAGCTTTTTGCGGGTTTCCGCATCCCACAACCGGCAACCGTCGGGAGTAAATTCATCCCCCAGCAGCAACTCGCCTGCAAACATGCCAAATTCGAGCTTATAGTCCACCAGGATAATACCGATATCAGCGAACATGGGCTTGAGCACATCGTTGACTGCGAAGGTCAGCTCTTCCATCTTCTCGATCTGTTGCTGGGTGCCCCAGCCGAACGCCCGAATATGGTGCTCATTGATCATCGGGTCGTGGAGTTCATCATTTTTCAAAAAGAACTCGAACAGCGGGGTATCGAGTTCCAGCCCTTCCTCGACGCCGAGGCGTTTGCAAAGACTACCGGCAGCAATGTTACGCACCACGCACTCCACCGGCAGCATTTCCAGGCGTTTAACCAGGCTCTCCTCGGCACTGAGCAGACGATCCATCTGCGTGGGAACCCCCGCCGCCTCCAACTGTTCCATGACAAAGGCGTTAATGCGATTGTTCATTTCACCCTTGCGGCTGAGCTGGTCGATCTTTTCCCCATCGAACGCCGATGTATCATTGCGAAAGTGCATGATCAAGCGCTGGGGATCATCGCAGGTATAAATAGTCTTGGCCTTACCACGGTAGAGTTCGGCCCCTTTGACGACGGAATTACTGTTCGAATCTGTCATGATTTTTTTCCTATAAATAACTTTAATTAAAATTTATATCTGATTGATATTATTTGTCTTTTTAAACATCAATCCAGCTGAATCCATGCTCCTGATC
>JAYNPV010000105.1:7676-9218 GCA_038113925.1 Gammaproteobacteria bacterium | reverse complement strand
TCGCCAACCAGCAGAGTGCCCTGGGCTCGCGTGGCAAAACGCAGCTGCGGGCAGAAACCCCCACCGGCTATCTGATAGCAACGCCTGGTCCACATGCTTCTGATAATCTCGTCCAGGAGATTCAGCTGGCGCTGGATTTTCTCACCACTTTGTCCAAATTCCGCGACCAGGAACGCCAGCTTAAGACCCAGAACCACCTGGAAAGTATTTACGAGACCGGCGCCCGAATTACCCACGATGTCAAAAATCTCTTGCAATCGCTTAATACTTTGACCACGGCGGTCGAGCATAGTAAGCCGGAACAGGCCGAGGCGATCCAACAGCTGATACGCAAGCAACTGCCGCTGGTTCGCCAGAAACTGCAAACCACCCTTGAGAAGCTGGATGCCCCCGAGGACATATCCTCAACCTTTCAGGTTGCTCGCATCTGGTGGGAAAAACTGCGTCTACGCTATGAACCCAACCAGATAGAGTTTATCTCCAGACTGGAAACCGAGACCCTGATTCCCCGAGATCTGTTTGAACGGGTGGCTGAGAACCTGCTCGAAAATGCTCAACGTAAACGCCAGACCGAACCGGATATTTCGATTAGTATCGAACTGATCGTCACCCAACAGCGCATCACCCTGTGTGTCACCGATAGCGGGTCACCGGCTCCCGAGGAAATTGCCCAGCTGCTGTTCAAGGGCCCGATAGACTCTACCAGTGGTTATGGAATAGCCCTCTACCAGTGTGCCATGCAGGCAGTGAAGCAGGGTTTCCAGCTCGCGCTGAGCAGCAACGAGCGGGGGCGAGTTGGTTTTTCACTCACCGGAGAAATCAGTTGACCCTGGCGGTCGGCATCCACGATCTGCGTCTGGGGGAGCAGCCCGCTAGACTGAACCGGATCAATCTGGAAATCCGCCAGGGCGAATATTTTGGCCTGGTGGGCATGAATGGTGCTGGTAAAACATCACTCATTAAATGCCTGCTTGATTTTTGCCATCCTGATCAGGGCGAGATTACCCTGCTGGGTCAGCCCGCTCGCACAGTGGAGGCGCGGGAGCCACTGGCCTATTTACCGGAGCGCTTTAAGGCGGCGGGCCATTTAACCGGAGAACAGTTTTTAAAAAGAATGCTGGCGCTGTTTCAGACGCCCTACCGGCGTGAGGATGCCCTGGCAATTCTCTCCTCTCTGGCGCTCAACAACCGGGCACTCACCCTGCCGCTACGCAAACACTCCAAGGGGATGACCCAGCAAATCGGGTTAATTGCCTGCCTGCTCAGCGGCCGGCAGCTTCTGATACTCGATGAACCCATGAGTGGACTCGACCCCTACGCGCGGGCGAAACTCAAAGAGATATTGCAGAGTCGCCGCCACTCACAGAAGCCTGCGCCGACACTGGTGATGAGTTCACACATGCTCACTGACGTCGAAACCCTTTGTGATCGGATTGCCATTTTGCACCGGGGAGAGTTGCAATTTGTCGGCTCACCGGCAGAATGCCTGAAACGATTTGCTGCCAGCACCCTCGAGCAGGCTTACATGAATTGTCTCTCTGG
>JAYNPV010000105.1:3467-7666 GCA_038113925.1 Gammaproteobacteria bacterium | reverse complement strand
AGAATGTTTTGCAACAGCATGGGCAATTTCATGACCCATGACCACTGCCAAACCCCTGTTATTACTAATTGATGACGACCCGGTGATTCGGGACTCCCTGCAGTTCGTACTGCAGCAGGATTTCGAAATAAAAACCGCGCAGTCTCGTAATGATGTCCGCGACCTGCTGATGACATTAGACCGCGCCCCCGATGCCGCGCTACTGGACCTTGGCTTACCGCCGGATGTGCACTCCCCGGAACAGGGTTTTGCCATTGTTGGCGATCTGCTTGCGGTCTCACCACAGATAAAAATCCTCATTCTCAGCGGGCAGGATGACCGCCAGAACGTCAAACATGGGCTTGCACTGGGGGCCTTTGATTTTGTCGCCAAACCCTGTGAAGTTGAGCTGCTGCGAAGCCGATTAACCCATGCGCTTTTTATTCGTGATGCAGAAGTCTCACTGCAGCACGAGGTGATCGGCCGCGAAGATGGATTTATCGGCGACTCCCTGGCGATGAAAAACCTGCGGGCGCAGATCGAGCAGTTTCGGGATGCCCCTTTTCCGGTCCTGATTGAGGGGCCCTCCGGCACCGGTAAGGAACTGGTCGCCCGGGCACTGCATGACGATTCAAGCCGCGCCGGGAAGCCCTATCTGATCATCAATTGCGCGGCTATGTCCTCACAGTTGATCGAAGCCCAGTTATTCGGCCATACCAAAGGAGCATTTACCGGCGCCACCGCGGCCAAAGCCGGTTTTTTTGAAGAGGCAAATGAGGGAACCCTCTGTCTGGACGAAGTCGGAGAATTGCCCCTCGATTTGCAGGCAAAACTCCTCAGGGTGCTGGAAAATGGCGAGTTTTACCGGATTGGCGAAACCCAGGTACGCCACTCCAACGCCCGGGTGATCGCGGCCACCAATCGCAACCTTCGAAACGAAGTCGCCCAGGGCCGGTTCCGCGAAGATCTTTATCACCGACTCAGCGTTTTCCGGGTTCAGGTTCCGGCGCTCATTGAACGGGGCGATGATCGCCTGCTCCTGCTGGACCACTTTAATGCCTTTTACAGCGCTCAGTTAAAAACCCGACCCTTTACACTCGATAGTGAAGCCCACCGGCTTTGGCGCGACTACGGCTTTCCCGGCAACGTTCGTGAACTAAAAAATATCGTTGTCCGTCTGAGCCTGCGACTCAGCGGCGCTGAAGCCACCGCCGAGGACCTGCGTAATGAATTTGATATTGAACGGGAAATAAGACCCGCCGACGCGCCCGGCGACGCAACCCCCGAAGCGCCCGCCCCGGTACCGGCTACCGGAGTTAACGACGCCGGTGCGGACCGCGCTGGTTTCGCTCACCGGCAACTGCTCAACAGCGATGACTTCAAACTGGATGAAGTACTGCGAGAATGGGAAGGTTACTTTATTCAAGCAGCCCTGAAGGAGGCGGGAGGCAATCTGAGCAAGGCAGCCCGCAAGTTGGGAATCAATCGGACAACACTTTACAGTCGGGTGCAGAAATACCCCGAACTGCAGACAGACACTGATTAAGCCTGATGTATCTGGATCATTTTGGCCTGGCTCGCCAACCGTTCCAGATTACCCCGGATGCCGATTTCTTTTACCCCGGTGCCGACCGCGAGGACACCTTACTGGGATTGACCCATAGTGCGGTCCACCACGACGGCATCGTCAAGGTTATCGGCGAAATTGGGAGCGGCAAAAGCCTGCTGTGCAGAATGCTGGCCGACCGCCTGCCCGATCATTTCAGGGTGGTGTTTCTGGCCAATCCCCATCTAAGCGCCACCGAAGTTGTCACCGCCATTCTGGCTGACCTGGGCATTGAACCCAAGACCGGCAGCTATAGCCACCCCACCCAGGTATTGCAGGACTACCTGCTGGCGCAGGACCGGCTGGGCAACCGGGTGATTTTGCTGGTCGAAGAGGCTCAGGCCATGCCCCGCGCCACTCTGGAAGGTTTACGGTTACTAAGTAATCTTGAGACTGCCGAATCCAAATTACTGCGCATGATCCTGTTCGGACAACCGGAACTGGACCAGACCCTGGGCACCTATGAACTGCGCCAGTTTCGAGACAGGATCACCCAGAATTTTTACCTTAGACCCATGTCCGAACGGGAAACCGGCGAGTATCTGCAGCACCGGCTGGAAATTGCCGGATATCGCGGCCCGGCACTGTTTACACCTGAACTGCTGCCCCGCTTACAACAGATCAGCGGGGGTAGATTAAGACCGCTGAATATTATTGCCGACAAGATGCTACTGGCCGCATTTGTGCAGGACCAGCGCGCGCTCACTGAAGAACACCTGGGTTTAGCGCAACAGGAAGTCGCCACACCCACCTTATTACCGGAATCGAAAGTGGCTAAACTAACCGCCGGAGATGGCTCAGGGATCGCAACTGATGAGATAAGCTGGCAAAAAATTACACGCTTTGCCTGGCGCCAATTTTCCGATATGGCAAGCAATTTGCTTAACATTCTCCAGAAATGGTTAAACATTATTACTCTGACCGGCGTAAAAAAATTTAAGCTACTAAGTAATCATCCGCTAACCAAGCAAATGTGGCGTTCCACAAAGAGGCAGACTAACTTGATTCTACAAAAAATCAGATCGAACTAACGCCGGCAATACCTCTTTTACCCTTGTTTAATTCGTCAAAATAGTGACACTTGATTCGAAATCGCTACAGAGAAGCATCCCCAGGTGAAATCTCAATGAGCAAAACGCACCCAGCCCCTGCGGCTCGCCCACTCCCCGAAACCCAGACGGACGACCCACTGATGATCATGCGCAGATTTTTGCTCTCCGGGCTGCCGATACTGGCGTTGGCATTAAGCGCAGGTTGTTCACACCCGCCGCTGCCCACATCAGCCACTCACCTGAGCAAGTCTGACCACGAGATGCAGACCCCGACCGCCGGGGTGAGCACCGGTATTCCATCGCCCATGACCGACTTTGCTGCAGATATTCCTGTGCCCAGTGGCGAGCAGCAGATTTTTACCCTGGTGGTCACTGAAGTACCGGTCGATGAGGTGCTGTTTGCGCTGGCCCGTGATGCCGGACTGAACGTGGATATACGCACCGATGTTAGCGATTCCATCACTCTTAATGCCGTGGACTAGCCCCTTGAGCTGATTCTGGAGCGAATCGCCGCACTGGCTGACCTGCGCTTTCGCCGCGAACACGGCAGTTTGATCATTGAAGCGGATCAACCCTTCCGTCGCACCTATGCGATTGACTATATCAACATGGATCGTGAGGTTTCCCACCAGGTGGCGGTTTCTACTCAAATCGCCACTTCCGGGTCAGGTAATCCCCAGGGCGGGGGCGGCGGCAGCAATAATTCCTCCACCCGGTTAAACAGCTCTGCCAACAATAACTTCTGGGATCAGTTGATCGCTAATGTGACCAACCTGGTATCAGACCCTACAGCCACTTCTGCCGAGCAATCGGCATCGGCTGAATCCAGCAATTCAAGGGTGATCGCTAACCGCATCGCCAGCCAGTTGACCGTGACCGCGACAGAGCGCCAGCACCGCCAGGTCGCCACCTATATCGATGGGCTGCTGGCATCGGCGCATCGCCAGGTGCTTATTGAAGCCACCATCGCCGAAGTGAATTTAAATAGCGATTATCAGGCCGGGGTCAACTGGCAAATTTTTGGTAATCGGGGCTGGGGGTTTCAATCCAATAGCGTCGGCACCAATCTTGCGGATATTCCGTTCTCTGTACTCAGCTACGAAAACACCACCTCTGAATTGGGCGACATTGTGCTGGCGGTGGAAATGTTGCAGACATTCGGCGACGTGAAAGTTCTTTCAAGCCCGAAACTGATCGCGCTGAACAATCAGACCGCTCTTCTTAAGGTAGTCGATGAACGGGTTTACTTCACCTTTGAAGTGGAGCGGGAGGAAGACGAGGATGGCAGTGACGACATCACCGTTGAAACCACCGTGAATACGGTGCCCGTCGGTCTGGTGATGGCAGTGACACCGCATATTAGTGACAGCGGGGAGGTGACCCTAAACGTACGCCCGACCATTTCCCGCATTATTGACTTTGTTCAGTTTGATGACCCCTTTGTGCGCGGGGTTGATGGTGAAGCGTCGTTGATAAGCCGGGTGCCGGAAATCCAGGTCAGGGAAATAGAGACCGTTTTACGTGTCAATAGCGGTCAAACCGTCGTATTGGGTGGTCTGATG
>JAYNPV010000105.1:0-3400 GCA_038113925.1 Gammaproteobacteria bacterium | reverse complement strand
ATAGTAACCACCCAGAACAATATGACCACTCCGCCTTTTGATCGATACCAGCAGTATTTGCCGGAAGCCAATGCTCCAATGACCAGCTCCCTCTCCCGGGAAAACACATCGCCATGAGCCTGCTGCTCGACGCTATTAAAAAGGCCGAAAAGCGGGAGGCGGAACAGGCAACTGCCGCCAAACCAGCTGAGGGGCTTGCCATCGAGGTTTCGCCAGCCGATAGCGTTGAACTGACCATCGACGAAGGACTGCTGGAATCAGACAACCGGGATACCCCAGCGCCCCCAATAGACACTGACCTCATTGGCGAGGGCGACCGAGCAGAAGCGATTCCTCCCCTCGACGACATCGCCTTGTCCATCGACGAAAAACTGCTGGATCCCGCGCAAGAAAACGAGGCGATAACGCAGACGGGTGAGACGGTCGAATACGACCTCGAATCAAAGGAGCCATCCGATCAGGACCCGCTTGCCTCCCCTGCTCTGGAGGAAACTGAAACGCCCCAGAACCCACCGGCTGATTCTCAGGCGGATAACCCCACCCAAGCGGACACTTTCGACCTCGCCACTGATCGTCAGTCGTCGGAAGTATCGGACCCCGATTCCGACGCTCCCGGTGTCGACTCAGAACAGGAACAGAAGCAGGAACAACCCGTTGTTGCCGATTTCTCGGCACGGGAAGGCGAATATTCAGATCCCCCGCCAGCGCCGAACAGCGTCGCCGCGCAGCCAACCACCGACGGCGATCCTGCCCCAGCCGGATTAACGCTCGAAGATGAAATCGACGTCGAAGTCACTCCGACCCCTCTCCCACAACGCGACCGCAAATTCAGCCTCGTTCGTTTTGCGTTACTGCTGTTACTTGGCCTGTTTGTCGTCCTGATCTTTTATTACCTGTCTGATCCTGCAACGGATTCAGCCAGCCAGCAAACTCAGATGACCGACCGGGGATCAACCAACTATCATCTAGCCGTGACTCCCCCTGTCGATGAAGCAGCGGTTGGCGCCGGCAGCGAGTCCGACAGTCAAGCCGCGGCGGTTGCTTCTCCGTCACCTGCCTCTGTGCAGTCAGACGCTGAGTACCCCAGTTTGTTGATCCAGCCAGCCCCTGAAAGACCCATCCACACCCTCAATCCGGGCAGCAGCCGGTGACGATTACCTGGAACCGGCCGCCGGCGAAAATCTGATCATCCAACGGCAGGTCGATTCTGCCGGCCCAAGGGTGATGAATCAGGCACGAACGGCGCTTGACCAGGGCAACCTCAACGAGGCGGAGCGCCTTTACGAGCAGTGGCTCACCCAGAGGCCCCACTCCACCGCTGCCCGATTTGGGCTCGCCCGGCTTTTCCTGTTGCAGGGAAGAGTGGATCAGGCACGACTTATGTACCTGGATATTCTGCAGATAGAACCGGTCAACAGCACCGCTCAGGCCAGCCTGATTAACCTGCCGGGAACCGGATCCCCGGAGAGCCGGCGACGCCTGCAGTTCCTACTCGAGCAAAATCCTGATGACCCTTATCTCAACTATGTGATGGGTAATCAGCAGGCCGGGCTGACGCGCTGGGACGAAGCGCAGAAATACTATTTTCAGGCCACCGCGTTGAAACGCGATAACGCCATCTACGCCTTCAACCTGGCCATCGCACTGGATCATCTGCAAAAACCTGACGCCGCCGCCAGTTATTATCGGCGCGCGCTTGAGCTGACCACCCCCCCACTGGGTCAGGCTCACCGTCAGCAGGTGATCGATCGTCTCAAAAACATCGCCAACACAAAGGGTTAATCATGAATAAGCCTTTGCCGATCGGACTGCAACTGCAGCAAAAGGGTCTGGTCACCGAAGATCAAATTCAGATCGCTCTGCGGGAGCAGAAAAAAAGCGGCGATCCCATGGCCCGCATTCTGGTCAACATGGGGTTTATCAGTGAAGCGGTGGCCCGCGATGCCCTGAGCGAGAGTTTCGGTCAGGAGAGTATTGACCTGGGCAAACTGGTGCCTGATGCGGAAGCATTGGCCCTGGTACCGCAGGAACTCGCCCGTCGTCATCACCTGTTACCTATTGACCTGGATAGTGAGACCGGCGAGTTGACCGTCGCCATGGCGGACACCCAGGACATGATTGCCCTGGATCAGCTGCGCGCCAAAGTCGGCAATCAGGCGACCATCAAACCCATGCTCGCCGGCGAAGGTGACCTGGATGCCAATATTGATGATTTTTACGGTTATTCGGTATCCATCGACGCCATACTCGAAGAGATAGAAACCGGCACCACCGATTATTCCGCCCTTGAGTCCATGGGGTTGGAGACATACCAGCAACCGGTGGTCCGACTGGTCAATGCCCTGTTAACGGAAGCGGTCAAACAGGGCGCTTCCGATATTCATTTTGAGCCCGAATCCCAGTTTGCTCGCGTGCGTTACCGGATTGATGGAGTGCTTCGGCAGATTCGCAGCCTGCACAAGGATTACTGGCCGGCAATGGTGGTACGACTAAAAATAATCTCGGGGATGAATATCGCCGAGAACCGGGCCCCCCAGGATGGCCGCATCAGCTTAAGGTTACGCGGCCGTCCGGTTGATTTTCGAGTCTCCGCTCAGCCCACCGTGCATGGCGAGAATATCGTATTAAGAATCCTCGATCGCAATCAGGCGATTGTGCCGCTTGACCATCTGGGCCTCTCCGCGGAAACCCTGACCCAACTGCAACTGATGATCGCCCGGCCCGAAGGCATCATTCTAGTTACTGGCCCAACCGGCAGCGGTAAAACCACCACCCTTTATTCGGTTTTAAACCATATCAATTCCGAGACCATCAACATCATGACCCTGGAAGACCCGGTGGAGTATCCGCTGTCGCTGATTCGCCAATCTTCCATTACCGAGGGCAAGCTCGATTTCGCCGAGGGTATTCGTTCGATGATGCGTCAGGACCCGGACGTGATTCTGGTGGGTGAAATCCGCGACAAGGACACGGCAGAAATGGCATTTCGCGCGGCCATGACCGGTCATCAGGTACTCTCGACCCTGCACACTAACTCTGCGTTGGGCGCCCTGCCCCGGCTGGCAGACATAGGCATCAGCAATCAGATCATTGCCGGAAATATTATCGGTATCAGTGCGCAGCGGCTGGTCAGAAAGCTCTGCGTGGAATGCCGCGAGCCTTACCAACCCAATGAACTGGAACGAAAACTGTTGGGGACCGTCGACGACGACACTCCCCTCTATCGACCCACCGGATGCGAGGCCTGCGATATGCAGGGATACAAAGGCCGCTTTTCCGTCACCGAGGTGGTTCGATTTGATGATGACCTAGATGAACTCATTTTGGAGAACGCACCCCTGACCGCCATCCGCGCCATGGCCCGCGAGAAAGGCTTTCAGTCCCTCGCTGATGATGGCAC
>JAYNPV010000104.1:8057-9278 GCA_038113925.1 Gammaproteobacteria bacterium | reverse complement strand
CTCCATGTCCAGATAGAAATGGCCCGAGGGGGCTTTGACGTCGATGATGTCGTCCGGGTTGAAGAGCTGGTGAAAATAGCTCGAAGACTTGCCAGGTGGCAAATCAGGCTGCTTTGCCGGAGGACGCTCATGTTTGATGGTGACCCGGTAGTAGTCGGGGTGGGTCGGGCTATCAGACAGCGAGTAACAACGAATCAACGGCTTCTGTTCGCCCTGCAGGTTGATCTTGAACGTCAGGTATTGGCCAGGGTGAAACGCGGGTAGGGGCTTGCCATCGTGGGGAGAGAGATAGAAGGAACAAATTCCATCGGCCTCGAGGACCTTGCCCCGAAGTTCAAATTTTCGAAATCCTTCCCAGGCATCCTGCGTGCGGTTGACGGTGATGCGAGAGATCTCCTGCTGCCGCCGTAGCTCCTCGTCGAGGAGTTTCAATTCGAGACCGTAGTAATGAGTGGCGAGCCGGGTCTCCTGAAAATTTCGCCACGCCAGCAACGCAAGGTAGAGCGTTAGCGCCAGAAATCCCGCCGCTGCGAAGATATCAAATACTATAGCCAATGGTTGCGCCCTAAAACTTACGTCTTAACTCAAAGCGAATGCCAAACAGGTCTTCAGCATTGTCTCGGTCAGCAACGATGCTATCGGCACGCAGAATCCAGGCTTTACTCAATGGGCGCTGGTAACGCACCCCGATGCCCCATTGATCGCCTGCCGCGGTTCGGTTTGCAGCACTTTTTCGCGTCTGTAATCCAGCTATTTCTACAACTATCTGTCGATCAAGGTTGAACAGGTACTGGATGCCGAGCGCGCCGCCCCAGGTGTTATTGGCAGTGTCATCCAGTTTGGGAAAGCCGGTCAGCGCATCGGTTTCAAAGTTGATACCGGTATTCTTAAGAATTCCCCCCGCACCGGCATCGCGCGCCAAAGATTGCGGCGTGTCGAAGCCTGCAAACAGGTTGAGATAGGGAACCAGCGTGCTCGGTTTTGAGGTGATCAGTGAATTTTCGATCAACAGCACGAATCCGTCCGCCGTTTGTCGAGCATTACCCCTGCGGTCTTGTCCGAAATTGCCGATTATCCGCACGGAATTGGAAAGCCAGCCGCCGTAGCGTTTGGTAAACGCTGCGGTGATGTTGTGGTAGCTCAGGTCGTCGAAATTATCTTTTCCGTCGACATAGGCGTAGCCCAACTCCCAATAACCACGCATGGCATCAATGAATGTGG
>JAYNPV010000104.1:0-8047 GCA_038113925.1 Gammaproteobacteria bacterium | reverse complement strand
TGGTAATGCCGTAGAGATCCACGTTGTGATCGGCAAGGTCGCCGTTGGCATCTCTAAAGGCGGCGGAGGTGACCTTGTCAAAGGCGGCAAAAAAGGTGATGTCAGCGTTTGAGATATCCAGTTTCGGGCTATTGAGTGCGGGCAGGGTAACGGCAAAACCGGTAAAGGCATCCTCTACCCATACACCGTTTTGAAACAGCAGCGGCATTAATCCGATGGCGAACGGCAGATCAAGCTTGTTGTATTCGCCGGTGATGCCGGCGGTTATGGCACCCAGGTCGCCTTCAAAAAAGAGCGCTTCGACGTTGCCGTCAAGTTCCCATTTGCAATCTTCGTCATCAGCACCGGCAAATTCACAGCGGCTGAATTTACCGCTCTTGTCCAGCGGTCGCAGAAAGGCGTGAATTCTCTCAGTACTGGTGATCTGGTAGTCGATATCCAGATTAAGCCGTGTGGCAATGGAAGCAATCTCCGCTCCACCGTTATCGTTATAGGCAACCGCGGTGCGCCAGTCGCCATACACAGCGAGCTGGTTTTTGGTGGGGTTCTTGACTCCCCAGCCGTGGCCCGGGGCCTTCAATGGCCCGTTCTTGTAAATAGCCTGTCCCCATTCCAGCATCGGGCGCGGCACCGTAACGGCCTTCTTGCCGCCATAGATTTCCCACTGCCGGTCGACGTCGTAAGGCTTGTCCTCGTAGGTCGGATCGGCTTTGAATACCGACGATTCATGATCAACCGGGCGGGCACGCTTATCATGATCGAAATCGCCGGCAGTCAGGCCTTGCTGGCTGGCAAACAGGAGTCCGGACAGCAGCAAAAGGGGTTTGAGTTTTGCCATCGCTTATCGCTCCTTGACGTCAAATTCAACATTGGAGGCGTGCATATCGAGCATCCATTCGTTCATCGCCTGTTCCATCTCACTCGTCGCGCCAACGAATCTCATGAAATATATCGGCTCGGCACGACTACGACCGCGAACTGCCAGTTTATAGGTGCCGGGTTTTTGCATCAGGCCCGCCGGCACAACGTAGTTGGCGTCGCGTTTACCCAGGGGTGGAATGCTGCGTCCCTCCATGCGTACGAACGGCGGGTGGTTCATGACCGTAACGGGTTGCTGTGCCGGTCGTAGGAAAGGAATCTGATCAACGTCGAAATTAACCGGCAGGTACATTTCACGATCGGTACCTTTGACGTTGGTGGTCAGGAACTTGGTCTGCAGATTGAACAGCTGATCGTCATGGGGAATCTTGCCGCTGCGCACGTCAATTGAGTGAAGGTCCGCCATATCACCAATACTGTCAACATAGCCCGATTCCCAGATGGTCTCTCCGTCAGGATCGACCAGAGCGACGTTCAGCCATATCTCCGGCTGGGCACCGAGAGAGCCCGAAGGCAGGTTGTGGCCGGAGTTGAGGTTGTGGTACTCATATTTGAATTTCAGCTTTTTGCCGATTTGGGGTTCGTCCGCGAAAAAGGGGCCATCAATTCGCGAGCCGTTTTCCATCAGCTCCTGGCGGGCCTCTCGTTTAGCCTCGAGTTTTTCCAGGTTCTCTTCGATGATCTCGCGAGCATCTTCCCGGTCACTGCTGTCTTCCCATACTTCGGGAAATTCAGGTTCGTCGTCGAGACCCTCTAGCTGCTCTTCGAATTCCTCGGTTCCCCAACCGGCGCGGTAGTCAAACGCCAGCCACTCTTCGATAGTCCAGTCTTCCGCATCCGGGTGATGGGGGAAAATACCGGGATGGGCGATGGGGTAACCAGGCCCGAAGAAGGAGTGGTTGGCGTGGGTGCCCTTGGGGTCGGTTTGCTTCCGGCCGATCATGGCCTTTGAGCCTTTTTCCTCGGGTCCGGGGATACCAGGCGTGGCGCTCATGTGGCACTCCTGGCACTGAATGTCGGCTGCGTGAGCGGGTGAGTCGCGGTATTGATCCCACACCACTTCGAGTTTAATACCCAGATTGACCATTACCTGGTGACAGGAAACACAAAACTCTGATTGGTCGATGGTCTCAAACTGGATCGCCTGGTTATGAATTTTGGCGCCCCGTTCACCCGCTTCGGTGGCGATTCGGAACTTGCCTTTTTCGTCGAGAATTTTATCCAGCCCGGAGCCATCGGAAGAGGTGTAGACCGGGGCGAAGATATTGCCCGGTTCTATGCGTCGCTCTCCGTTAACCTTGTAAAAGTTCTCTTTTACCCGGTGGCAGGTGATACAGGTGACCCCTTCTCGACTTACCTGGCTGCGTTCCCACAGCGGCATCTCCCGGTTTTCCCCGAGAGTTGTCCCGACACTCATGTGACATCTGACACAGAAATGGTCGATGGTAGGTGCCAGGTTATTAATAGCCTGTTCAAATTTATGGAACATTGGCGAGATGCCGGCGTAAGCGTGGTTGGAACTGCTCCATTCGTCATAAATCTGTTGATGACAGCCGGCACACTGACTCGCTGAAGGAAAGTCAGCTTCGCTGTAGACCTTCAGGTGGGGATCTATTGTCGCTGCTTCCTCGGCGGTCAGGCCGTGCGGCAGCAGAGTCACGAATAGCAGGGCAAATAACGAACTGATCCGTGTCATGGTGACTCCTCGGTTTTGCGTGCTGATTCCGGGCTGGAATCAGCTTGATTGGGTGACGCCGGGTGGCGGGCGTTTTTATTGTTGGAATCTACAGTCATTGCCGTAATGGCTCCAGCAGAGATAGTCGCGTTCTGGTGGTAATCGTGGCAGGTCGTACAGCTGTCGCTCACCGCTCGTGGATTATGGCATCCGCTACAGTTTTCAACCAGAATCGGGTGAAAGTTGGATTGATAATGCTCTTCTGGCGGCTGCAGCGAAGCGGCCATCTCTTTAAAGTACCCCTGATAATCAGCATCAGGATTGATCCGGTGACAACTGTCACAGCTTTCCTGTAGGCCAAGAAGGTTGATGTGCGGCCCATGGGAATAACGGGTTAGTGGTCTCTTGGCTGCACCGGCGTAGTTCCAGGAGGCTTCCAACCCGCCGCTTGCAGCGCCGAGGACGTGACATTTCCCGCAAGTAGTGCCTTCGTCATCGCTGGCCAGAGCGTTGATAACTTCCAGCGCTGCGGCCCTCTCGTCTTCGTTGCGGCTGCCATTAAGACCAATTACAGATAGTTCCACCATGGCACGGGCAAAGGGGTCTGCATGGCCTGACAAGCGGTAGTAGATGGCTTCGTCGTCCGCACTCAGGCCATTGGCGTTGGTCACTTCAATAGTGTCTTCCTCCATCCAGGCTTCGGCCACCTCGTCGAGCGGGAACTCTTCGAAGTGCTCGATAACTTTGTTAGCGGTTGGCGAATTCAATGATGGTGAGTCGGAGAGTACCTCCTCGAGGTAGTCACTGCCGTCCTCGGCCAGGCCTTCCAGCAGGTCAGCGTGAGCCTCTTCGGCGCGGTCGTCGTCGAGGCCGGTTCCGGTGAGCAGGGCGGTCAGCGCGGTGGGTTCATCAACATAAGCAAGGGTTACCTGAATACCCGTGATTTGCCGCTCATGACAGCTAGCGCAAATCCGGTCATAGCTGGCAGGGGAGACACGGCGGGTCGCTTCTTCAACCTGATGACAGCTGGTGCACTGGCTCGCCCGGGAAATAACAGCCGGGTCAGCGCCGCGAAAACTCTGTGGAAAGTGGCGCTTGAAATGGCGCAAGTGGTCAAACCGAATGGTGCCGGGTTCACCGCTGGGAAAGCGTTCCGGAAATGGCGGGTGGGCGGCTGCAAAATCGCTGAACGGCTGCTGGTGACAGGCAGTGCCGCATTGCTGGTCGGACAGAGCCCGGGTTAATTCATCATCGCCGTGGTGTTCCTGATGGCAGGCTACGCACTCGATGGGGCCAAGGTCTGAGCGCTCCGGGAACAGGGCATTATGGGGCATTCGCGAGCGGCTGCCGAACTGATGGCAGGATTCACAGGACTCGGTAAGAGTCGCGGGTTGCAGTAATGCAGCGATCTGGCCAGGCAAGGTTTCGTGGGCGTCGCCGTGACAGGACCGGCAGCCATTTTCACTGGTGAATTCCGCGTGAACATGACTCAGAGGTCCCGGGTTAATACTGGCGTGATTGCTGGCGAGGTCCGGGTCGCTGATATTGGCGAAGGCGACCACAAACAGTATTGACGCTAGCACTGCAAGCATTGCGTAGCGGCCGCGTTTTTTGCGCAAGGTGGGTTGCGGCACGCAGGGGGGGCGCAGGTTACAGCAGGTGCCGTCTGGTAGCGGCCCCTTGAAGCATGGACCGCCTGCATGAGCGGGTCTGCGACATTGGTAACGGTCGCCTTGTCGCACCGGGTTGCACTCGCTGCGACCGCCGCAATGGCCTTTGTTATCCGGGCCTTGCCAGCAGGGTTTTTGCCACCTTCGCGCACGACCGCATCGGTAGGGATGTAATGGCCTGGGATAGGGGTTCAGCGAGTGTTCGAGGTTATCTCGTTTTTTGTTCACCTATTTAGTCCACCCGAATTAAATGGAATAGAGGTGAACCAGCAGCAGGTGCCACATGGAAAATACCACCAGCGCCGCCGCCAGCGGTACGTGAAGAAATAGCCAGAGTTTCAATAATCCCTGGTGGGTGTAATGGAAGTCCAGGTCAGCTTTGCGCCTGGCGATATCGGCCAGGCGGCGCAGATATTTTTTTTCATCCGGTGCCAGATAACGCTCTATGATTCTGTATTTTCCTCTTAGCCAGTGTTCATGAGCTTCACCACTGAACAGGTGGTTGATACGAAACCTTGGCTTGAAGAAATACCAGCTGAGAATATCGACGTAGTGCTTTGCGAGGGTATCACTGCCGGTCTCTTTCTGGTATTCGAGAATCAGGTGTTCAACTTCGCGCCGACATTCAATAATCTCTTCGGGGATACGTTCAAATATAACTTCATTGCCGGCCTGAACCAGTCGATTGGGGATTCTTTTCTGCATCAGCCACCCGGCAAAACCTCCAGCGGTCACCAGGTAGAAAAGCGCAGCCAGAATCTGTTCATAGATCCCGTCCGGCCAGAAACCACCCAGGTGTAGCCAGAACAGTGGTAGCAGGAGTGCTCCAAACACGACATGAACCCGCGTCCAGCCGTGTACGGTCCCGAGCGGGATTACTGACAGCCGTTTGCGCACACCCAGCAGAGCAGGCAACAGCATGATTGCCAGTAGGAGATAGCCGGAACGGATCTCCGGTCGAGCCAGGGTTCTGCCGTCGATAATGAACCAGTAACAGGCGATTAGTAGCAGTGTTGCCGAACTAAGCGTCAGTACCAGGGTGGATAGTGAAAGCTTGGGCACTGCTTAGCGCCCGGCGAATTGATTAAGCTGATGAAAATCGAGCCTGCTCATGGCGTTGGTCGGACAGGCCCGGACACAGGCGGGGCCACCTCTCTGTTCAGCACAGAGATCGCATTTAGTGGCTTTGGTGATCGGTAGTGAGGTATCGGGGTCAACGATTTCCTTTCCCTGTGAATCGTTAATCTCGACCAGGCGGATGTTGTTATAGGGGCAGGAATTGGCGCAAACGCCACAGCCAATACAGGTTTCGTCATTGATGGTCACGATGCCCTGTTCGGTGGTCCGGTGGATTGCCCCGGTTGGGCAGCCGATCAGACATACCGGATCGTTGCAGTGCATACAGGCGTTGGCCACCATGTAACCGTCAAGAACCTGTCCCTGGCGAATAAATCGGGGGTTGCCATCGTGTGCGCGACTACACGCGCGGACACAGTCGTCGCAGCGGACGCATTTGTTGAGGTCGATCAACATTGTCTGCGTACCGTTAATAAACCGCTCGCTCACTGCCCATTCCAGGAGGTCGTCGGATTCGTCAATGGGTTTCGCGGCTAATGCCGAAAAATTGGCCTGCGGCAACGACTTTAGCTCATTAACAATTTCTTCCAGCGCGTGTCCGGGGACGCGCAGCACATCCAGATATCCGGTTGCATAAAGAGAGCTTTGATAACCCGGATTCTGGCCAGTTTCTCGATTTAGTAAAAATTCCTCCAGTCCATAGCAGTCGCCGCTGCGCAAATAGGTAACTGTCCTTTGACCATTGCCTGTTTTGACAGTGACCCGGCCAAACCCGGCCGCTATCAGCAACAACCCGTCGCTGTATTCGCCTTCAGCTGCTACCACGGGCTCCTGATCAGTTTGGATGGAATCCACGCCGCGCTGCTGAAATTCATTGAACCATTCAAAGCTGCCGTAATTTTCAAACCTTGTCGCTGCTGCTACCTTCTCCAGCGCCTGTTTATTCAGATTGGCAAAAAGCGGGTGTTCACTCAGATGGGTAAAAAGGGTATTTCTACGATAACTCTGGTCAATAATCTGTTGCCAGCCGTTGTCGTATTTCCTGATATCCCGCAAACCCTGCCAACGAATTTCCAGCAACAGACATTGGCTGTCGGCGACTACGCTGGCGCTACGAGGTTCCCTGCGCAATGCGGCAATTTCGCCAAACAGGCTACCTTGGGGTAAGGGTTGAGTGGCAAGAGTCGGTAATATTTCCCTTAGGTTAGGCCCCGCCGCTTCCTGGCGGTCAATGAAGACCGTACCTAGCCCTTCCGCGCGCCCCTTCATCGCTATTCCCGCCTCCTTTTTCTGGTAACGGGACACATCCCTTGCCTCGGGTTGGCGCGAATTTTTCCAGAGTTGTGAAAAGGCTTCCCAGCGTGACTTGGTTTTTGACTGCTGCCGGCCCAGTTGCTCAAGCGGCACGCCTGGGGGCAAGACAGCCTTTGCCGATCCGCGGACAAGGAGAAACGCCGAGCTACCGTAGTCGCCTTCGCGAATGATGATTTCGCCGGACTGCCGATGGATAAAGCGGCAATCGTTGCGCAGGATGCCTTCCAGCGGCAAGGACCTGGGAAATGCTGAAGCATCGATTGCGGCAATTTCCGGGATTCGCAGCAGCGTTCCAAGCTCGACCTGTTGCAGGTTGGGATCGAACGGAGAATCCCAACGTTTTGGACGTGTCAGTGCGGTACCGGATGTGTCGTTCATGATTCAGTTAAAAACCAGCTGCTATTACACATCGGATAGTATTTCAGTTGCTCGCGTCGGGCTATTTATAGTCCTCTGGCGCCGGAAGCTGATTCGCAAGCAGGGATGATAAATCCGAATCTTCGAGGCTCTTTGCCAGTGCCCGGCCCTGTTCTGCTGTCGGCTTTGCCAAAAACGCGGCGACAGCAGACTCATTTGCGACTGGCTGCAGAGCAGATCTGGCGGCGTCAGCGATTGCTTGCTGTGCCTGCTTGTAAGCCCCGGCTGGGGCGATAGCAATCGCCTGGTCTGCAGCGATGATTTGAGCTGCTTTGCCAAGGACGTAGAGTCTCGCAAGTCCGGAATCATCAAGTTCTGCATTGATGTCAATATTTGGTGGGTAGAAGCGGTGGCGAACGCTACCCTGGGAATAGCGAACCAGTTCGAATTCCGCGTTCAGTGGGTGGCCATGATCAAACATTGCTGCCAGCTGCTCCCCTTCAATGTCGGGGCGTGATAGTCCGTGGCAGGAGGCACAGTTACCAGCAATCCCGAACAGGTTGAACGCACCAATCATTCCCGCCTCCTCGGCTCGTGCAAGTCGTTTTGCCTTGTGTTCAGGCGGTTCTTCTTCCGCCGAAGCGTATTCGCCATAGTCGTTATGAATATCAATCCAGTCCGATGATGGTCCATGGCAACTTTCACAGGAAGGCCCGTCTTTTGCCTTCGGCTTGGAACTGGCGGTTTTCTGTCGCAGGCTAAAGTGGCAGGAGATGCAGAGTGGGTCTTTCTTCATCGACTGCTCGCTGCCCACCGCCGCCAGTAGCGCGAGCGCTTTTTCCGACTTGCGAGTGGTCTTGTAGGATTTTGCGTGAACAGTCCCTTCCCAAACCTCGACCTCTGCGGAATGACAGGTCTCGCAAGGTTTTACTCCCTGGAAGTAGGGTTCGCTGGAGGCGGCGCCAGCGAAGATAGCGGCCAGAAAAGCGCACGCGATAGTTGTCCATTTTTTATTGGTCATACGGGATTTCCAAAAAAGGGTTAGACAGGGCCTTGGGTTGGCGGAACAAATGAT
>JAYNPV010000103.1:5301-9373 GCA_038113925.1 Gammaproteobacteria bacterium | reverse complement strand
GGATACAACTTTGAAGATTCCATCATTATTTCAGAACGGGTGGTGCAGGAAGATCGCTTCACCACCATCCATATACAGGAGCTGACCTGCGTTTCCCGTGACACCAAACTGGGAGCTGAGTCGGTCACTGCAGATATTCCCAACGTCGGCGAAGGTGCGTTGGGCAAGCTGGATGAATCCGGCATCGTTTTCATTGGTGCGCGGGTTGCCCCGGGCGATATTCTGGTCGGCAAAGTGACGCCTAAAGGTGAAACCCAGATGACCCCGGAAGAAAAACTTCTGCGCGCCATTTTCGGGGAAAAGGCATCGGAAGTTAAAGATACCTCCCTGAGAGTGCCAAGTGGCATGGTCGGCACGGTTATCGATGTCCAGGTGTTCACCCGTGACGGTGTCGACAAGGACGAACGCACCCGCGAGATTGAAGAGGGCGAGCTGGCGCGTATTCAACAGGATTTCAATGACCAGTTTCGCATCGTCTCTGAAGATGCTTACCAGCGCCTGGAAAAGTTATTTATCGGCAAGGAAGCGGCCAGTGGTCCCAATAAACTCAAATCCGGGTCAAAAATAACCGCTAGCTACCTCAAGGGGATTGATCGAAGTGAGTGGAGCAAGATCGCTCTCAAGGATGAGGATGCCAGTACCCGGGCAACTCAGCTACTCGATCAGATCGGTGGTTTACGCAAGGATTTTGACGAGCGCTTTGCCGAAAAACGGGAAAAACTTATCGGCTCCGATGACCTCCAGCCCGGTGTGCTGAAAATGGTCAAAGTTTACGTCGCCCAGAAGCGGCGGATCCAGCCCGGTGACAAAATGGCGGGTCGACACGGCAACAAAGGGGTTATATCAGTAATCGTGCCTGTAGAAGACATGCCCTATGACGAACACGGCCAGCCGGTGGATATCATTCTCAATCCCCTGGGCGTGCCGTCGCGTATGAATGTCGGCCAGGTACTTGAGACTCACCTGGGTCTGGCGGCGAAGGCGTTGGGACTCAAGATCGGAAATCTTGTTGATGCCGGTGGCAAGCCCGCGCCGGTGCGTAAACTGCTGAATCAGATTTACGGGACCGGGGGCACTCCCGCGGACCTTAAAAAGCTGCAGGATGAAGAAGTGATGGAGTTAGCCGAAAACCTGCGCGGCGGGGTGCCCATGGCCACGCCGGTATTCGATGGTGCCAGTGAAGAGAACATCAAGGATATGCTGGAACTGGCCGAATTGTCGCCTACCGGACAATCCGTGCTTTACGATGGCCGTACCGGTCAGCAGTTTGATCGCCCGGTCACCGTAGGCTACATGTATATGCTTAAGCTCAACCACCTTGTCGATGACAAGATGCATGCCCGCTCTACCGGACCCTATAGTCTGGTCACGCAGCAACCGCTGGGGGGTAAAGCGCAGTTTGGTGGACAACGCTTTGGTGAGATGGAGGTCTGGGCGCTGGAAGCTTACGGTGCAGCCTACACGCTTCAGGAAATGCTCACGGTCAAATCTGACGATGTTAACGGCCGAACCAAAATGTATAAGAACATTGTGGATGGCAACTACACCATCGATGCCGGGATGCCGGAGTCCTTTAATGTGCTGGTTAAGGAGATCAGGGCATTGGGCATCGACATCGAGCTGGAACGCGATTGAGCGCTTTCGTGTTTCTGAGCTCTGAATATCAGTGGCGCAACGACGCCGCTGCCTGGATAAAAAATCTGAAGTCTCTACAGGAGATAGCCGCGTGAAAGAATTTTTGAACCTGATGCAGCAGAACTACCAGACGGAAGACTTTGACGCGTTCCGGATTTCGCTGGCTTCACCGGAGAAAATTCGCTCCTGGTCCTGGGGTGAGGTGAAAAAGCCGGAAACGATTAATTACCGTACTTTCAAACCGGAACGGGACGGCCTGTTCTGTGCCAAGATTTTTGGTCCGATCAAGGATTACGAGTGCCTCTGTGGCAAGTACAAGCGCCTCAAACATCGCGGCGTGATCTGCGAAAAGTGTGGGGTCGAAGTCACCCTGGCGAAAACCCGCCGAGAGCGTATGGGGCACCTCGACCTGGCCAGCCCGGTGGCCCACATCTGGTTTTTAAAATCCCTGCCCTCGCGGATGGGGATGATTCTGGACATGGGATTGGGTGAGCTTGAGCGTGTGCTCTATTTCGAAGCATTCGTGGTAACCGAACCCGGTATGACCCCGCTTGAGCGAGGCCAGTTGTTAAGTGATGACGAGTATATCGAAGCCCGGGAACAGTACGGCGATGAATTCGTTGCCGGCATGGGGGCGGAGTCGGTTCGTAAATTGCTGGCCATGGTCGATCTGGAGGAAGAAGCGCAAACGCTACGTGAAGAGATCGCCGAGACAGGCTCAGAAACCAAATACAAAAAACTGGTCAAGCGGCTGAAGCTGATAGAGGGCTTTTCCCAATCCGGCAACCGACCCGAGTGGATGGTATTTACCGTTCTACCGGTGCTGCCCCCGGAGTTACGGCCGTTGGTGCCGCTCGATGGTGGCCGTTTTGCCACTTCTGACCTGAACGATCTCTATCGCCGCGTGATCAACCGGAATAATCGGTTAAAACGACTGCTCGAACTGAACGCTCCCGACATCATTGTTCGCAATGAAAAACGGATGTTGCAGGAATCAGTCGACGCGCTGCTGGACAATGGCCGTCGTGGCCGGGCCATAACCGGCACCAACCGCCGTCCGCTGAAATCGCTGGCGGATATGATCAAGGGTAAGCAGGGACGTTTCCGGCAGAATCTGCTCGGTAAACGTGTCGATTATTCCGGGCGTTCGGTCATTGTGGTGGGGCCGCAGTTAAAACTCCACCAGTGCGGATTGCCCAAAAAAATGGCGCTGGAGCTGTTTAAACCTTTCGTATTCGGCAAGCTCGAAGCTCGCGGCCTGGCAACCACCATTAAAGCCGCCAAGAAGATGGTTGAGCGCGGTGTTGCCGAAGTCTGGGATGTGCTGGAAGAGGTTATTCGCGAACATCCGGTGATGCTCAACCGTGCTCCGACCCTGCATCGTCTCGGTATTCAGGCATTTGAACCGCTGTTGATCGAGGGTAAAGCCATTCAGCTGCATCCGCTGGTCTGTACGGCATTTAACGCGGATTTTGACGGTGACCAGATGGCGGTTCACGTGCCGCTGACCCTGGAAGCTCAGCTCGAAGCCCGTACCCTGATGATGTCATCCAACAACATTCTTTCGCCTGCCAACGGCGAGCCGATTATTGTGCCCACTCAGGATGTCGTGCTCGGACTTTACTACCTGTCCAGGGAGAAGGCCGAAGCGGCCGGCACCAATAAAGTCTTTGCCAACGTCACCGAGGCCCGGCACGCTTACGATGCCGGTGTGGTGGATCTGCATGCGCGAGTCAAGGTTCGCATCACCGAATTGCAAATTGACGCTGACGGCAACCAGACCGAGCATACCGAGTTGCGTGAAACCACTGTGGGTCGTGCGCTGCTGTCGCAGATTCTGCCCGCAGGCATGCCCTTCTCGATGGTAGACCGCACTCTGAACAAGAAGGCGATCTCGGCGCTGATAAACCACTGTTACCGGAATATCGGCCTGAAAGCTACCGTGGTGTTTGCGGACCAACTCATGTACACGGGATACCAGTTCGCCACCCGTTCAGGGACTTCAATCGGTCTTGAGGACATGGTGACGCCGGATTCCAAATCGAAAATTCTTGGCATCGCCGAGACCGAAGTCAAGGACATCGCCCAGCAGTATGCTTCCGGACTGGTGACCGACGGCGAGCGCTACAACAAGGTGGTGGATATCTGGTCCCACGCTAACGAAGAAGTGGCCAACGCGATGATGTCGGAATTACGTACCGAGGAAGTGGTTGACTACGAGGGCCAGAAAGTTGAGCAGGAGTCCTTCAACTCTATTTATATGATGGCGGATTCCGGTGCGCGTGGTAGTGCTGCGCAGATTCGCCAGTTAGCCGGGATGCGTGGCCTGATGGCCAAGCCGGACGGCTCCATCATCGAAACGCCCATTACCGCGAACTTCCGTGAAGGTCTCGATGTGCTGCAGTATTTCATCTCGACTCATGGTGCACGTAAAGGC
>JAYNPV010000103.1:1237-5291 GCA_038113925.1 Gammaproteobacteria bacterium | reverse complement strand
GTAAAGGCCTCGCCGATACCGCCCTCAAAACCGCTAACTCCGGCTATTTAACCCGTCGATTGGTGGACGTGGCCCAGGATCTGGTTATCACTGATGAAGATTGCGGAACCGAGGTGGGTCTCGATGTTTCCGCAGTGCTTGCCGGTGGCGAGGTGATTGAACCCCTGCGTGATCGGGTGCTCGGCCGTGTGCTTGCAGGTGACGTTGTGGAACCGGGCAAATCCGGCACTGTGCTGATGACCCGCGGCCAGATGCTCGATGAAGACGCGGTCGATATGCTTGAAGAGAAGGGTATCGATTCCGTCTATGTGCGTTCGGCAATTCGTTGCGAAGCACGCTACGGAGTCTGTGCAGCCTGTTACGGTCGCGACCTGGCCCGTGGGCATCTGGTTAACGTCGGCGAAGCAGTCGGGGTTATCGCCGCGCAATCCATCGGTGAACCCGGAACTCAGTTGACCATGCGCACCTTCCATGTCGGTGGTGCGGTCTCGCGTAGCGTATCGAGCAATAATGTTCAGCCTAATGTGAATGGTACTCTCAAGCTGATCAACGTTAAGACCGTTGAACATGCGGATGGCCACCTGGTGAGCGTCTCCCGGTCCGGGGAGGTGGCGATTGTTGATGATCAGGAACGGGAGCGCGAGCGCCACAAGATTCCTTATGGGGCGATGCTTTCAATTGGTGACGGTGGAGCCGTCACCGCCGGTGAAATCGTGGTCACCTGGGATCCCCACACCCATCCGGTGGTGAGTGAATTAGCCGGTTTCGTCCAGCTCATCGAAGTGGTCGACGGTGTGACTACTACCAGTGAAGTTGATGAGTCGACCGGGCTGTCGAGCATAGTTGTTATTGATCCGAAACAGCGGACCGCCAGCGGGCGTGATTTGCGACCGATGGTTAAGCTGGTGGACGCCAAAGGTGGCGACATCAATATTCCCGGTACCGATCTGCCGGCGCAGTATTTTCTCCCCTCAGGGGCGGTGATCACTGCAAAGGATAAGCAGGAAGTAGGTATCGGTGATGTACTCGCAAGGATTCCGCAGGCCTCCTCCAAAACTCGCGATATCACCGGCGGTCTGCCAAGGGTTGCTGACCTGTTCGAGGCGCGTAAGCCTAAAGAGCCAGCGATTATGGCTGAGCGTACCGGTATCGTTTCCTTCGGTAAGGAGACCAAGGGCAAACTACGACTGATCATTACTGATGAAGAGCGTGAACAGCACGCCTTCCTGATCCCCAAATTCCACCACATCACCGTTTATGACGGTGAACATGTGCAAAAAGGTGACGTTATCGCTGATGGCTCACCCGTACCCCACGACATCCTGCGCTTGTTGGGTATTGATGCCCTGGCCAATTACATGGTCAACGAAGTGCAGGAGGTTTACCGGCTTCAGGGGGTCAAGATTAACGACAAACACATCGAGGTGATTCTGCGCCAGATGATGCGCAAGGTTGAAATAATCTCTCCGGGAGATACCAATTTTCTGCGCGGTGAATTGCTAGACCGCGGGGCTGTGGTTGCTGAAAATGATCGGGTCATTGAAGAAGGTAATGAGCCGGCTGAGTACGAACATCAGCTGCTGGGCATCACCAAAGCGTCACTGGCGACCGAGTCCTTTATCTCTGCAGCGTCTTTCCAGGAAACCACCCGGGTGCTTACGGAAGCATCGGTGAACGGCAAGCGCGATGATCTGCGCGGCTTGAAAGAGAATGTCGTGGTCGGTCGGTTAATCCCGGCAGGCAGTGGATTCCTGTCTCATCAGAAACGCCGTGAGGCGCGGTTGCAACCCGAAGTAGCGGTAGAAGACCTCTGGGAATCACTGCCGGGATCGGACGACGGCCAGCCGGCTACCAGCGAGCCTGCGGGCGATAATGACGCCGGTGGTGAGGCTGCCGCCGGTTAGTTAAACAGTAAAACCGCGAGCGTTCCACAGACCCGCCAATTTATCTTGACGGGTCTGTGGACCGTCCATATACTACGCAGCCGCTCAAGCGACCGCCCCTGAAAAAAGGCAGCTTCGAAGCGTGTTGAAACCCTTAATTTAACAAGGCAGAAAGCTGGATGGCGACCATCAATCAGCTGGTGCGCACGCCGCGAGTGCGTCCGCGTAAAAAATCAAATGTCCCTGCGCTGGCGGCTTCGCCACAAAAGCGTGGGGTCTGTACTCGCGTCTACACAACGACGCCTAAAAAGCCTAACTCGGCGCTGCGAAAAGTAGCCCGTGTTCGGCTCACCAATGGTTTTGAAGTTACTACCTATATCGGTGGTGAAGGTCACAACCTGCAGGAGCATTCACTGGTGCTGATACGCGGCGGGCGAGTTAAGGATTTGCCTGGTGTTCGCTATCACACTGTTCGTGGTGCATTGGATACATCCGGAGTGGCAGACCGAAAAAGGGGTCGCTCCAAATACGGTACAAAACGCCCTAAATCCTGATCGGCTTATCCGGCTCGGGTAGCGTTTTTGAAATTTGGGTCCTGATGGAGCCGTGGCTTGAGTCGCGGCTCTTTCATTTTATAACTTTGGGTTAACAACCTATGTCCAGAAGACGAGTTCCAGCAAAACGCGAGATCCTGCCGGATCCCAAGTTCGGTGATTTAACCCTGGCCAAATTGATGAACATCATCATGGTCGACGGCAAGAAATCTCAGGCAGAAAAAATAGTCTACGGTGCATTGGATCGGCTCGAAGAGACCCACCAGGGTCAGGATGCTGTCAGCCTGGTCAAGCAGAGTCTGGAGAATATCTCTCCACTGGTTGAGGTTAAGTCCCGTCGCGTGGGTGGTGCCACCTATCAGGTACCTATCGAGGTGCGCCCCGACCGACAACGGGCGCTGGCAATGCGCTGGTTGATAGCCGCGGCCCGTAATCGTGGCGAAAAAACCATGGCTCTGAGGCTGGCGGGCGAAGTGGGCGATGCCGTTGAGGGGCGTGGCGCCGCCGTTAAAAAGCGTGAAGACGGCCACCGTATGGCAGAAGCCAACAAGGCTTTTTCTCATTACCGCTGGTAACTGCAAGCCGGTCTTAACCTAACAATTCATCCGCTCAGAGATAACCAATCGTGCCACGTACAACACCTATCGAACGCTACCGCAATATCGGCATCATGGCCCACATTGATGCCGGTAAAACGACCACGACGGAACGTGTGCTCTACTACACCGGAGTCTCGCATAAGATCGGTGAAGTGCATGACGGTGCTGCGACCATGGACTGGATGGAGCAGGAGCAGGAGCGCGGAATCACGATTACGTCGGCTGCTACCACCTGCTTCTGGAGTGGTATGGCGAAGCAGTTCGATGCTCACCGAATTAACATTATTGATACTCCCGGTCACGTTGATTTCACTATCGAGGTGGAGCGTTCTCTCAGAGTGCTCGATGGCGCCGTTGCGGTGTTTTGTTCCGTAGGCGGAGTAGAACCCCAGTCTGAAACCGTCTGGCGTCAGGCGGATCGCTATGGCGTTCCGCGTATGGCTTTTGTCAATAAAATGGATCGCGATGGCGCTGACTTCCTGCGCGTTGTCGAGCAGATCAAAACCCGGCTGGGCTCCAATCCGGTACCGATTCAGTTACCGATCGGCGCTGAAAAGGATTTCGAAGGCGTCATCGACCTGATCAAAATGAAGGCCGTACGCTGGGAAGAAGAAAACATGGGGATGAAGTTCTTCGAGGATGATATCCCCGCCGAGCTTCAGGATCAGGCCGAAGAATACCGCGCTGCGATGGTGGAAGTCGCTGCTGAAGGCAGCGACGAGCTGATGGAAAAGTACCTCGAAACCGAGGAGCTGGACACCAGTGACATTATCGCCGGTCTGCGGCAGATGACCCTCGACAATCGTGCTGTCGTTGTCACACTTGGCACCGCTTTCAAGAATAAGGGCGTTCAGTCAATGCTGGATGCAGTGGTGCAGTTCATGCCCTCGCCTGTTGATGTGCCCGCCATTAATGGAATTCTTGAAGATGAATCCCAGGGCCAGCGAATTTCCAGTGATGACGAGCCCTTTTCGGCTCTGGCCTTTAAAGTCGCTACTGACCCCTTTGTGGGCACCTT
>JAYNPV010000103.1:0-1182 GCA_038113925.1 Gammaproteobacteria bacterium | reverse complement strand
GGTCTACTCCGGCGTGCTTAATTCCGGTGCCTCCATCTATAACCCGGTTAAAAGTAACAAAATGCGGGTCGGCCGTATTTTGCAGATGCATTCCAATAATCGTGAAGAGATTACTGAAGTGCGTGCCGGCGACATTGCGGCGGCGGTTGGGCTGAAAACGGTTACCACCGGCGATACCCTCTGTGACCTGGATAACATTATCACTCTCGAGCGGATGGAATTTCCTGATCCGGTGATTTCCGTGGCGGTGGAGCCGAAAACCAAAAGTGATCAGGAGAAAATGGGTATTGCGCTGGGAAAATTGGCCCAGGAAGATCCCTCCTTTCGCGTCCATACCGATGAAGAATCTGCCCAGACCATTATCTCCGGCATGGGTGAGTTGCATCTGGATATTATCGTTGACCGCATGCGCCGTGAGTTTGATGTGGAGGCGAATGTCGGAGCTCCCCAGGTGGCCTACCGCGAAACCATCCGTGAGTCGATTGAGCAGGAAGGCAAGTTTGTTCGCCAGACCGGGGGCCGTGGCCAGTACGGCCATGTCTACCTGCGTATCGAGCCTCAGGAGCCGGGGGCCGGGTACGAGTTTTCCAATGAGATTGTTGGCGGTGTGGTTCCTCGTGAATACATCAACTCCGTTGATAAGGGTATCCAGGAGCAGATGGAAAACGGTGTGATCGCCGGTTATCCGGTGGTTGATGTCAAAGTCGCGCTCTATGACGGCTCCTACCACGATGTCGATTCCAATGAGATGGCGTTTAAAATTGCCGGCTCCATGGCCTTCAAGGAAGGGGCGCAAAAAGCCTCACCGGTATTGCTAGAGCCGGTGATGAAAGTCGAAGTGGTTTGCCCTGAAGAAAATATGGGCGATGTGGTCGGTGATCTCAATCGCCGCCGCGGCATGATCGAAGGTATGGACGATGTGCCGCTGGGTAAGGCGGTCAAGGCCAGCGTGCCCCTGGCGGAAATGTTCGGCTATGCAACTGATTTGCGTTCGGCCACTCAGGGCCGCGCCACCTACTCCATGGATTTTGAAAAATACATGGCCGCGCCCAACAGCGTCGCCGAAAAAGTAATAAACAGATAGTTTGTCCCAGTCGGTTATCAACAGAAGTAGAAGGTAGCAGCGATGTCCAAGGAAAAATTCGAACGAACGAAGCCCCACGTAAACGTGGGCACGATTGG
>JAYNPV010000102.1:8766-9375 GCA_038113925.1 Gammaproteobacteria bacterium | reverse complement strand
ATTTAACCCTGCTCGATGATGAGCCAGGAGACGGCCGCGGAATCTCCATTGCGCATCTGGAGCGGCTGTTGAGTCAACGTTATCGCAGCAGCGGTGAGGCCGATGCCGGTCAACTTCAGATAATGACCATCCATAAGTCCAAGGGACTGCAGTTTGATCGGGTCCACCTGCCGGCACTGGATAAAACCGGTCGCATTGATCATCCGCCACTGCTGGCCTGGGAAGAACATGCCACCGCTGAGCAGAGCGCTGAATTGTTGCTGGCTCCGATTCGTTCTCCCTATGATGACCATCATCCGGTCTATCACTATATTCAGTTGCGAGAAAAGGAGCGCGACCGTCAGGAGCGGCTGCGACTGCTCTACGTTGCCTCCACCCGGGCCCGTTATCAGGTGCATCTTTACGCTGCCCTGAAACGAAATCGCGAGGGTGAACTCAAGCAGCCGGCGGCAAATACCCTGCTTGGCCTGCTCTGGCCGGGAATTGGGCAGCGTTTTGTGAAATCGGTGGAACAGAACGAGGGTGCCAGCCACATCAGCGGCGAAATATCTGATCCGGTTCAGATACGTCGCCGCTTGAACAGCGAGTGGCGCCTGCCCGAACTGCCGG
>JAYNPV010000102.1:0-8756 GCA_038113925.1 Gammaproteobacteria bacterium | reverse complement strand
CTCGTTGCCGGTCGGGATGAGACCATTACTGAATCCGCTACCCCCATCGAGTATGACTGGGCCGGGGAATCAGCGCGAATAACCGGTGTGTTGGTGCATCGTCATTTATGCCGACTGGCCAACCTGCCGGCTGATCGCTGGGGTACTTATCTGCAACGCAGTCGCCCCCACTATGCAGCGCAACTGGCGCAGGCGGGTATCGCCGCCGATGAAGTCGCCAATGCGGCGAATCGGGTGGGCGAGACGCTGGAGCAAACCGTAGGCGATCCGCGAGGGCGCTGGATATTGATAGGCGGCAGTCAGGCGCGTAGTGAATATGCACTGACCTGGGGACAGAATGGCCAGGTCAGAAATGTAATCATCGATCGAACCTTTGTTGATGATCAGGGCACCCGTTGGATTATCGATTACAAAACCGGCTACCACGGCGGGGGAGACCTCGAAGGTTTTCTTGACCGGGAGCAGGAACGTTATTCGGGACAGCTGCAAGAGTACGCGCAGGTGATCCGGCAGCTCGGTGACGAGCCGATTCGCCTGGGGCTCTATTTTCCGCGCATGGCCGCCTGGCGGGAGTGGGTCGCGGAATACGAAAACTGAACCTGAGCGGTGAGGATATCGCCCGGTGAATCGACAATTACTCAACGAGGGAAACCCTATCGAGCGCCTTGATCGCCTGTAGGGTAATCGTTATGGGTGGATTTAAGAAGGGCAGTGCCTTTAGCGCACCATGGCTCTCAGTGGCACGGCTGGTTTTTGTTGATTGCCAGTTACCGCTAACCTAGTTTAGGCGGGCAGATTTCGGGCGATATGGGTGATGTGGGGGTCACTGATATTTTCCCGGTGGAGGGCGGTAGCTAACTCCCGATAATAATCCAGGTTACTGCCACTTTCGCCATGCGATCGGGTTAGGATTCGGCTGATGTCGCCAATAGGCGTTGGTCCGGTAAACAAAGGGTGCTGCGAATCACCAATGTAGACCAGCATGTCTCGTGTTTCGCCGGGTGGACCGGTGATCTCGACGGGTAGAACTTGCCTTTGGTAGCCGCCCCGTTCGCGATGATCAAGGTAGCTCAAAGTCGCTTCAATGTTGCCGTGAATCTGGTAGGCAATGCCTTCACAGGTTGCGCCTTCGTGAGGCACAAGGGTCAGCACTCTTCCAGGAGCCTCCGGGTTACCACGATGATCCGTTGAGGCCTGCCAAAACCTGCGAGCCCAGTTTCGCAGGCATGCCTTTTTACGTTGGGTGTACTTAAAGCCCGGGTTCCAGATTAATGAACCGTAAGCAAACACCCAGAATTCGCCCGGTAGGCGGTGATTTTTCGGGATTGTCTGATAATCCATAACTCAGGGTAACGATGAGTGGCGTTTTGAAGCCACTTATCTGGTTTTAATAGGGTTAGAAAGGGGTGCCAGATTATGGCTTTTTTGATGTCAAAAGGGCGAGAATCCGGTTGGTTAATCTCCAGCGAGAAGGCGGCCGAGGATAAATTGGCCGTCGGCCCCCCGGTGAAAAATTGAACACACGCCTGGTCGGGGTGGGATTTCCGTTAGTTCCAAGTTTCATTTCGGTGGGGGGCGGTCGATAATAAACAGAAATACGCTTTCCAGTCCGTAATGGTGGTAATCGACCGTGAGCGTATTAATAGCTTTTTTTAGTCATGATAACGGGATGCTAAAGGGTAAAGTGACATGCAGAATACTGCGGATGATCAATTAACCAGCACGATGCAAAAGGCGCTCTCTATCAATAGAGACCCTCATCAGTACGGGACCATTGTTGAGATTGGTGCGGGGCAGGAGGTCGCCCGGCATTTTTTTCAGGCCGGTGGGGCATCAAATTCGATTGCCAAAACCATGTCAGCCTACGATATGCAGTTCAGTGATGCCATATACGGTGGCGCGGACTCCGGACGCTATGTGAGCCGCAGCCGTTTAAGCAGCATGCTCGAAAAAGAGTACGGCTTGCTGTTGGAGCGACTCGAAGGCAAGCGCGCCAAAAACACCCAGTATTTTGCTTACGCGGCAACCATCGCTACCCGCCACATCGATGACGGCGGCGGCCAGGGATGGATCGGTGTTCGTCTGCAACTTTATCCGGGGGCGCCCCCGAGCGAGATTATTGTGCATGTGCGCCTTCTGGACAGCGAGATACCGCCGCAGCAACAGGCGGCCGGGGTGATTGGCGTTAATTTAATTTATGCAGCCTATAACTCGTTTCGAGATACCGACGCGATCATCGATACGCTCAAACAGAATTTGGGCACCAGTCGTCTGGAAGTCGACCTGATCCACTTCAGCGGTCCCTATTTTGATGAAACCGAAAACCGACTGGCTAATCTTTATCTGATCAGCAGCGGTTTGACGCGCGCCATATTGTTTAATGCCGATGGCGAGGTGGTAATTCCATCCGATGCGTTTTGGCGAAAAGACGTGCTTGCCATTCGAGGCTCTTTCCGCCCGGTCACCAAAGTCAATGTCGACATGATGGAGTGCGGTCTTAAGCAGTTCACTGAACTGCCAGAGGTGGAAGAGCAAAACGTTATGGTACTGGCTGAAATGACCACCAATACGGTGATGTCTGGCGGCAAAGTGGATTCTGAGGAATTTATCGCGCGAGTGGATATGCTCAATGCTCTCGGTTACACCGTGCTGATATCGGATTATTTGCGTTTTTTCAGGCTGAGGGCGTTTTTTCGGCGTTACACCCAGAAACAGATCGGTATCGTGCTGGGTACCCCCAACGTGCAGGACATTTTTAATACCGACTACTACGAGGGGTTGGAGGGCGGCATTCTTGAAGCATTCGGCAAGCTGTTCCCGGCCAACACCCATCTATATGTCTACCCCAGCCGCAATGCCGAAACCGGCGAGGTGTGTTCGGCAAAAGAGATTGAGTTACCGGCTAACATGCGTCCGCTATATGAGTATATGCTGGAGAATAAACTCATTCTCCCGATTAACAGTGCCCATGCAGATTTGCTGGATATCTTCTCTCGCGACGTGCTCAAAAAAATCACCCAGGGTCGAGGCGAATGGGAATCGCAGGTGCCGGCTGAGGTGGCGGAGATGATTGTTGAGCATCGTTGGTTTGGTTTCGACACTGCCTAACAGTCAGTGAAGTCCCGGACGATATTATTCTGCATTATTGGACTGACGCTAGCGGCGACCGGCCACGCTCAGCAAAATTCAGTTGCGGGCGCTGAAGTAAACCGGGCGCATGTCGAGCGGCAATTACAGAAACAGTTGGCTGTCGTGCAACAGCGGCCCTCTGCGCTGTCACCCTTTGTCAGCGATGGTTGTAGCGGTGGCCTGTCGGCGGGGTGGCAGTTGCTGGCACAATCACTGCCTTGGTTAGGTCAGCGCTTTGGTGATACGCCCCCCTGGCAGCATTGCTGCGTTGCCCACGACCGTCAGTATTGGCGAGGTCCCGCAATTAATGGCGTGGCGCTGCGACTGGCGGCGGATCAATCGTTAAAAAACTGCGTTCTGGCCACGCAGCAACTCTCCGGTTTACAAGAGGTTTCGATAGCCACTGTGGAAGACCCCGGGATTACCGCGGCCAGGATCAACCCGGCACAGCCGCAAACCGAGCTGGACCAACTCTACGCTGCCGTTGCTGAGTTAATCTATCAGGCAGTTCGCGTGGGCGGCGTCCCCTGTAGCGGGTTGCCCTGGCGTTGGGGCTATGGGTGGCCGCAGTGCGGAGTGGCGAGCTGGCTGGAACCGGAGTCTTGACGACTGACGACTACTGCTGGCTGACAACCGGGCCTCTGCATCCATTTCAGTGGCAGCCACCGGCTGGCCGTATTTATTTATTGGCGATCGATAGGGACTTAAAAATCTGATGCAACAAATTGAATGTCTTATCTATAAGACGCCAGCGCGCGAAGGTGCCTACCTTTATCTACGCTCATCTGTGTCGATGGCGGAGCTGCCGGATTCGCTTCAACGGCTATTTGCCGACCGGATCGAGGTGATGCCACTGACCCTGACACCGACCACGAAACTTGCCAGCGAAGCGCCGGCACAGGTTATGGCCAACCTGCAGGAGCAAGGGTATCACCTGCAACTCGAGCGATCGCCTGTCGAGGACCTGCCCGGTTTAATAGAAAGATCGACCCGGTAACTTATAAGAACCCTCGGCAATCTCTCCGAAAATTGCTTCCGCATACTGGAGCTGGTTTGGCTATCGACCAGCGAAATCCAGGTCTTTGAAAAAAACCGTCATTGGGGTGAGTTTGCAGATGATCACAGGCAGAATGTCAGGGTCACGATGGCTGAGCTGATCGCTGACCCAGCGGGCGGCACTGTTTAGCGTTTGATTCAAGAAAACGGTGACCGTTGAACCGATAGTAAAGGAATTGCGGAGAGGAACCGATGAAAATTGATATTTTTACCCACCTGATGCCCGGCAGTTATCTCGATGATTTTATGGCAGCCGTGGGGCCCGATTTCTATCTTGGTAATCTGCCTAAACTGATTCCCGAACTGGTGGATATTTCTGCCCGTTACCAGTTGATGGACGAATTGGGAATCGATAAACAGGTGATTACCCTGCCAACGCCGCCGATCGAAGAGGTCATTACCGATCCGGTGGCGGCGCACCAGTTGGCGCAGCGGGCAAACAATGCAATGGCGGCTGTTGCCGATAGTTCCGATGGTCGATTTCTGGGGGTAGGGACCATTGCCATGAACAACATGGCGGAAGCCGCTGCCGAGGCCGAGCGTTGCGTCAAAGAGCTGGGGTTAAAAGGGATATTGATCTACTCCAACGCCGCCGGTCGCGCCATTGACGGCGATGAGTTTTTGCCTTTTTACCAGGCCATGGAAGCGATGGATGCACCCATCTGGCTGCATCCGGCCCGTACACCCATGACTGCCGATTATGTTGATGAGGAGACATCCAAATACGCCATCTGGCAAATGTTTGGCTGGCCGTTTGAAACCAGTATGGCTATGACCCGGCTGATATTCAGCGGCATGATGGATAAAGTCCCCAATATTAAGATCATTACTCACCATTCCGGCGCGATGATCCCGGCGTTTGATAAACGCATTGAGCATGTCTATCCGCTGTTTGAGCACATGGGGCAACTGGGTGATGACTACCGCAATTTGAAGAAGCCGATTCTGGATTACTACCGGATGTTTTATAACGATACGGCCTTGATGGGATCGGTGGGCGGCATGAATGCGGCCTATGCCTTCTTTGGTACCGATAAACTGCTTTACGGTACCGATACCCCCTTTGATACCGTCGGTGGCAGGATCTTCAACGAAGAGGCCATCGCCAGTATCGAGGCGCTGTCGATTCCACCGGCCGAGCGGGAAAAAATATATTCGGGCAATGCGATAAAAATGTTGGGACTGTAGCGACGCAGAGCGCTAATCAGATTTGAAGGGATGGGGAAAATAGACCTCGTATTTCGTTAGGAGAAGTGATCATGACCCAGATTTATGATTTTTCGGCCGACCGCCTCAGTGGTGAGTCACAATCCTTTGAGGAATATCGTGGAAAAACCCTGCTGGTGGTTAACACCGCCAGCCAATGCGGTTTTACCCCTCAATATGAAGGGCTGGAGGCGTTATACAGGAAATACCAGTCACGGGGTCTGGAGGTGCTAGGCTTTCCCTGCAATCAGTTTATGAAACAGGAACCAGGCGATGCCGAGCAGATTGGTGAGTTTTGCCAGGCAAATTACGGGGTCACTTTCCCCATGTTTGCCAAAATCGATGTGAAGGGTCCCAACGCCCATCCGCTTTATCAATACTTGTGCGCGGCCGCATCGGGGTTGCTCGGTAGTAAGTCGATTAAATGGAATTTCACCAAGTTCCTGGTCGGTCCGGATGGGGCAGTTATTCGGCGTTTCGGGTCGGCGACCAAGCCTGAAAAAATAGAGCCTTTGATCGAACAGGCGCTGCCGGGTTAAGCGCTAATGACGCGCTTCTGCTCGAGGTCTCGGGGAACCTCTGATGAGATTGGTCGTCAGATATTGCACAAGATTTCTCTGACCTATCTACCACCGAGGTTAAGCTCATGACGCCACTGGCCAGACCGACGATAACCCTTTTGCTATCTATTACGGTGACTTCTGCATTCGCCGAGGAGCCCGCCGACGAGCAGCCTGCGCTTGATCCCTCCGTGGTAGTTGAACCCGCAAACGACCCGTCACAGATTCAGCAAACCTCCTCCGCAGTGGTCAGTGGCGCGCAGAAAGTGCGGGACACCACCCTAGAGGTTTCCAGGGGAGTGGTCGAGCGTAGCGGCGAGTGGGCCGATCAGGGTAGACAGGGGGCCGGCAAGGCCTGGTCGGTAACACGCGATACCACTACTGAACTGGTCGATAAAACCGTTCAGGGCGTGGGGTCCGGATTTGAGTATGTTCGGGATGGTAGCGCCCGACTGGTAGATAAATCTGCCGACGCAGGCGGAGCCGCGTGGGATAAAACCAGAAAGGTCTCTTCGGCGGCAGTGGAAAAAGGTCAGGCGGTAGTCGAGTCGATAAAAACGGAGATAGTCGGTACCAGTGAACCACCCGCTGATGTCATTGACAAATCGGTACCTGCCACCCCTTGAAACGCCGGTCATCGCGGCGCTGATCGCTTGAACTGGAAGTTGGCCCTGTTGCTGTTGATTCCGGCCTGGGGTTCCGCACAAGTGGCTGATGGGTCGGGAACCGGACAGCGGATTGACCCGGCCGATGGGGCGACCACTCAACAAAATCAGTCGGTGCACTGGTATATCGAAGGCGCTAGGCAGGGGTATGCCAGTTCACAATATCAGTTAGGAAAAATGTACCAGTCGGGGGAGGGTGTCGAGCAGGATTTTTCACAGGCGGCGCGCTGGTTTTCCCTGGCTGCCATGCAGGATTATGCCTCAGCCCAGTATGCACTGGGTGAGTTATACCGGCAGGGCACCGGGGTGGAGATGGATTATCCCGCCGCTTATGCCTGGTATCACGTGGCGGCAATGAACCGCTTTCATGCCGCCAGGGATGCCCGCGATCGTCTCGCCCTGTTAATGGATGCTAACCAGATATCCCTGGCCCATTGGCAGGTAAAAAAAATCTGGAAGCGAATTACGGCAGCGCAGGCCCGCGTTTCTGTTGATGAAGAGACGCTCCCGATTCTGGAATGACAGTGCGGCCCGCCGGGCAGTAAAAAATTCCGCTGACCCGATAAAAGCATGTAACAAACACGCCTCGGTGATGGTCATATAAGGGCAGCACTAGTCGCCGCCAGACCCACCTGGAGCAGGGGGGTGTGGGCAATATATGACACGCATAATCATCGCCGTCCGCTTATTTGGTGGTGAATGGAGTTATCAATGCATCTTTCCAAAAATTGGCGCCGATCAGACTACACGTCCGCCGCCTTGCCTTATTCAGCCGTTACTCCTCGGGAAACTTATCTCAGCCGTCGGCAGTTTATCCAGCGTTGGGGCGTGGCCGGTTTGCTGATAGGTAGTGGGTCTCTGCTGTTTCCGCGAGAATCGATGGCGGTGTCGGGACGATTAAACCCAGGACCATTAAACGAGGTAAAAAGAAACCAGCAGTTTTCGGCTGAAGATCGTCCCACCCCTTACGACTCGGTCACCACTTATAACAACTTTTATGAGTTTGGCACTGATAAGTCCGATCCGGCGCGTAACGCACACAGCCTTGTGACTGACCCCTGGGCTGTTGATGTTCAGGGAGCCATTGCCCGTAAAGGGGCCATAGGGCTAGAGCAGCTGGTTGACGAACATGAGCTGGAGGAGCGCATCTATAGACTACGCTGCGTGGAAGGCTGGTCGATGGTAATTCCCTGGATCGGCGTGCCGTTGGCCAATGTCATCCGACAACTGGAACCTGACGCGGATGCGCGCTATGTGGAATTTACCACGCTGGCCGACCCGCAGCAGATGCCGGGTCTGGCCCGACCGGTGCTGGACTGGCCCTACCGGGAAGGGCTAAGAATGGATGAGGCCATGCACCCGCTGACTCTGCTGGCCGTCGGTTTGTATGATGAATATCTGCCCAATCAGAATGGTGCGCCCCTGCGTCTGGTGGTGCCGTGGAAATACGGTTTCAAAAGCATCAAGTCGATTGTCGGCATTCGTTTTACCCGTGATCAGCCGGTTACCAGCTGGAATCGCTATAACCCTCGCGAGTACGGTTTTTACTCCAATGTAAATCCCGAGGTCAGCCACCCGCGCTGGTCCCAGGCGCGTGAGCGCCGCATTGGTGAAGACGGTTTTTTTACCCCTAAACGTAAAACATTGATGTTCAACGGGTATGCCGATCAGGTGGCGAGTCTTTATCGGGGAATGGATTTACGGATGCACTTCTAGGTGATGGCCCTGCCGAGGCGATTGCAAACCGTAATTCTCTTTCTGATTTGCGCTCTGCCTCTCTGCTGGTTGATCGTGGCTACTGGCCGGGGTGGCCTGGGAGTCAATCCGACTGAGGCACTGATTCGCCAGCTAGGTGAATGGGCATTGCGGTTTTTATTAATCACCCTGGCGGCTTCGCCGGTAAATCGCTGGTTGAAATGGCGGTTGTTGCTGGAATACCGACGAATGTTTGGCTTGTTCGCCTTTGTTTATGCCTGTTTGCACCTATTTGCGTACCTCTGGTTCGACCATTTCTTTGTCTGGCTTGAGCTAATCGAAGACCTGATCAAACGCCCCTTTATCACCCTGGGGATGATTGCCTGGCTACTGTTATTGCCGCTTGCGCTTACTTCCACGCGCCGAGCGGTCAAGCGAATCGGAT
>JAYNPV010000101.1:8155-9424 GCA_038113925.1 Gammaproteobacteria bacterium | reverse complement strand
AACCGTCAGGCTGCGAAGGCAGCGTGACTTAAACCAAACAGCCTCCGCGATACCCCGGGTGATTCAAAGGAGGGGAGTAGGTGGGTTCCTAGTGCTAGACAAGCTAGGTAGAGGCTAATCCCAAGGCTTAATCTCCTGTCCCTCAAAGTTCCGGCTACCATGAATGACCGCTATCACCTGAAGCCGATCCTGATCCGTTAACAACAGGTAGATGATGCGATACCCCTGATAGATCACCTCGCGGATATCGTCCCGACCCTCGGCCTCCGGGACGGGGCGTCCGCTTTTTGGGAACTCTTCCAACCGGGTGGTGGCATCGAAAAGTCGCTCGATAAAATTGCGGGCATAAAAGGGCGAGTCTTTGACAATGTAATCGCGGATAATCTCCAAACCCTCTAATGCCGGTTCGGTCCAATCAATCTGTAGTGCCAAGTAAACGCTTCTTAGCCTCTTCATGAGAAACAACACGATCTTCTTTAGCGGCCTGCAAACCTTTTTCAATCTTCTGCTTTACATACAGCTCATACATGATGTCATCCCAGGAGGCCTGATCGGGTAGGTGGTCCAGGGTTTGTTGTACAGACTCTTTAGCGGTTGCCATAAAAAGCACCTCTTGGTTAAGTATTCAAAGGCTCTGAATTTCCCCCGAGCCTGCTCTCATTATCGGCTATTCAGCGATTAATAGCAGACAACCGTCCATGATTCGAACTTTCACCGGGCTATTGATCGCAAACGCCGCCGGCGGGCAGCGCCGGTAATGTGCGGGTAACCACTTACAGCTACTACCCCAGCAGCTTGCTTGAAACCCTGACCACCCCGGATGGCGTGGTCCTGACCTACACCTATGATGGGCGCAGCCGGGTCACCTCGATCACCGATCATCTCAACCAGTCGATGACCTATACCTATGACGATTACGGCAACGTCATTGAGACCGAAACCCGCAGCAATGATGATTCCCTCGCCCGGCGGGTCAGCAGCCTGTTTGAAAGCCGTAACCGGCTGATCGAGCAGAAACGGGGTCAGTTCAATCATTCCCACATTTACGCACCCCCGGGGGCAAGTCACCAACAGCTTGGAACGTGTGCCTGAATCAGCGCTGGTTCCGATCACTCAACGAAGCCCGCTGGGAGATTGAGCAATGGCGAAACCACTAGCACCCTACCCGGCCGCACAACGCCACGGGCTATCTGCCACTAGTGGAGTTTGCCAGGCGAGCGGTTAAAGTAATCGATATCTCATCCAGCCCCAGGTGCTAAGGATGGGGAA
>JAYNPV010000101.1:7715-8145 GCA_038113925.1 Gammaproteobacteria bacterium | reverse complement strand
AAGGTCACGGGTTTCACAATTTGCCTACGATGCCCACCGAAACCTCAGCCGCATCACCTACCCCGACGACACCTTTGGTAAGGCAGCCATCCCGAGAATGGGGATCGACATTTAAGACGATAAAAAACAATAGGATAGCAGGCTCCTATCCTATTCCAGGTTGCCAGAAATTCCGTGATTTATCACAAATTTCCGAACGCCTATGGCGGAGAGGGTGGGATTCGAACCCACGTGGAGCTAACGCCCCCAACCGATTTCGAGTCGGTGCCGTTATGGCCGCTTCGGTACCTCTCCGGAAAACTGGGATGATTTAACCGGCCGCTAATTATAGCACCGCCTCCGGCTTCATTCCGGTGGTGGATTGCCCGGGTGGCGTCTCGCTTTGAGTTGGCGAACTTTCCATAGCGTCCACACCGGGCCGGAGATCGCA
>JAYNPV010000101.1:7354-7705 GCA_038113925.1 Gammaproteobacteria bacterium | reverse complement strand
TAGCTAAGTGAAACCACCAACAGCACTACCGGCGGGGCGGTAGCAAATATCGCCAGCGCAACCACCAGGAATACTCCGGTGACAAAGGGGATGCGTTCGCGCAGGTTGATGACCTTGAGGCTGACAAAACGGATGTTGCTGACCATCAGGGCGGCGCTGAGGAAAGTCACAATTCCGGCAAAACCGGTATAAGCGGCACTACCGAGCTGATAATCGTGACCCAGCCAGACGACGGCGATTACCAGGCCGGCAGCAGCCGGACTGGCGAGGCCCTGAAAATGCTCTTTTTCAGGAACCCCCGCCTGGACATTAAACCGGGCCAGACGCATGGCCGCGGCCGCGGCGTAAAAA
>JAYNPV010000101.1:0-7344 GCA_038113925.1 Gammaproteobacteria bacterium | reverse complement strand
AGATAAATCAGCAGCGCCGGCGCGAGCCCGAACGCCACCAGATCGGTCATTGAATCGTATTGCGCGCCAAAGTCGCTCTGGGTATTGGTCATGCGGGCGACCCGCCCGTCGACCCCGTCCATCAACCCGGCAATAAATACCGCTAGCGCGGCCACATCAAACTGTCCATTGATAGCGGCCACGATGGCGTAAAAGCCGGCGAACAACCCCAGCGTGGTGAACAGGTTGGGCAGCAGGTAGATGCCCCGACGCCGATCATCCATCGCGGTTAGCCCCGGCCATTGGAATGGTCGATAGTCGGGGTCATCGATCCGCCCGGCCGCAGGGTGTTAATTGCGACTGCGATCAACGATCTGGTTGGCTTTGATCCACGGCATCATGTCGCGTAGTTTTTTGCCAACCACCTCGATTTCGTGGGCCTGACCGATTCTACGCCTTGCCTTGAGGGTGGCGGCACCGGCCTGATTCTCTAGAATAAATTCCTTGGCGAATTCGCCGTTTTGAATTCGCGCCAGTACTTTCGCCATCTCGGCTTTGGTCTGCTCGGTGATAATTTTAGGGCCGACGCTGAAGTCACCGTATTCGGCGGTGTTGGAGATCGAATAACGCATGTTGGCGATACCGCCTTCGTACATCAGGTCAACGATTAGCTTGAGTTCGTGCAGGCACTCAAAATAGGCCATTTCGGGGGCGTAGCCGGCTTCTACCAGGGTTTCGAATCCGGCCTGAACCAGCGCGGTCATGCCGCCGCAAAGTACCGCCTGCTCGCCGAACAGATCGGTTTCGGTCTCTTCTTTGAAGGTGGTTTCAATAATACCGGCGCGACCCCCACCAATTCCAGAGGCGTAGGAAAGGGCAATCTGCTGCGCCTGTCCGCTGGCATCCTGATGGATAGCAATCAGACAGGGCACGCCGCCGCCACCGCTGTAGGTAGCCCGCACCAGGTGGCCGGGTCCTTTGGGTGCGATCATCACCACGTCCAGATCCGCGCGTGGTTCTATCTGCTGAAAATGGATGTTAAATCCATGGGCAAAGGCCAGTACCGCGCCCTGCTTGATGTTGGCTTCGATAACGTCGCGGTACAGCGCCGCCTGATGTTCATCCGGCACCAGCACCATCACCAGATCGGCCTGGGCAACGGCTGCGGCTGGCTCCAGAACGGTTAATCCCTCACCCTCCGCCTTGGCAACGGAAGCCGACCCGGCACGCAATCCGATGGTGACATCCCCGCCCGATTCCTTGAGGTTCAGCGCGTGGGCATGGCCCTGCGAACCGTAACCGAGTATGGTGACCTTTTTGTTCTGGATCAGCTGTAGGTCGGCGTCTTTATCATAAAAAATTTTCATGCTTTTACCTGTGTTAAAACGAATCGATAGCAGTAATCCGGGCACCGAATTACTGCTCTGCTTATCCCCCGAGGGGGCGAAGAATCACCAAAAACGGCAGATTATAGCTTTAGCGCTTTACCGCCACGAGAAATTGCACTGGGGCCGGAACGCACCACTTCGATAACAGAACCTGTCTCAATGACATCCAGAAAGCCCTTTAATTTTTCAGCGTTACCGGTGACCTCGATAATGAAACCCTGACGGGTAATCTCAACGATTCTGGCCGCAAAGGTTCTTACCAGACGGTCAACCTCGTCCCGGGCCGCCGCGCTGGTGGCGCGCACTTTAACCAGCATCAGTTCGCGGTCGATGTGCTCGCCATCGCTCACATCCATGAGTTTGATCACATCAACCAGCTTATTCAGCTGCTTGACGATCTGTTCGAGAATGTCACTCTCGCCACGGGTGACGATCGTCATTCTCGACACTGTGGAGTCGTCGGTGGGAGCTACCGTGAGCGATTCAATATTAAAACCGCGGGCAGAAAACAGCCCCGCCACCCGGCTCAGGGCCCCCGGCTCATTCTCAAGCAACAGCGAGATTATATGCCGCATCACGCCAGCTCCTGATTACGAAAAGACTGGTAGGGCGAGTAGCGCATCTCATGGTGTCCGCGCCCGGCTTCCACCATCGGGTAAACGTTTTCGCCCTGGTCCGTAATGAAGTCCATGAACACCAGACGATCTTTAAGTGCTAGTGCTTCTTTTAACGCCCCCTCCACGTCGCCCGGGCGATCAATCTGCATACCGACATGACCAAACGCCTCTGCCAGCTTGACGAAATCCGGAAGCGCATCCATGTAAGAGTGCGAATAACGACTCTTGTACTGAAACTCCTGCCACTGCCGCACCATGCCGAGATAGCGGTTATTTAAATTAATAATTTTGATCGGCAAATCGTATTGCAGGCAGGTGGACAGTTCCTGAATACACATCTGGATGCTGGCCTCGCCGGTAATGCAGGCCACGGTCTCCCCGGGGTGCGCAAACTGGGCTCCCATGGCAGCGGGCAAGCCGTAACCCATGGTCCCGAGCCCGCCAGAAGTAAGCCAGCGTCGCGGCTGATTAAACCCATAGTACTGGGCTGCCCACATCTGATGCTGACCCACATCTGTCGACAGGAAGGCCTCCCCCGCCGTTAACCGGTGCAGGGTTTCTATCACCAACTGGGGCTTGATCAGCTCGTCACTCGCCTCGTAGGCCAGACATTCCTGGGCTCGCCAGCCATCTATCTGCGCCCACCAGGCAGCCAGGGCCTCACTATCGACCTGCCGATCCGCCTGTTCCAGTTCGACCAGACACTGCTGCAGCACTTCGACCACATCGCCGACAATGGGGACATCCACCGGCACGTTTTTGGCGATGGAAGCCGGGTCCACATCGATATGGATGATCTTGGCGTAGGGACAGAACTTATCAAGTTCACCGGTCACCCGGTCATCAAACCGTGCGCCCACTGCCAGCAACACATCGCATTCGTGCATGGCCATGTTCGCTTCCATGGTGCCGTGCATCCCCAACATTCCCAGAAACTGACCATCCGTGGCCGGATAGGCACCCAGGCCCATCAGCGTATTGGTGATCGGGAAACCCAGTTTTCGGGTCAATTGGGTGAGCTCATCAGCAGCGTCGCCCAGCACGACCCCGCCGCCGGTATAGATCATCGGCCGCCGCGCCCGCAGCAGCATGTTGACCGCTTTACGAACCTGTCCGCTATGGGGTTTGGTGACCGGGTTATAGGAGCGTATCTCAACCGCTTGCGGATATTCATAGGGGGCTTTGGCGGCTTTATCGTCTTTGGGGATATCGACCACCACCGGGCCCGGTCGACCCGAACCGGCAATATGGAATGCCTTTTTTAAGGTCTCCGCCAGCTCCCTGACATCTTTCACCAGAAAATTATGCTTAACGCAGGGCCGGCTGATGCCCACTATGTCGACTTCCTGAAAGGCATCATTACCAATCAAGGGGGTAGCCACCTGACCGGTGAGAACCACCATGGGTATGGAGTCCATGTGTGCCGTGGCGATCCCGGTCACCGCATTGGTGGCCCCCGGCCCGGAAGTAACCAGGGCGACGCCGGTTTTGCCGGTTGCCCGCGCATAGCCGTCGGCTGCGTGAGTGGCCGCCTGCTCATGGCGAACGAGAATATGTTCGATGCCACCGCGCTGAAACAGCGCGTCATAGATATGCAACACCGCTCCACCGGGATAGCCAAACACAAATTCGACACCTTCATCCTGCAAAAACTGCACGACAATGTCTGCACCAGTTAATTCCAAATCCAACCTCTACCATATAACGCTAACGATTATTTATTTCGAAATTCCAGCAAGAACTTGAAAATAATCCGCTAACTGACTGTAAAAACTAGCGAAATTATATCACCGGCAAGGTTCGTATAGCATCTTTGCCAAATTTTATTTTTCGCTTGTTGCACCCAGGTGTGATTTTATTAGTATAACTTTTGTATTAACTTTTTTTAAAACAACCTTTAGTCAGTAACCACTCCTAATTACCTCTCAGGAGTTGGCCGTCCGAGCCGATAGCTGGAGTCAAATCACCCCTTTCGATCAGGCGCGGGCAAAGATGACAAGCAATTCGGAATTGAGCTCAAATTCCTCCACAGAAATCGACTGGAAGGCCCGTTACACCGATCTGGTGGGCGAATTCGACCACCTTGAACAAAATTACCTGTCGGATAGTTCAGCCTGGAAAAAAGCCATTAAACGCCTCAGCCAGGCTGCCAACGATTATTCCGGCGCAGACAGTCAGTTGCTTGCTCCACTGACCAGGGCACTGGAAAACAATGAGTCTGCCGCGGCCATCGTTACGGCGGTCAATGATTTGTGCCTGCGCTTACCCGAACAGAATGCAGCGGACAACTCCACCGTGGCGGGGCCACCCAACCCCGCGGCGACCGCCGCAGAGCAGACTGTGGATGTCGAGTTCGGGGAGTTTCGTGAGGTGTTCTCCCGACTCTGCCACCTGCTAGGCATAGAGAAGTCGACCGCCCGTCGGGGAGACAGGCAAGCCAATCCCGTCTCGCCCGCCGCCGAGATTCGCACCCTGATTGAGCAGTTAAACCAAACGGAAGAATCGCCGCGGGATCGATCCCTGAACCCGGTGATTATCGAACTCATCATACAGTTACTTGAAAATCTGCCCCGCTTCACCACGACCAATGAAGCCGTGGAGAATCTGGTCACCCGAGCGCGGCGCTGTCGCTCGCTGGAGCAGTTATCCAGCCTGCTTGAAGAGCTCGTACCCCTCGCCGACCATATTCAACAGGCGATCGAGCAGGAGCGCCTGCAAAACGCCGATTTTCTCAATCTGACCTGGCAACGTCTCTCCGAACTGGCCCACTATTTTGAGTCCACCCGCAACGACAACCAGCAGAGCAGTCTGGCCCAGCAGGAGCTTCAATCCACCGTGAGCGAGAAAATCAATCATTTGCTGGATCAGGCGAATACGGCCGAAACCCTGCCGGCGTTGAAGCAACTGCTGGGGCAGAGCGTGGAGACCATTCGCGGCAGAATTGATAACTACGTTGCGGATGAAGTACCGCGTTTGCGCCGCGCTGAACAGCAGTGCCAGCAACTGGCCAACCGTGTACTGGAACTGCAGAAGGAAACCACTGCCCTCAAGCAGACACTGGCAGCCAAACAGCAGGAAGCCAACTGCGATGCGCTCACCAGATTGGCCAACCGTCGCGCGTTCGACCAGATACTAAATAAAGAGCATAGTCGCTGGCAACGCCACGGGCGACCGCTCTCGGTGGTGTTTCTGGATATCGATTTCTTTAAACGCATCAACGATGAGTTCGGTCATAAGGCGGGGGACGCCGCCCTGGTGTCCGTTTCGCGAATCATGCAACGCTGCCTGCGCGAACATGATCTGCTGGCCCGCTATGGCGGCGAGGAATTTGTCGCCCTGCTGCCGGATACCGACGAACAGGCCGCTTTTGAAGTCGCTGAGAAGCTGCGTTCAGCAGTGATGGAAACTCAATTTCGGTTCGAACAACAACCGCTGCAAGTCACCCTCTCCTGCGGGATCGCTGCCTACGCTGCGGGTGAATCCCCCAGGGATGCATTGAACCGCGCGGATGCAGCGCTCTATGAAGCGAAAAACGGCGGTAGAAACCAGACCTGTGTCAGTCCGGTTCCCGCCTGATCAACCATCTACAGATTGTTGCCAGCCTGCTCTGTTGGTAGAATCGCCGCTCCCCATAGACGGCGAAATCAGCCTGTTACGGCCAACGATGGCCTAAACGCATAAATCCAATCACCGTTAGCTATAGATAAACCACTATAGATAAAACTGATTCCGCAGATAGTCGTTCCCTGTTTTCTGACCGGGTCTGAGAGTGAAATCCAACCCTGGCGATGACAGCCGGACATTGAACCGAAGGAAGGAAGATGTCGACACCCGAACATGCAACGCTTGAAATCGAAGGAACCCGCCACGAACTCCCGGTGGTTACCGGCTCAGAGGGTGAAAAAGCCATAGACATAGGCAAGCTTCGCGCCAGCACCGGTTACGTGACCCTGGACCCGGCCTTCGTCAACACCGCCTCCTGTACCAGTGACATCACCTTTCTCGACGGTGAAAACGGAATTTTGCGCTACCGTGGCTATCCCATCGAACAGTTAGCGGAAAAATCCACCTTTTTAGAGACTTCCTACCTGTTGATCTACGGCGAACTTCCCACCACTGATCAGCTCAACAACTTTACCGACACCATTACCCGTCACTCGATCATCCACGAAGACCTCAAGGCGATGTTCGACTGCTACCCGACCGGCGCCCACCCGATGGCCACCCTGTCATCAATGGTTACCACGCTTTCCGCCTTCTACCCGGAAATGTCCAGCACGGACCAGACTCCCGAGCAGATCAATCTGTCGATTGCCAGGTTGATTGCCAAGGTCACCACCCTGACCGCTTACTCCTACAAAAAATCAATCGGCCAACCCCTGCTATATCCCGATAACAGTCTTGATTACTGCGCCGATTTTTTGCGGATGATGTTCGGCGTACCCTCTGAAGAATTTGAAGTGGACGATGACATCGTCCAGGCACTGAATCTGCTGCTGATCCTGCACGCCGACCACGAGCAGAACTGCTCAACCTCGACAGTTCGCCTGACCGGTTCCAGTCGCACCAATATGTTCGCGGCTATCTCTGCCGGTGCCCTGGCCCTCTGGGGGCCGCTCCACGGCGGTGCCAATCAGGCGGTACTGGAAATGTTGCAAACCATTGACGCGGCCGGCGGCGACTACAAGCAGTTTCTCGCCAAGGCCAAAGACCCGGATGATTCCTTCCGGCTAATGGGCTTTGGTCACCGCGTCTACAAAAATTTTGACCCCCGCGCCAAAATCATCAAGGTCGCCTGCGACAAGGTACTGGCCAAGCTGGGCGTGCATGACCCGCTGCTCGATATCGCCAAGGGGCTGGAGCAGGTCGCCCTGGAAGACCCCTACTTTGTCGAGCGCAAACTCTATCCCAATGTCGACTTTTACTCCGGCATCATCTACCACGCATTGGGCATTCCAACCAATATGTTCACGGTGATGTTTGCGATTGGCCGCCTCCCCGGCTGGATCGCTCAGTGGAAGGAGATGCTGGACCAGGATTCCAAAATCGGCCGTCCCCGGCAGATTTATACCGGGGCAACTCCCAGGGAATACGCGCCCATCGGACAGCGCTGACCTCTGCTTGATTGCACCCATAAAAAAGCCGGCAGATGCCGGCTTTTTTGGTTCTAGCTGCTTGACTGTTAAGGGGCCGGTCAGCGTTTGACAAAGCCTAACTGATCTTCTTCCAGAACCACTTCAACCGAATCACCCGGGCCAAACTCCCCCGCCAGGATTTTTTCAGCCAGGCCATTTTCGAGATGGTGCTGCAGGGCTCGTTTCAATGGCCGCGCGCCGTAGACAGGATCAAATCCGGCCTCA
>JAYNPV010000100.1:5556-9450 GCA_038113925.1 Gammaproteobacteria bacterium | reverse complement strand
CGACTTTTAACCAGAATCGCGTCCCCTTGGCCCTGTCCGGGGGCGGCCTCGATCTGCATCGCCAGTGCCAGCGCCTCATCGGTTCGGGCCGCTTCACCGCTAAAGCCGTGACAGAAGAGCCCGGTCTGACTAACGCCAGTGCGCGTCGGGGTGGAGGGTGAGAAGCGCACCGCACCCCGGGCAATATCATTGGTAGTGGGAAACAACTGCTGAAACAGACGATTATTGTCCTCCACCAGGGGCGCATCGGAACGGAAATTGGCTGACAGGGTCAATGGCTGCAACTCCAGGTCGCCAATCGGCTCTTGCCAGGCCCGCAGAAACAGGCCCACGTCGGCTTCCCGAAAACGGTAAATCGACTGCATCGGATCACCCACCAGGAATAAAGTCCGCCCATCCCCCGGTTGCCAACCCGCGGTGAGCAGCTCGATCAGCCGGTACTGTAGCCAGGAGGTATCCTGAAACTCATCAACCAGAATGTGCTGGAGCTTGTAATCAAGTGCCAGTGCCAGCTCGCTGGGTCCGTCCCCCGCCCGCTCTTCTGCACTAAGCGCCTGCAGGGCCCGCAGGGAGAGTTCGGCAAAGTCCCCCTCACCACGCGCCTGAAAAACCAGCTGCAACTCTGCCGCGGCGTAGTGCAGCACCACCACCAGGGTGCGAATCAGCTCCCGGTCCTCGGCACTCATCGAGGGTGCTGGCAAACGGGTCAATTCCGTCAGAACCGCCAACGCGTTAGGGGTTTTATTAAGTTCCGCTATCAGCTGTATAAAGGCGGCCTTCTTGTCCGCCGGATCGCCTTTGCCGGGCGGAAATCCCTGGCTCTTATTGACGGTTTTACGAGGGTTACCCTCCTGAGTGAGCAAGAGTCCAACCACCGCCCGCCAGTAGTCGAGCTCATTCAGCTCATCGTCCCTGTGATGAGCTGGCCCAGTCAACGCCGGCTGCTGATTTTCAAAATTGCCAGCGGCATAGTCAATCAGGTCCGCCAGTTGTAGAAACCAGGCCGACGGCATGGCGGTGCGCCAGCGCTCCAACCACTGGGCGCAAAGGCGTGCCAGGCTACGCTCCATACCCGCTATAAATTGATCATATTGCTTCGGATGCGGCAAGGCTTTTAGCCACTGGTCACGTTTGCTGAGCATCTCCACCAGCAATCCTTCTAACCGGCGGCGCTGGTTATCCAGATGGCCAAGCAGGGTCATCAGTTCTGCCTTGCAGGCGGATCCCTGATCAATCCCAGCGAGCAGTTCTCGCGCCGCCTCTCGATAAAGCAGCTCTGGATTATCGGTGGGAATGAGTTGTACCCCGCTACCTGCAAGTAGCGGCAGGGCCTGATTCAACCCCTGACTGAAAGAATCTATCGTGACGATTCGCAACCGCGCCGGTTGCTGGATAATTCCCCACTGTTGCCGTCGGTCCTGTTCAACCACCGCCCGCGCCAGCCGCCAGCCTTCGGCCAGAAACTCATCGCCAGCGGGCGATTCACCAAGCGCCGCACCCTCAAGCAGCTGCACCACTCTGGTGAGCATTTCCGCAGCCGCCTTACGGGTAAAGGTAATCGCCAGCACCTGCTCCGGTTGTTCCACCCTGGCCAGCAGGGTCAGATAGCGGCGAATCAGCAGCTCGGTCTTACCCGACCCGGCGGGGGCCTGAACAATACAGGAGTGGTTAACCGACAGCGCCTGCTGACGAACCGCAAAGTCATCGGGCCGGGTCAATGACTCTCCTCCCCCGCCAACCCCTGCTCATCATCGTCGGCGGCGTCGGCGTTTTCGTTGATTCGGCAAGCCAGCTGGAGTTCACAGTAGTTGCAAACTGCTGGTCGAGCCGGGGATACGTCTGCCCGACCTGCTGCGTATTCGCTCGCCAGTAACTCCAGTTGCAGCCACCACTGATCGCGCAATTCCGGCCAGGGGGGATCATCCCTGCCCGCCCGGCTGTTAGGTATCAGGCCACCTTCACCCGCTTCGACATACTGCAGTTTATTCGGCTTTAGCTGGGCGACCGCAATTCCGGCGGCATCATCGAACCGGGTCTGATAAAGCGGCAATTGCGGAGACAACAACCGCTGGTCAAACCAGTCCTTGCGGTTCACCTCACCGCTTTTGTAATCGATGATCACCGGCCGGCCGTCGGCGAGCCGGTCGATGCGATCAACCCGACCGTTGATATTGAGCTGGCCTACCTGAATTTCCAGCGACTGTTCAAATCCTTCCACAGTAAATGGTTCGCGGGCCAGTTCCTGTTGTAACCAGCGGCCGAGCAGTTTTTCCAGCCGTTCACTCTCGAGTAGTCGCTCGGTCTCATTTCCCAGGGCAGGAACGCGATCGATCAAGCCATCAATCGCCGCTGCCACCGATAGCTCCACCTGCCGCTGGCGCACTGGTTCCGGCATCTCCTGCAGCTGTTCACTGCCACCCACAGCCTGCCAGAATTTCTCCAGCACCCGGTGCATCAGGGTGCCCCGCTGCATGGGATCCAACCCCGGTTCCGGTTCCACCGGCAGGTCACTGCGCAGTCGCCGCCGCAGATAGGCCTTGAAGGGACATTCGGCCTGTTCCTGAAACAAACTGGCACCCCCTGGGCCGCCCTCTTCTGTCGACAGCGGCACGCCGCTGCTATCGTCATAAATATCAACCAGCGCCGGGTTATCGATCACCTGCCGATAGATACTTGCAGCCGGTCGCTGCTGTTTGCCAACCAACCATTCGGCAGGTAGCGATTCGGCCTTGCTCCAGTCAAAACACTGGCTTGGGGCCGACTCACCGTCACCGCTTGAACGGGCGTAACTCAGATATAGCTGCCGACCACTTACGTGCCAACTGACCAGCTGTTGCCGGGCATGTTGCAAATTCCACTGTGGCGAGCAGCCGGGCATGTTCAAGCGCCGCTGTAACGCGACCGGTAAAAAGGGATTGCGGGCCATAGAAACGGGAAACTGCCGACCATCGAGGCCCGCCACCCAGATGGCATCAAACTGGTCCGGCCAGGGTTCCAGAGTGGATAACACCTGCACCGACGCAGCGCGATTGAGGGGCTGAAACTGACGCTGCTGAGCCAGCTGCTCCAGCAAACGCAGCGCCTGCGCCAGGGTGCAATCACCGGCTACCGAATCAAGGCCTGAAAACTGGCTCACCAATGCCTGCCAGGCTTCAAAAGTCTGCTGTAATTCGGAATCCAGCGCTTCACTTCCCGGCCAGCCGAATCCACTCAGCTGTTCCGCAAACAGTGTTGCCCAGCGACTCGGCGGCGCCTGACGGGGCAAGGCTTTGAGCCGTTGAAAAGCGTACTCGATCTGCTCGGCGAACTCGGGAAACTCCACCCGGTGAATGCCTTGAAACCGCCCTTGACCGACCAGGTTAATCAGGTCGGCCAATTTAAGCTGGCGCTTACCCAGCTCACGCAATCGCGAATCAAGCCGGGCCCGGCGGGGCTGGTGGGCCAGGTGGCCGACAATGGGGCTCAGCTATACTCGACTGGCCGTCTCCAGCGGAAAATTCCAGTCCAGCAGGGCGAGCAAATTCAGCCCATCAGTCACCAGTCGATAATCCGCCAGGGGTTCGCCGACAGCAATGGCGACCGGTACCGGGGCCGGTTTTTCGATAGCCGCCTGCTGCGCAGGTCTGAATACCTGATCAAATACTGCTTCAACCCTGCGCCTGCGCTGCTGTAATTGCGGCAATACCACCGCCAGCCGCCGGGTCGGTTCTACTGCAATCGACGCCCGCGCCCATTGGGCGATGGCGTAAAGCTCATCGTCATCATCTGCCGCGATAAAATGGTGACACACGGCAGATTTGCCACCAATCTCCGCCTCCTCTAAAAGGCATCCTGCCGCTGTCAGTGCTGCCTGCAACGCCTGCTGTACCGGTGTCATTCGATCAAATCCGGCGA
>JAYNPV010000100.1:0-5546 GCA_038113925.1 Gammaproteobacteria bacterium | reverse complement strand
ACCGACCCGCCATATCGGTTGGTCAACCGGCGCAAGCTGCTTTAACAACTCGGCATCAGCGAGTTTTCCAGCCCAACCGGCACTATCAATCCACCGCTTGTCAGCTAATTGATCAGCGTAAAGTTTCGACCAACGAGCGAAAACACGCACGTCTTCCCCTACGGCCCCGGACAGCGACCTGCTGGATAGCTGCCACTGCTGCATCAGTTGCCAGGCCCGACGCGCCGCCTCGGCAGTCTGTCCAATCGACAGAAGGGTGGGCATCTGCTTTCGTACCAGTTGCTGCCAGATTAGCCGCTCTTCGGCATCACCTAGCAGGCGTTGGGCCGGGGTCACTCCCAGCTCTTCCGCCTGTTGCCAACAGCGAACCAGCCAGGCATCAAAAGGCAGAATATCCGGTGTCTCCCAGACCGTCGCACCGGAACCTTGCTGCGCTCGCGCAAATTGTTGATGAAGACTCTGCGCCAGGCGGGCGCTGGAGGTAATGGTAGTACGCCCGGCGAGCCGGCCGGTGGTTCCACTTGGATCAGTCAAAGTTCAACACCGGCAACAAACGATCGCATGATTGATGGAACTCTCAACCCTTCTAACCTGAACCGCAGAAAATTGCGCAGGAGCAACTTAAGTCGCGACCGGGTGACGGCACAGAGAAAAACGGTAAGGGTTAAGGTCGCTCCGGTAACCTCGTCAGTTGGCAAGCGAAGCATCCACCCCCAATTCTCGGGCCTGGTCTCGTAGCTGGAATTTCTGAATCTTGCCGCTGGCGGTGCGGGGCATTTCATTTATTACCTCCAGCCTTTCCGGAACGTACTGCGTCGCCATCTCTTCGTCGGCGAAATAAGCCTGCATAGTCTTAAAATCGAGGTGTTCATCAGGCTTAAGGGTTACAAAAGCACAGGCGCGCTCGCCGAGGCGGGGATCTTCCATCGCCACCACCGCGGCATCAACCACCGCCGGGTGGCGGTAAAGCAATTCTTCGACCTCAGCGACCGGAATATTTTCGCCACCACGGATAATGATGTCCTTGCTGCGCCCGGCGATACGGATATATCCATCCCCGTCCATCACTGCCCGGTCGCCGGTTTTAAACCAGCCCTCCGCATCGTGATCGTAGGCTTCCGGGCGATGCAGATAACCAACAAAATTGGCCGCCCCGCGCACCAGCAGATCACCCTGCTCTCCGGCGGGCATCGGTTGGCCATCCTCCCCCACCACCAGCACACCGGTCCCTGGCAGGGCATTACCATCGCTGCCGAGTATCTGCTCCTGCGAATCGCCGGGTTTGGTCAGGGTAACCACGCCACACTCGGTCATGCCCCAGCCGGCATAAGCATTAATGCCCACCGCAGAGACCTGTTCCAGCAACACCGCTGGAATGGGGGCTCCTCCGCAAACAAAGGTGCGAAAGGTGCCGTCATGACAGGATTCACGCTCACCGGAATTCGCCAGGTCGGCCAGAAACGGCGTCGCCCCCATGCTGAAAGTGGCCTTCTCGTCGCGAATGATCTGCCACGCCCGGTCTCCGTCCCAAACATCCTGCAACACCAGCGGCCGACCGAGCATCACCGCCAACATCATGCCGTACATAAAGCCGGTTTGATGCGCCATGGGTGACGCCATCAGGCAAACTTCGTCGCTGCCGAGTTTGAGCGCGTCTATATATTCCCGGGTACCAAATATTAATGTGTTTGAGGTCTGCATCACCCCTTTGGGCTGTCCCGTGGTGCCGGAAGTGTAGAGCAGCTGCATCACCCGATTGGCGTCCTTGCCCCGGTTATCATAAAGCGTCTGGGCATCGCCACCGGGCTGCAGCAACTGCTGCTCAAAACTGCCGTTCCCGTCAATGCCCAGGACCAGCAGATGTTCCATATCGGGCAGTTCGTCACGCAGCGATTCCACCATTCCAGCGTGGTCAAAACCGCGAAACTGCTGCGGCACAATGACTACCCTGGCAGCTGCGAATTTGAGCATAAAGCGCAGCTCCCGTTGCCGAAAAATCGGCATTAACGGATTGCCCACCGCGCCGATTCGGGTGCAGGCCAGCTGGATAGCGACAAACTGCCACCAGTTTGGCAACTGAAAAGCGACCACGTCACCGACGCCCACCCCTAACCGGTCCAGACCCAGGGCGATGCGATCAACCTGCTCGCTGAGATCGCCATAACTGAGCTGCTGGCGACCGCCGCGCTCACTGTTGTAATCGATGATAGCGGTGCGACCGGGGTCAACCGCAACCGTATCGTCAAGGTAATCCGTCAGCAGCCGGCCGGTCCAGTAGCCGTTTGCACGGGCAGCTTTCAATCTCTCTGGCGACAGTATTATTTCCATTCTCGCGGGACCCTCATCCTCGATTGATTTAATTGCTATGATCGCACGGAGCGACGCTAAATTTCATCGTCAATTCAAACCAAAAAATCGGCCGCGATTTTGCTGATCGCTGCTAACTGTCAAGGGAGAAAGAATGGATCTCGAACTTGCGGATAAATCCGTCATCGTCACCGGTGCTGCCTCCAATATCGGCCGCGCCATAGCACTCGGTTTTGCTGCAGAGGGGGCCAGGATTACCATCGCCGATCTAGATGAAACCCTGGCCTACCAGGTCGCCCAGACCGCCAGCGATCGCGGCGCTGCCGAGGTTCAGGTGATAAAAACCGATGTGACCGATGCCGCCGCGGTTAAAAAAATGGTGGACAGCGCCCAGCAATTTGGCGGCGTGCACGCCCTGGTCAATGCCGTGGGCTGGGATCAGCTGATGTTTTTCACCGACACCGACGCCGGTTTCTGGGAAAAAATCATTCGCATTAATTACCTGAGTGTGCTCAACCTGACCCATGCACTACTGCCCACCATGATCGACCAGGGAGAAGGCTCTTTTGTCTGTATCAGCTCCGACGCCAGTCGCCAGGGCGAACCCCGCGAAGCGGTCTATGGCGGCACCAAGGCGGCGGTAAATTCCTTCATGAAAACCATCGCCAAAGAGAATGGCCGATTTGGAATTCGATGCAATCTGGTCTGCCCCGGCGTCACCCTGCCCGATCCCGAGGAGGCGGTGAGTGACAACAGCATGTGGGCCAGACGCGACGCCATGTTCACCGAAGACCAACTGGAGAAAGTCGCCAAAGCCATGCCGTTGAAGAAAATCGGTAAACCCCAGGACATCGCCAATGCGGCGGTGTTCCTCTCTTCCCGCGCGGTGGCGGGTCACATCACCGGACAGGTATTGAGCGTCAGCGGCGGCTATTCGATGGTGGGTTAGGGTTATCCGTGGACCCGCTGCACATCCCCACTCCGCTGCTCGACTCTCTGCAACTCGGCAGCCTGGTTCCTCCCCGCATCTGGTTAAAAATGGACGCGCTGCAACCCGCCGGATCCTTCAAGATCCGCGGGATTGGTCACGCCTGCCAACATTATGTGAGCGAAGGAGCCAGCCGATTACTGGCATCTTCCGCCGGTAACGCCGGGCTGGCAGTGGCCTACGCCGGCCGCAAGCTGAAGGTTGCGGTGACCGTGGTGGTACCCACTACCACCAAACCCCGAGCCATTGAGCTTATTGAACAGGAGGGGGCCGAGGTGATCGTCGCCGGTGAAGACTGGGATGCGGCCGATGCCCATGCACACGCCCTGAAAAAGCCCGACTGGGCCTTTATTCATCCTTTTGATGACCCCCTGCTGTGGCAGGGTCACTCCACCATCATCGACGAATTAGTCGCCGATGGCGTCACCCCTGACGGCATTGTCGTGGCCGTGGGGGGAGGCGGTTTAATGGCCGGAGTGGTCGAAGGTTTGCGCCGCCACCACTGGCAGGATTGTCCGATTCTGGCCGTTGAAACCCCGGGGACAGACTCCCTCTACAGCGCCTGGCAGGCCGGCCAGCACATCAGCATTGAACATATCACCAGTATCGCCACCTCACTCGGGGCTAGAAAAGTCGCCGCCCATAGCTTTGAGCTGCTCACCACCCACCCGATTGAATGCCACCGGGTCACCGATAGCCAGGCAGTCGATGCCTGCTACCACTTTCTGCGTGATCACCGGGTCATGGTGGAGCCGGCCTGCGGCGCGGCCCTGGCCACCGTGTATGAGCAGGCTGAGTTTTTCCAAGGTAAGGAGAATGTCGTGTTGATCGTCTGTGGCGGCGTCGGCGTGACCCTCGAACGCCTGGCACAGTGGCGCCAGCAGCTGTCTGATTGAGCAAAACCCATTTTCAACTAAAGCGCGGAGAGGCCAACATGAACGAAAACGATCTATTCCTGTATGAATTACGTGATGATCATATTGCGGTAATGACCCTGAATCGTGCGGATAAAATGAATGCGTTGAGTGACTCACTCGCCGAGGCGATCCTGGCCGGAATCCAGCGGTTTGAAGCTGACCAGGATGCCTGGGTGGGCATACTCACCGGCCGGGGCAAAGCCTTCTGCGCCGGTGGTGACCTGGAGAGCATGCGTGTCGGTTCTATGGACGATGGCGACTGGGTGGAATCCGTAAGCAGCCTGATGCCGATGTTTGACGCCCTCGAACAACATAAAAAGCCGATTGTGGGGGCCATCAACGGCTTCGCCATGGGCGGAGGGCTTTCGCTGGCCAACGCTTGCTCACTGCTGGTATCTGCTGAATCGGCAAAGTTTGGCATGCCCGAGGCCGCCGTCAGCGTACCCAATTTTTCCTATTTTGATCTATGGAAAACAATTGGTTACCGGAATGCGTTAGAGCTCAGTCTAACTGCGGAACCCTTCTCCGCAGCGCACATGCAGCGCATCGGTTTTCTCAGCCAGGTGGTAGCGGACGAAGAGCTGATGGATGCGGCAATTACATTCGCCCGACGCATCACCAAAAATGGCCCCATGGCCACCGCCGGTGCCGAGCTGGCAATGCGGTTTACCCTTAGCCACCCCAAAGAAGAGTGGGCCGCCGCCGCACCGCTAATCTGGAAAGAGTTGCTCGGCAGCGAAGACCTGCGCGAAGGATTAGCCGCCTTTGCGGAAAAACGTAAGCCTGAGTGGAAAAATAGCTAGAACAAGCTAGAACATAAGCTCTCTGGTAAAAGAACCTTTCCCAGGGAAATCAGCGTAACCGATGAGGCTGGAATGTTAGCCCTGCCCCGATTAGGAGTGCTGCGCCACCTACAGTTCAGATCACCTACCCGTTAATACAAGCGGCTAACAGCGCCTGCATCTGTTCCCGCCCCCTGCCGGTCAGCAATTCAACGTTGCGTTGGGGGATCTGCTCAACCCCCGGGTAACTATCGATCGCGTTTTCCAGGCTGGCTTCTCTTAACAGGTGCAGCAGCGGATAGGGCGTGCGGTTGGTGAAGTTCTCGGCGTCATCGGGCTGAGTACCGGCAAACTGGTAGTCGGGGTGAAAGCTGGCAATCTGGAATATGCCGTCGAGTTCTAGTGAACCGAGCAACGCCTCGGCAAGATCGAGAAACTGGTTATAGTCGTCAAAATCGGTTAGCACCGCCGGATGAATAAGCAGGGTGGTTTCAACGCCAGGGTCGGCAGTGAGTCGCTGGCCGGGTTAATTCCCACCGTGGCGTCGCCCGA
>JAYNPV010000099.1:633-9474 GCA_038113925.1 Gammaproteobacteria bacterium | reverse complement strand
CCGGGTGTCTATTCGATGCAGGACGTTCTTGGTTTAACCGATTAATAGTCGCCTCCACTTCTGGACGTCACCGGGGTTACGGGAGTAATATATCCAGCCGACAACGGGTCGATTTTTGCCACAGCTTGACAATCACCCGGTCGTTAATGAGTTTCTAAAAAACGGGGTGTCTGTGCAGGCATCCCGTTTTTTGTACGTCTAGATCCCACTCGTCCCGGGTGGAGGGTTTATTTGCACGCACCTGCCATTCTCGCGCTAGCAGACGGGTCTGTTTATTACGGGGTCAGCGTTGGCGCTGAAGGTGAGAGTGTCGGTGAGGTGGTATTCAACACCGCCCTCACCGGCTATCAGGAGATACTCACCGACCCTTCCTACCGCCGCCAACTGGTTACTCTGACCTATCCCCATATCGGTAATGTTGGCTGTAACGGTGAAGATCAGGAGTCCGCGACTATCCACGCCGCCGGCCTGATTGTTCGCAATACCCCGCCGAAGCCGCGAAGTTGGCGCGCCGAGGAATCACTTTCAGAATACCTGCAGCAGCGTGATCTGGTCGCCGTCAGTGACATCGATACCCGGGCACTGACCCGACGGTTGCGCACTGCGGGTGCTCAGGGCGGATGCATTATTGCCGGCCAGGGTGCCGATGACGCATCAACGGTGGAGCGGGCGATCGGTCGCGCGCGGGAATTTTCCGGACTGCTGGGCATGGACCTGGCTACGGAAGTGACCTGCGCGCAAACCCAGCAATGGTCGGGGGGTCGCTGGCGCCTGGGTGACGGATTTTTACCCGCCGGTGATAGCCGGTTTCGTGTGGTGGCCTACGATTTCGGGGTTAAGGAAAATATTCTGCGGTTGCTGGTGGATCGGGGTTGCGAGGTGATCCGGGTCCCGGCAAAGACTTCCGCGGAGTCAGTGTTTGAGCTCAGGCCGGACGGGGTGTTCCTCTCCAACGGCCCCGGCGATCCCGAGCCCTGCGGTTACGCCATCACAGCGATTCGCCAGTTGTTGGCGCAGCAGATGCCCATGTTTGGAATCTGTCTGGGCCATCAGTTGCTGTCGCTGGCTGCCGGGGCGACTACCGAAAAGATGAAATTCGGCCATCACGGTGCTAATCACCCGGTGCAGGATTTGGCGACTCAACAGGTGATGATCACCAGTCAGAATCATGGCTTCACGGTTTCAGAGAAGGAATTACCCGACTGCCTGGAGATTACCCACCGCTCGCTGTTTGATCAGACCATTCAGGGGGTCCGCCACCTCACTGCGCCAGCGTTCGGCTTTCAGGGACATCCCGAGGCCAGCCCTGGCCCTCATGATGTGGAATCTCTGTTTGATCGATTTGTTGATTTGATGGCTGCGAATGCGCAGCAGGTGGGGCAGTAAGGTGCCAAAACGTCTAGATATTAACTCTGTACTCATCATCGGCGCGGGGCCGATTGTTATCGGTCAGGCCTGCGAGTTCGATTATTCCGGGGTACAGGCATGTAAAGCGCTGCGGGAAGAGGGTTATCGGGTGGTGCTGGTGAACTCCAACCCGGCGACCATCATGACCGATCCGGAAACCGCCGACGCTATTTATATTGAACCCATTACCTGGCGTACGGTTGAGAAGATCATAGAGAAAGAGCGTCCCGACGTGATTCTGCCAACCATGGGCGGGCAGACCGCACTTAACTGTGCGCTTGATCTGGCCAGTAACGGCGTGCTGGAAAAGTACGGCGTGGAGATGATCGGTGCCAGCCGCGACGCCATCGACAAGGCCGAAGATCGAGAGCGTTTCCGTGAGGCGATGACTGCCATTGGTCTGAGTAGCCCCCGGGCCGCCGTGGCTCACAGCATGGAAGAAGCGCATCAGGTGCAGGCCAGTGTCGGCTTTCCGACCATTATCAGGCCCTCATTCACTATGGGCGGCAGCGGTGGCGGCATCGCCTACAACCGGGAAGAATTTATCGAAATTTGTGAGCGTGGTCTTGATCTGTCACCCACCCGCGAACTGTTGATTGAAGAGTCGGTACTGGGCTGGAAAGAGTTTGAAATGGAGGTGGTCCGCGATTCCGCGGATAACTGCATCATCGTCTGCTCGATCGAGAACTTCGACCCCATGGGGGTGCATACCGGTGATTCCATTACCGTGGCACCGGCACAGACGCTGACGGACAAGGAATACCAGATCCTGCGCAATGCCTCGATCGCCGTGCTGCGTGAAATTGGCGTGGATACAGGGGGCTCCAACGTACAGTTTGCGATTAATCCCGACGATGGTCGGCTGGTGATTATCGAGATGAATCCGCGGGTGTCGCGGTCATCGGCGCTGGCTTCCAAGGCCACCGGTTTTCCCATTGCCAAGGTGGCAGCCAAGCTCGCTGTCGGTTTTACCCTCGATGAGCTGGGTAACGACATTACCGGCGGGATCACGCCAGCCTCCTTTGAGCCCAGCATTGATTACGTGGTTACCAAGGTGCCGCGCTTCGATTTTGAGAAATTTCCTGCCGCTGATGCGACCCTGACCACGCAGATGAAGTCCGTGGGAGAAGTAATGGCCATGGGCCGGACTTTTCAGGAATCGCTGCAAAAAGCGCTGCGCGGGCTGGAGATCGGCATGGACGGCCTCAACCCGGTGGGGGAGGATGACGAGAACCGGCGTCACTATCTGCAGGTCCCCGGTGCCCGTCGCATTTGGCACCTGGCGGCGGCGATGCGCGCCGGAATGGGGGTTGATGAGGCGCATGCCATTACCGGCATCGATGGCTGGTTTCTCGATCAGCTCGCCGAGCTGCTGGAAACTGAGCAGGCGGTCGCCGGTGAGCAGCTGTCCGCCAGTAACCTGAGAAGCTGGAAACGCCGGGGGTTTTCCGACAGACGTATTGCCCAGCTGCGCGGCGTGGATGAAATCGCCATCCGGAACTTTCGTTATCAGGAGAAAATTCATCCGGTCTACAAGCGCGTCGATTCCTGTGCGGCCGAATTCCCCTCGGCCACCGCCTATATGTACTCAACCTATGAGCAGGAGTGCGAAGCCGGCCCCGGAGATGCCAAAAAAATAATGATTCTTGGGGGTGGTCCCAATCGCATCGGTCAGGGAATTGAGTTTGATTACTGCTGTGTCCATGCAGCCATGGCCCTGCGCGAGGCCGGTTACGAGACCATCATGGTCAACTGCAATCCGGAAACGGTCTCCACCGATTACGATACTTCCGACCGGCTCTATTTTGAGCCGCTCACCGCTGAGGATGTGCTGGAGATCGTGCGGGTTGAACAGCCGGAGGGCATTGTGGTGCAGTTTGGCGGGCAGACGCCGCTTAAACTGGCCCGTCAGCTCGAGGCCGCCGGAGCCCCTATTATTGGCACCAGTCCCGACGCTATCGATCGGGCCGAGGACCGGGAACGCTTTCAGCAGTTGGCGGATAAGCTGGGCCTGATACAACCCGAAAATGCGACGGCAACCACCGTTGAGGAGGCGCTGGAAGGCGCCGAGCGGGTTGGTTATCCGTTGGTGGTAAGGCCTTCCTACGTGCTCGGCGGTCGGGCAATGGAAATTGTTCGTGATAATGAACAGCTACTGCGGTATATGCGCGATGCGGTGAGTGTGAGTAATGATGCGCCGGTACTGCTGGATCGTTTTCTTGACGATGCCGTGGAAGTCGATGTGGACGCCGTGTGTGATGGCAGCCACGTGACCCTGGGAGCGGTGATGCAGCATATAGAGCAGGCCGGTGTGCATTCCGGCGATTCGGCCTGCAGTCTGCCGCCCTACAGTATTTCCGCCCCGCTGATAGGGGAAATGGAACGCCAGACTATTGCCCTGGGAATCGAGCTGGGGGTAGTCGGGCTGATGAATATCCAGTTCGCGATAAAAGGCGAGAAGGTCTATATCCTCGAAGTCAACCCGCGGGCCTCGAGAACCGTGCCTTTTGTCTCCAAAGCGACGTCACGGCCACTAGCCAAGGTGGCAGTGCGCTGCATGGTGGGCCAGTCCCTGCAACAACAGAACTTTATGCAGATGGAGGTGCCTGACTACTATTCGGTGAAGGAAGCGGTGTTCCCGTTTGCCAAGTTTCCCGGTGTTGATGTGCTGCTGGGGCCGGAAATGAAATCTACCGGCGAAGTCATGGGGATTGGTGCTACTTTTGGTGAGGCCTTTGGCAAGGCGCAACTGGCGGCCGGTAACCCCATGCCGAAGCCGGGAAAGGCATTTATCAGTGTCCGTGATATCGACAAACGGCAGGGTCTGTTGACCGCCTGTCGGTCCTTGCTGGGATTCGGGTTTCAGTTGGTGGCAACCCGGGGTACCTGTGAGTTTTTACGTCATGCCGGGGTCTCTTGCGAGCCAATAAACAAGGTTAAGGAGGGACGCCCCCACGTGGTTGATAAGATTACTAATGGAGAAATCCGCTTTGTCGTCAACACCACGGAAGGTCCTCAGGCGGTGGCGGATTCCTATGATATTCGACGTGCCGCGCTGCGGTTTTCTGTGCCCTACACCACCACACTGGCCGGGGCCGAAGCGACCTGCGAGGCCCTTGCAGTAGATAGTGAATCGCAGGTACGGGCATTGAAAACGTTACATAACGGATAAATCAGTATGGCTAAAGAAGCGATTACCAAAGCAGGGCTGGAAGCCTTACAGGCAGAACTGCAGCAGTTAAAAAACGAAGAGCGGCCAAGGATCATTCAGGACATTGCGGATGCCAGAGCCCATGGCGATCTGAAGGAAAACGCCGAATATCACGCTGCCCGTGAACAACAGGGGTTTACGGAAGGTCGTATCAGTGAAATCGAGCAGCGGCTCGCCAATGCCAATGTCATTGACCCGGCCGAGCTCAGCGGTACCGATAAGGTGGTGTTTGGCGCGACCGTGACCCTGCTCGATGTCGATGAAGACTCCGAGACCCGTTATCAGATAGTCGGCGTGGATGAAGCGGATATAAAGACTGGCAAGGTTTCTTACCAGTCGCCCATTGCCAAGGCAATGATCGGCAAGGAGTTGGATGACGAGGTGGTGGTGCCAGCACCGGCGGGGGCAAAAACGTTTGAAATAGTCAATATCGAGTATTTATGAGTGCCGGTGAGTTGAGTGGCCGGTGAATTGAGTGACAAAGAAAGGCAGCTCAAGTAATCGCTGGATAGACCGTCATCTCTCGGATAAATGGGTTCAGCAGGCGCAGGTGGATGGTTATCGATCGCGGGCCAGTTACAAACTCATAGAGATTGACCAGCGCGACCGATTATTTCGCGGCGGGTCGGTGGTCGTGGATCTTGGCGCTGCCCCCGGGGGTTGGTCACAGGTTGCCAGCCGGAGGTTAAAAGGTGGCGGCCAGGTGATTGCTCTGGATCTGCTGGCAATCGAGCCGATGGATGGGGTCAACCTGATCAGGGGAGATTTTCGTGACCAGGCGGTACTTGATGAATTGCTTGATCTGCTTGAGGGCCAACCGGTTGACCTTGTAATGAGCGATATGGCCCCCAATATATCCGGTATAAAGGCGGTCGATCAGCCTGCCATGCTTTATCTGGTTGAGCTGGCGCTGGATTTTTCCCGGCAGGTGCTCAAACCGGGCGGAAAAATGCTGGTAAAGACTTTCGAAGGGGCCGGTATGGCCCCCTACCGCCAGCAGGTAAAAGAGAGTTTCGAGCGGGTGGTGATGCGTAAGCCCGATGCATCCCGTGACAGTAGTGCCGAACAGTATCTGCTTGCCACGGGCTTTAGAGGCTAACCGATAGCAGTGCTGCTATAGTTTAGCCAGTTCTTTACATGGTTGATTGGCGCCAGTTCCAGGCTAATCCTGTTTTCTGTGGCCCGTTTGTAAGTGGCCGCCCCAGATTTAAGGTATCTGTTGTTGAACGGAATGACTAAGAATATTGTGCTGTGGATCGTCGTCGCCCTGGTGCTGATGAGTGTGTTCAGCAATTTTTCGACGCGAAATAATCAGCGCTCCCAAATCACTTATACCCAGTTCATTGATGAAGTGAAGAGTGGTGCTGTTCAGTCGGTTCGAATTCAGGGCAACATGCTCACCGTTATGAACGGTACTGGCCAGAGTTATGAGGTCTATGCCCCCCGCGATGACCGCCTCATCGACGATCTGCTGGCGAATGGTGTCGAGATAGTCGCCAAGCCTCCCGAGGGTCAGTCGATCCTGACACAAATCCTGATTTCGTCCTTCCCGATTTTGTTGCTGATCGGCGTGTACGTTTACTTCATGCGGCAGATGCAGGGTGGCGGCGGTAAGGGCGGCATTATGCCGTTTGGTAAGAGTCGGGCACGGCTGCTCAACGAAGACCAGGTGCGGGTTACTTTTGCCGACGTCGCCGGTGTGGAAGAGGCCAAGGAAGAGGTTCAGGAGCTGGTAGAGTTCCTGCGGGATCCCGGTAAATTTCAGCGCCTGGGCGGTCACCTGCCGCGGGGAGTATTGATGGTCGGCAGTCCCGGTACGGGAAAGACCTTGCTGGCCAAGGCGATTGCCGGTGAAGCCAAAGTGCCTTTTTTTACGATTTCCGGTTCCGATTTTGTGGAAATGTTTGTCGGGGTTGGCGCGTCACGGGTGCGGGACATGTTTGAGCAGGCGAAAAAAAGTTCGCCCTGCATCATCTTTATCGACGAAATTGATGCCGTGGGTCGCCATCGTGGTGCGGGACTCGGGGGTGGTCACGATGAACGTGAGCAGACCCTTAACCAGCTGCTGGTGGAGATGGACGGTTTTGATGCCAACGATGGGGTTATCGTTATTGCGGCGACCAACCGACCGGATGTGCTTGACCCGGCGCTGCTGCGTCCTGGCCGGTTCGACCGCCAGGTGGTGGTGGGCCTGCCCGATATTCGCGGCCGCGCCCAGGTATTAAAGGTGCATATTCGAAAAGTACCGGTGGCCGATGATATCGATCTGGACGTGATTGCCCGTGGAACTCCGGGTTTTGCCGGGGCGGATCTGGCCAATCTGGTCAACGAAGCCTCATTGATCGCGGCTCGGGGGAATAAGCGGGTGGTTGAGATGTATGATTTTGACCGCGCCAAAGACAAAATCATGATGGGCGTTGAACGTCACTCTATGGTGATGAGCGATGAGGAGAAAAAGCTCACCGCATTCCACGAGGCCGGCCACGCGATTATTGGTAAGTCGGTACCCAGCCACGACCCGGTTTACAAGGTCAGTATCATCCCCCACGGTCGCGCCCTGGGGGTGACCCTGTTCCTCCCCGAGGAGGACAGGTACAGCTACAGCAAACAACGGCTTGAGAGCCAGATCTGCAGTCTTTATGGTGGCCGTATTGCCGAGGAGATGGTGTTTGGTGCCGATGGTGTCACCACTGGAGCCTCCAATGATATTAAACGCGCCACTGAGCTGGCCCATAACATGGTCACTCGTTGGGGGTTGTCCGAGGTGATGGGGCCACTGTTATACGGCGAGGACGAAGAAGAGGTGTTCCTGGGCCGTAGCGTGACTCAGTCAAAACACATTGCCGAAGAGACCGCCGCCAAGATCGACGCGGAGGTTCGAGGCCTGCTGGACCGAAATTACCAGCGCGCCGAGCAGATTCTTCGGGAAAAGGAGGACATACTGCACGCCATGGCCAAGGCACTGCTTGAGCTGGAGACCATCAACGAGGATCAGATCAACGACATCATGGACCGTAAACCTCCGCGACCAAGCAGTGAAACCCCGGTGACCGGAGTGGATGCCGAGGCCAGCGCCCGTGATGACAAGGGTCCCGAAGACCTGGGTGATACCGCCTCGCAGCATTAAAATCGTAATCGCAGGGTCATGGTCATCGATTGCGCCGGCCGGCGGCTAGAGCTAAACACGCCGGCGGTAATGGGGGTGCTTAATATCACCCCTGATTCCTTCTCCGATGGCGGGGAATTTTTTGACCTGGAGCAGGCGGTCAGTCGCGGGCAGCTGATGGCCGAACAAGGTGCGGCGATTATCGATATTGGTGGAGAATCGACGCGGCCCGGTGCTCTGCCGGTACCGGTTCAACAGGAACTTGATCGGGTGATTCCCGTTATTGAAAGGCTCTCTGCCGCAGTAGATATTCCCCTCTCAATCGATACCCGCCATCCTCAGGTAATGGCCGCAGCCACTGCTGCCGGCGCCGGGTTGATCAACGATGTCAATGCACTGCGCGCTCCGGGGGCGCTCGCGGTCGCCGCTTCCAGTAATGCGGCGGTCTGTTTAATGCATATGCAGGCAACCCCGGAAACCATGCAGCAGAATCCCCATTACGAAGACGCTCTGGTGGAAATAGGGCAGTTTTTGAGAGCGCGAATGGAGGCCTGTATCGCCGCAGGAATTGATCGTCGAAAGATGGTCATTGACCCGGGATTCGGCTTTGGTAAAACTCTCGCGCATAATTTGCAGCTGCTGCGCGAGTTGGGTCAGTTCAGGGCTATGGGTCTGCCGATTCTGGTGGGCCTGTCACGAAAAAAAATGTTCGGCGATATTCTTAACAAACCAGTACACCAGCGGCTTTACGGTAGTCTTGCCGCCGCAGTAATCGCCGTCGACAAAGGGGCGAGTATTGTCCGATGTCACGATGTTGCCGAAACGGTGGATGCGTTAAGAGTCTGGTCTGCCGTGTCGCTATCATGACAACCGTTGCCGAACGGAGAACATCCGGAGAATCATTGGAATGAGCAATCGCAAATACTTTGGTACCGATGGCGTTAGAGGCCGGGTCGGCAATGAACTAATTAACCCGGAATTTGTACTCAAACTGGGTTGGTCTTTGGGCAAGGTGTTGAGTCGGGACGGCCGGCCGAAGGTGGTCATTGGTAAAGACACCCGCATCTCCGGCTACATGTTTGAGTCGGCTCTGGAGGCCGGCCTGGTGGCGGCGGGG
>JAYNPV010000099.1:0-623 GCA_038113925.1 Gammaproteobacteria bacterium | reverse complement strand
ATGCCGACTCCTGCGGTGGCTTATCTGACCCGTACTTTTCATGCCCAGGCGGGGATTGTGATCAGCGCCTCTCACAACCCTTATTACGATAACGGGATAAAGTTTTTTTCCGGTGCTGGCGAGAAATTCCCGGATCACGCGGAGTTGCAGATAGAGGCTCAGATTGGCGAGCCCATGCAAACGGTGGAGGCAGACCAGCTCGGCAAGGCCACCCGCGTCGAGGATGCGGCGGGTCGGTATATCGAGTTTTGTAAAAGCACTTTCTCTGGCGGGGAAGGATTGCGCGGAATGCGCGTTGTGGTCGATTGCGCCCACGGGGCGACATATCACGTCGCACCAGCGGTATTTAGAGAGCTGGGTGCGGAGGTGTTTACCGTTGGCGTCGAACCCGATGGCCTGAATATCAATGCCGACGTGGGATCAACTTCGCCTGGCAGTCTGGAGGCCGCGGTGAAGGTGCACCGTGCGGATATCGGCATTGCGCTGGATGGTGATGGTGACCGACTGCTGATGATTGATGAACGAGGCGAACAGGTAGACGGTGACCAATTGCTTTGCGTAATGGCGCATGAAGGTCACCGCACAGGAAGCCTGCAGGGGGGAGTAGCCGGTACGGTAATGAG
>JAYNPV010000098.1:2354-9477 GCA_038113925.1 Gammaproteobacteria bacterium | reverse complement strand
GACATGCCCTGTTAAAAAGCTGCTGTAATTACGATGCCAGCCGACTCACCGGCATGCGCCTGCGATTCTCAGCACCGGTCTATCCGGGCGAGATACTGCGCACCGAAATATGGCAGGAGGGTGGACAAGTTTCCTTTCGTTCCAGTGTCCCGGCCCGTGAACAGGTGGTGCTCTCAAATGGTGCGGCGGAAATCCTGAAATAAATGCCAATCAGGGGTTGACAAAGGTAAATTTGAATCCTGTTACGCACAGGCGGTAAGAAATATTTAATAAACCGGCAACTAATGGCCGCCCCTGAAAGCGCAGTCTCAAAAAGTTTCTGTAACTAATTGAAATATAAAAACAAAGGCATGATGCCTAAAATTTGTGCAGTTTAAAGCCATGCCGCCTGTTTGCCGGGATTGATCCAAAATTACTAGATTAATCCACAAAGTTATCCCCAAATTCTGGGGGTAACTTTATAAACCCTTACGAGGCGCGGGTTTAGCCATTCGGGTAGCGAGTGGTCGGTCATTCCCGGGTTATTTTTTTAGTAGTTTTTCCGGGTTTTGCATCACATAAACGGTGCCCTGGAAATGACCGATTAATCGCTGATTATCGTCTTCCACAATGACCTGGTAATGGCGAATTGAACGGCCCGCCGAGAGTTCCGTGCCCCGCGCCCACAGGGTGCCTTCAGCGACCCCTTTCATAAAATTCATATGCACATTGATGGCACTGCCATAATCGCCCCGGCTGATGGCGGCAGATGCCAGCGCCAGGTCCGCCAGCGAGAGCAGGGCGCCGCCGTGGACTCGGCCGCCGCCGTTAAGATGAAAAGGTTTTATCGGCATTTTCACCACCGAGCAGCCTTCATTCATTTCAACAATTTCAACTCCCAGGTGCTCGGCGTAAGCGTCCTGCTTAAAAATATCCATCGCCGTGGTGGTCATAACACAATTCCTTATAGAGGGTTTTCAAGCGCAAAGCGCGGCTATCTTGTTGCGCTATAGTAAATGTCATCGCGCCGTTGATGGAAACAATCCGTGCGCAGCATTCACCCGATAGTTTGGAGCGATCATCGCCGTGGACAGGTTTGACCGCATTTTCAGACTCCACCAGCTGCTCAGTGGTCGGCGCACGGTGATTGCCGGAGCCGAAATCGACCGACAACTCGAATGTTCCCGCGCCACCCGCAACCGCTGTATTGAAGATATGCGCGATCACCTGGGCGCTCCCATCGTTTATGACCGCGAGCAGGGCGGTTATCGCTACAGCGGCGACGATGCGCTCTGGGAACTACCCGGACTCTGGTTTGAACCGGCAGAGTTACAGGCCCTGCTGGTGATGCAACAGCTTCTGCGCGACCTGCAGCCCGGCCTGCTGGCAGAGCCGCTGGCTCCGGTGCGGGCACGTTTTAACCAGCTGCTTGAACAGGCCGGTATCACAGCGCAAGCGGCGGACAAAATTCGGGTATTTAACCAGGCCGGCAGGCCGGTGAATGATGAACTCTTCGCCACGGTCATCAAGGCATTGTTTGCTGACCAACAGCTCGACATTGATTACCTGGCCCGTGGCACTGGCACCAGTAGCCAGCGGCGAATCAGCCCGCTGAAAATGGTCTACTACCGGAGCAACTGGTACCTTGATGCCTGGTGCCACCTGAGGAACGAACTTCGCAGTTTTGCCGTCGACGCGATTCAATTCGCGCAGATTAATGCCCAGCCGGCAAAAGCCGTCGCCAACGATCAACAGGTCGCCCACTTCGGCGCTGCCTACGGCATCTTCAGTGGCCCGGCAGACCGGCTTGCAGTGATCGAGTTCAGCGCCGAACGCGCCCGCTGGGTCGCCGATGAACAGTGGCATCCCCGGCAACAGGGCGAGTGGCTCACCGATGGCCGCTATCGATTAACCATTCCCTACAGCGATCCGCGAGAGCTCATGGCCGATATTCTCAAACAGGGTGCCGGTGCCAAAGTGATCGCCCCAGCTGAATTACGGGAACAGATAGCCGCCAATATTCGGCAAATGGCCGCACTCTACGGGGCAGAGACTCCCGCTGAAGCCAATCACTCGAACAGAAAATAGACAAAAAAATCGAAAAAACCTCCTCACAGGCTCACGGATTGAGCCACCCCCTGTGATCTACTGCCAACCAAACCCATAGATCACAGGAGACCGCCATGTTATCTCTATCCAGCCTGCTCACTCCCTTCATCTCACGGCCCAAACTGCCCGAGCCCACCACCCTGTTGCAGGAGGCGCCCCTGGCCGGATTTCAGTACCACAACGGTCGTCGAGTCTGGCGCTTCCTGCAGGAGGGCGAAACCCTGCGCTTCAAGCGCGAACCCTTTAACTTCCACGACCAGAATGCCGTGGCGGTTTATTTTCACAACGAAAAACTCGGCTATCTGCCCGGCGATCAGAACCAGGTCGCCGCGCAGCTGCTCGACCGCGGCGAAACCCTCATCGGCAAAATCAAACAGCTGGTGAAATCCAGCAACCCTCGCGAAAGAATCTCATTACAGATCTGGCTGGCGGCGCAGTAGCAGGCAACAGCAGGGCGAGCAAAAGATAATTCATTCCATTCAAGGGGGCCGCAAAGTGAAACGACGACGCTTCATCCATAGCCTTTTCGCACTGCCTGCACTGGCGCTCTATCCCGCGGGGAAAAACATCGCGGCACCTGTGGGGGGTGAAGCTCCCGAGATACTGCTACAGGAGTCCCCCATCGCCGGGTTTCAATACTATGACGGAGAGCTGGTCTTTTACGACCTCTACCCCGGCATGGCGCTGGAGTTAGTCCGCGAACCGGACAACAAACGAGATTCGCAGGCAATAGAGGTGCAATGTCCCCTCGGTAAGCTCGGCTATGTTCCCCGGGCCGCCAACACCGCCTTCGCGCAGATGATGGATCGCCGCGTTACGCTTCACGCAGAACTTACCCAACTAACTGAATCAGCCGACCCGTGGCAGATGGCTCGGTTTAAGGTATGGATTTAAGCGCCCGCAGTCGTGCCACGCTGGTTCTGCGCCGGCAGCGCTGTCGCATACGACGGGATCGTGGCGTTCATTCCCATCGCTACCTGGGTCTCTACCGACTGTTGGTGCTGGTTGAACCCATGCCATCAGTTATTCTGTATGAACTTGAATAGTGTGAGTGAAAATGGTGAATTTTCAGATCGGTAGAACCGAACAAGTTGCCCACGTAACACCCAGTTTGCAGGGTAATTATCGCGTCCACGATCTGGCGGATCACCTATCTAAAGTGGCCGGACGCGCAGGTGAATATGCATCAGCATATAAAGGGGAAGAGTGGGCACGACTGGCAGGCCTTTGGCACGACCTCGGCAAGTACAGCGCCGAGTTTCAGGCTTATATCAGAAGTGCCAGTGGCTATGATGTCGAAGCCCATGTCGAAACCGCACCGGGCAAGGTGAATCACTCCGATGCGGGCGCGCAATATGCGGCAGAGCAGTTTGGCGTTTACGGTCGAATCCTTGCCTATTTAATCGCTGGCCATCACGCGGGTTTACCAGATTGGTACAAACTCGACGCATCTGGCGCCAGTCTTCAGCAGCGATTGAAAGCGACAGACAACCTGCAAGCCGCGCTGGCAGCCGATATTCCGTCTGAAATATTGCACCAGTCCAAGCCCGATGGCCCCCTCTCGCCGGGCGGGGCAGAGGGTTTCGCGTTGTGGGTAAGAATGCTGTTTTCGTGCCTGGTGGATGCCGACTTTCTCGACACCGAATCATTCATGGACGACGACAAAGCCAAACAGCGCGTCGGCTACCCAGAATTTGCAACCCTCCTACCCGATTTTGATGCATTTATGGCAGCGTTGGCCGCAAAAGCAGCGCCCGGCAAAGTCAATCAATTGCGGGCTGAAATTCTGGAGCAGTGTCGGCAAAGGGGGCAGCATCCGCCAGGTGTTTTTTCGTTAACAGTACCGACCGGTGGCGGCAAAACCCTTGCCAGTATGGCCTTTGCGCTCGAACACGCCAAACACCACCGCCACCGGCGGGTGATTTATGCGATCCCCTATACCAGCATTATCGAGCAAACCGCCGAGATATTCCGGCAAATCTTCCCCGATGCGGTGGTAGAGCATCACAGCAATGTCGATCCAAGCGACCTAAAAGACGAAACCAGCCGCAGCCGTTTGGCAACGGAAAACTGGGATGCGCCGATAATCGTCACCACCAATGTTCAACTATTCGAATCGCTGTTTGCCGCGCGTACCAGCCGCTGCCGCAAGCTCCATAACATCGCCGGTAGCGTGGTAATACTGGATGAAGCCCAGTTATTACCGCCGGAGTTCCTGCAACCGATATTGATCGTCATCAAACTGCTGAGCGCCCACTATGGCGTCAGTTTTGTTTTCTCAACAGCAACCCAGCCGGCTTTGAACAGTCGCAAAGATAATTTTGGCACCACGCTGCTGAATGGCTTGGAGCAGGTCACCGAAATCGTTACTGATCCCGATCATCTGTACAGCGAGCTAGAGCGCGTAGAGGTAACAATGCCGGAGGATTTTAGCGCCCCCCGAAGTTGGGAGGAGCTGGCTGCCGACCTGCAACAAGATGACTCGGTGTTAGCGATCGTAAACACCCGCAACGACGCCAGGGCCTTGCATCAATTGATGCCCAAGGGCACCTACCATCTTTCAGCACTGATGTGTGGGCAGCACCGCTCCGAGGTGATTGCTGAAATCAAATCCCGCCTCAAGGCCGGTTTGCCAACCCGAGTGATCAGTACCCAGTTGGTTGAGGCCGGTGTTGATCTTGATTTTCCCGTGGTTTACCGCGCCATGGCTGGTCTCGATTCCATCGCTCAGGCAGCCGGGCGCTGTAATCGCGAAGGCAAGTTACCGGAGAAGGGCAAGGTCATCGTGTTTGTGCCGCCTAAACCTTGCCCGCCTGGGGCGCTCAGGCGGGCGGAGCAGAGCGCTATTTCGCTGATGACATATCAGGCAAAAAAAGACCCGTTGGCGAGGCACCTGTTTAAACCCTATTTCGAACATTTTTACAGCAAGGCCGATCTCGATAAGCACGATATTCAAGCTCTATTAAAGCCTGAAGGAGAGGGTGAGGACTCGTTGAAAGTACAGTTTCGCACTGCGGCAGAGCGCTTTAGACTGATTGATGAATCTGATTATCAGGCGGTGATTGTTCGCTCTAACGATACCGCGATTGAACTCATCCAAAAGTTAGAACGCATGGGGCCGGAACGCTGGTTGATGCGCAAGCTTCAGCGTTACACCGTCAATATCTCCCGGTTTCATCTCGAAAAATTACTCGATAGCCAGGATGTTCGCGAAATCCACCCAGGCATTTTCGCCCAGGTGAGTAACACTCTTTACCATACTGAATTAGGTCTTTCCCTGGATCCGGTCGAGATCGAACCGTCGCAAACCGTTATTTGACAAGGGCCAACTAAAATGACGAAACAATACTGTCTCGAAGTAACCGGCGATTTCGCCTGCTTTACCCGCCCGGAGATGAAGGTTGAACGCGTCTCTTACGATGTGATGACGCCCTCGGCAGCCCGGGCAATTTTCGAAGCAATTCTGTGGAAACCAGCCATTCGCTGGAATGTCCACAAAATTGAAGTGCTGAGCCCGATTCGCTGGATCAACCTGCGCCGCAACGAGGTCGGTCAGGTGATCTCAACCCGTAATGTGCAAACCGCGATGAATCAAGGCGCTGGCAATCTCGCACTGAACATAGAAGACGAACGCCAGCAACGAGCGGGATTGTTTTTACGAGATGTGATCTACCGCCTGCACGCCAGTTTCGAGCTGCAGGACGACAGCCGCCACACCCACCGCTTTCCCCATCTCAATGCCAACGGGGATGACGATGGCAGCGAGAACAGCGTGATCAAATTCCAGCGCATGTTCGAGCGCCGTGCCAGCAAAGGGCAGTGCTTTAATCAACCCTACCTCGGTTGCCGCGAGTTTTCCGCCGATTTTCGATTAGTCGACCCTATAAACGAACCGTCGCAATGCCACGCAGAATTGCATGGCAGACGTGAACTGGGTTGGATGCTCTACGACCTCGACTACCGTGACCCGGCCAACCCCAGCCCCCTTTTTTTTCAGGCTGAGTTGATCGATGGTGTCGTAAACGTGCCGGACTGGAACAGCGGGGAGGTAAGAGGATGATTCTTCAGGCGCTCACCGATTACTAACAGCGCAAAACCGCTGAACCCGGCTCTGGCCTTGCAGAGCCCGGATTCGAGCTAAAAGCCTTGCCGTTTATTATCGAAATTACCCGCGATGGTGAGCTTGTCCAGATCGAGGATACCCGCGAGGGCATCGGCAACAAAAAAACTGCCCAGTCTTTTCTCTTGCCCCAGGGGGTAAAGAAAACTTCTGGCGTGGCTACCAACCTGCTATGGGACAACCTCGAATATGTGCTGGGCGTCGACAAAAACAGCGGTGAACTCGACGACATCGAGGCAGAGCAACAGCGCCTTGGGGAAGTCGAGAAACGCAAAGACAGGGTGCGTGAACAACACCTGGCCTTTGTTGAAAAAATAAGAGAACTGCCCGACACGGCCCGGGCTGATGAAGGCCTTCGGGCGGTCCTGACATTCCTGGACCGGTTCGAACCCGAACAAATCAAGCCCTTGTCGCTTTGGCAGGAGATACCAAGTAACCCCACTATGAGCTTTCGTTTGCAGGGGGATATCGAGCTTGTTTGCCAACGTGAGGCCGTTATCGAATCCGTACGTGCCCTGTCGGAAAAGGAGGCGGATGCAGATGCCCCATCCACCTGTCTGATCAGTGGTGAGGCCTGCTCCCCCGAGCGGCTGCATACGGCAATCAAAGGAGTTTGGGGCGCTCAGTCTTCTGGAGCCAATATTGTTTCCTTCAATCTCGATGCGTTTAATTCCTACGGTAAGGACCAAGGTTACAACGCGCCAGTTAGCAAAAATGCCGCATTTGCCTACACCACAGCGCTCAACTACTTGCTGCGCAAAGACTCTCCGCAGCGGATGCAGGTTGGTGATACCTCCACGGTGTTTTGGGCGGAAAAAGCCATCGGCTTTGAAACGCGGGTAGTGGATATTTTTGGCGAGCCGCCAAAAGATGAGCCGGACAAAAATACCCGTGCCGTGGCCAGCCTCTACGACT
>JAYNPV010000098.1:0-2283 GCA_038113925.1 Gammaproteobacteria bacterium | reverse complement strand
GGCCAGACCCGTTTTTATGTGCACGGCCTCGCGCCCAACGCCGCGCGGATTGCCATACGTTTCTGGCAGGTGGCCACCGTCGCACAGCTGGCAGAGCGGATTCGCCAGCATTTCGACGACCTGGCGATCGTGCACGGCGACAAACAACTGCCCCATTTACCCTTGTTTCGTCTGCTGGTTGCCACCGCGACGCAGGGTAAGGCAGATAACATTCCCCCCAATCTGGCGGGTGAGACGATGCGCGCCATTCTTGCCGGCCAGCCTTACTCCCACTCCCTGCTCGGCGCCGCTGTGCGCCGGAATCGAGCAGAGCAGGATGTGACTTATCCGCGTGCAGCCTTAATCAAGGCGTGCATCAACCGCTCTACCCGCTACCGAAACCCACATTTAAAGGAGGAACTCAAAGTGGCTCTGGACGAAGAAAACAGCAACGTCGGTTACCGCCTCGGCCGACTGTTTGCGGTGTTGGAAAAAACCCAGGAAGAGGCTAACCCCGGCATTAACGCCACCATCCGTGATCGTTACTACGGTGCCGCTTCGAGTACACCAGTGAGCGTATTTTCGACCCTGCTCAAGCTGAAAAATCATCACATCAGCAAACTCGATAGCCGGGGACGTGCAACCAACCTGGAAAAACTGATCGGCCAGATCATGGATGGCATTAGCGATTTTCCGCCCAATCTGGCGATGGCCGATCAAGGCCGCTTTGCCATTGGCTACTACCATCAACGGCAGGACTTTTTTAAGAAAAAACCGGAATCAACTGCGACTGAGCAAGGAGAAAATTCATGAGCTTAAACAACCGTTACGACTTTGTTTTGCTGTTTGATGTGAAAGACGGCAACCCCAACGGCGACCCCGATGCTGGCAACCTGCCGCGCGTCGATGCCGAGACCGGGAGAGGGCTGGTTACCGATGTGAGCCTGAAGCGCAAGGTCCGCAACTTCGTTGGCCTAGTGAAGGAAGAGCAGCCGCCTTATGAGATCTACATCAAGGAAAAGGCCGTGCTCAATCTAACCCATGAGCGCGCCTATGTGGCCATCGGTGCCGAAGACGATCTGAAATCAGACAAAAAACGCAAAGGTAAGAGCGACACAGTCGAGCAGGCAAGGCAGTGGATGTGCCAGAACTTTTTCGATGTGCGAACCTTTGGTGCGGTGATGTCCACCGGTGTCAATTGCGGGCAAGTGCGTGGCCCAATTCAAATTACCTTTGCCCGCTCGGTCGATCCCATCGTAGCCAGCGAACACAGCATTACCCGCATGGCCGTGGCGACTGAGGCTGAGGCAGAAAAACAGGACGGAGACAACCGCACCATGGGTAGGAAACACACGGTGCCCTACGGACTCTACGTGGCCCATGGTTTTGTTTCGGCCCATCTTGCTAATCAAACGGGCTTTTCAGCGGAGGACCTCGAGCTCCTGTGGCAATCACTCACCAACATGTTTGAGCACGACCGCTCCGCTGCCCGTGGCGAAATGGCAACTCGTGGTCTGTACGTGTTCAAACACGACAGTAAATTGGGTAATGCCCCCGCACATAGCCTATTTGAACGCATAAACCCGCAACTGAAAGAAGGAGTCACGGTCCCTCGAGCCTTCAGCGATTACCAGATCGATGTGAATGGCGACAATCTCCCCAATGGCGTGGAATTACTCAAGCTGGTGGAATGATGGTTTCGGGAGAGTGGAGTGATGAAGCGCTACCCATCATGCTCTCCGCCCTGCAGCACTATAGCTATTGCCCGCGCCAATGCGCGCTGATCCATCAAGAGCAGAGCTATTCTGAGAACGTCTACACCTTGCGGGGCCAGCGCGTGCACCAGCGGGTAGACGAACCAGGCACAACAATGGAAGACGGTATTCGGGTCGAACGCGCGCTGCCGCTGGAGCACAAAGGCCTGGGATTGGTGGGTAAGGCCGATGTGGTGGAGTTTCTACCCGATGGCACGCTCCGGCCGGTGGAGTACAAACACGGCCCGCGACGTAAAAAACAGCACGATGATATCCAGGTGGCCGCGCAGGCGATCTGCCTGGAAGAGATGACCGGTAAGCCCGTACCGACCGGCGTGATCTATCATCATAGCTCCCGTCGCCGGCGAGAGGTGGCTATTGATGACAACTTGCGACAGAGGGTGGAAGACACGGTAGCAGCAGTGCGACATCTGCTCGCGAGAACTCGTCTGCCACCACCCGTTGATGATCCCAAACTTTGCCGGGCCTGCTCCCTCCTTGAGCTGTGCCAGCCCGAGATGATCGCATCATCGGGGAGGCTCGACTCCAT
>JAYNPV010000097.1:0-9540 GCA_038113925.1 Gammaproteobacteria bacterium | reverse complement strand
CCGATTTCCTATTGGGGAGTAACCCGTCGACCCTACTGCCAGGAGGCCTCCAAGCCGCCGGCATCCGGCAGTACCAACCTGTTCATAATCATCTGACCCCAACAAGGCGATCACAGAAAAAGCCATGTCCCCATCCCTGCCTCATCGAGATTCACCATGGTGAATCAGCTAGTGGATCAGCTGCCGGATCTGCTGCTGCTGGTCGACCGGCGGGGCAAGGTGGCATCGGGCAACCGGGCGGCACACCATTTCTGGAGTTTCAAAAAAAAACCGCTCGAAGGCCGCTCGGTATGGCGGCTGTTCAAATCCGCCGAATTTAGCGTTGACCAGCTCCAGCAGCTGACCGGAGCAATGGGAGCGGGTGATCAACTGCGACTGCAATTAACCGCAAGGGGGAAATCCGGTCGAAAAGCCCGATCGATGGATGTGCGCCTCCGACCCCTGATCAAGGGTAAGGAGGTTTTCCTGTTGCTGGTTGCTCGCCCGCTGCCACTGGGACTGGCAGCGACCGCAGATCAGCAGAATTCCCGATCCCTGGCTGACAAACCGGCAGACCCGGTGGTCACTCAAACTGCCACCGCGCCGGAGTTATCGCTTCAGGAAGCCTTTAAAAACCTCCGTGATCACTACCTGCGTATTGACGAACGGGGAGCCATTTTATCGGCTTCTCCGAATTTGGCGGGTGAGTTAGGGCTGAGCAGTGCCAACCCGCTTACCGGTCGCTCGCTCCGCAAATTCGTTAGCGACCAGACCTGGCAACAACTCGAAACACTTCTGTCCGCTGAAGAAAACCACTTTGAAGATATTGCGCTACCGCTGCAGACAGTCGGCGGTGGGTCGCTGCGTTTCCAGTTTAATGGCGCTGTCTGGCACCACCCGGGGGGCTGGAAAGGCGGAATAGAGGGCACGCTACGTCACACTGGCGGCCAGCGCGACCCATCCGCAGCACTTTCCGACACTCATGTTCGCTACCAGTCGCTTATCAGGCAGTCCAACGATGTCGTATTACTGTTGCGTGGCACAGAGATTATCGACCTGAATGACCAGGCCGAAGAGCTTTTCGGCACCCGCCGCGAACAGCTCATTGGCAAATCGTTCGAAACTCTCTCTCCGGCCCTGCAACCCCATCACCGGCAAAGCAGCGAACTGATCAAACAACATTTTGCGGCCACCCACGATGGCAACCCGCAGCGCTTTGACTGGCGCGGTCGGCGCATTGACGGTACCCCCATTGACCTTGAGGTGAGCCTCAACCTGATTGAACTGGGGGGTGATCCGCATTTGCAGGCAGTGCTGCGCGACCTTACCGAGCAGCGGGCCCAGCAGGCGGCCCTGCAGCGTTCGGAGCAGATGTACGACACCATTATTAATAATAGCGGTGATGGCATCACCATTATCGACCTGGATCGTCGCGTCGTCTTTGCCAATCGGCAATTCCAACAACTGACAGGGTTTGATAATAAAGAGTTGCTGGGCAGCGATTTTCTGGAGTTTCTGGACGAGCAAACCCGCGAACTGGCCACTAAACTTTTTTCGCATTGTTTTGCCAGTGGCAAGGACCTGCACACCCAGGCCTGGGTAACCACCGGCAGCGGCTCCAGAGCCCGCATTGAAATCAATGGAGTGCTCACCGAGTACGACAGAATGCCGGCGATGATCGCGTTTGTAAGGGATATAACGGTCGCCTACAAAACCGCTGAAGAGTTACGTCGCCACCGCGACAACCTGGCTGACCTGGTAGCGCAGAAAACCCTGAACCTGAGCGCGGCAAGGGATGAAGCTGAATCTGCAAACCGGGCCAAATCGCGGTTTCTGGCCAACATGTCCCATGAGTTACGAACCCCTCTGCATTCGGTACTCAGTTTTGCGGAGATGGGCGCTACCGGGTCGGCCGAACTGGAACCGGATCAGCTGCAACTCTACTTTCGGCGCATTCAGGAAAGCGGTAAACGATTACTGACCCTGCTCAACGACCTGATCGACCTGTCGCAGCTCGAAGCCGGGGGAGGGCAATATCAGAAAAGCGGGTGCAACCTTTCCCGACTGGCCGGCAAAACCCTTGATGATATGCAGATTGAAATTGGTGACCGCGAAGTGACGGTGAGAAATCTACCTGATGGGCAGGACATCGAAGCCTGGTGTGACCCTGACCGGATTGCCCAGGTGCTGAATAACCTGGTCTCCAATGCCCTGAAATTCAGCGACGATGACACCGCCGTGGTCATTACACTTTCAACCGATGATCAACGCCAGACCATGGTAATGGTGGAGGACAGGGGCGCCGGGTTGCCCGATAAAGATAAAGACCGCCTGTTTGATCCGTTTGTCGAAAGCACACGGACCCGCAATGAAGCAGGAGGAACCGGACTCGGGCTGGCGATCTGCAAACATGTCATCAACGCCCACGGCGGCACCATCGGCGGTTTCAACCGAGCCGGCGGTGGTTCGTCTTTCTACTTTACCCTGCCGGCCGAAGAGGATAACGGTCAGACACCTGCGCCAGCGCAGAACCACTCGCCCTGATTCGCACCCCCCTCAACTGTTCAACCGCACGAAAAACGGTACCCAGCTGGCAATCAGCAATCCGGTAAACAGCAGATTCAATCGGATCAACAGGCGCCACTGCTGCCGTTGCGATTCATCGTCACTGCTGGAACGGAAGATCGCCATCATGGTGGCGTCCAGGAGCAACAGCATTGACAGTACCGGCATGGTAATGGGCGCCATCAGTTTCAGCGAGAGCTCGTTACTTCTAAATTCGTCAGCCCCGGGAAACCAGGGAAAGGCAATCAGTACGACCGCCAGAATCAGCAGCAACCAACGTAATAGGGGTACTTTAGGTCTGGAATTCATCTTCTTGTTACCTTCCTCATTCCACCGGTCAACATCCGGTGCGTTTATGTGATCGTCTTAGGGCCTGTTAACACTATTCACCACCGGGCGACGGCGGCCATTTTATCTGCAAAGAAACGCATTGAGCGCAGTGTGCTTAATGGTCCAAAAAGTAATGCGACACCGTTGCTGGGAAAAACAGCCCCCTGCCCAGAACCGGCCTGTGGCGTTCAATAATCAGCGTTCACCTTCGATTGATAGGAGAAAGCAACGCCATCCCGATTACGCATATCGCCTGAACGGCAGAGATTCACGTAGGAGCGACTTCAGCCGCGACAGCCAGCGCTTCTACCGCCCCACGGTGGCGACCTTGCTGCTGTTCCGGGGACATCTGGACAGGTTGAAAAATAGGCCGCCCATCGGAACTTGCCCACTAAGTCATTGACAAGGATTGGGTTTTTGCAAAATGGTGATGGCCGCAACCGCCTCTTCATACCCGTGAAAACCTCCGCCGTTTTCGGCCATGGCAAATTGACAATTTTCCACCTGGCGCTTACCGGCCTCACCCCGTAACTGGGTAACCAGCTCCACCACCTGGGCGAGACCGGTTGCGCCAATGGGGTGGCCTTTGGACTGCAATCCGCCGGAAGGGTTAACCGGAATCCGTCCCCCCAGGGCTGTCGCACCGGAAGCGACCAGCGCCCCTCCGCCACCGAGCTCACAGAAGCCGAGATTCTCGGTTTGCTGTATCTCCGCAAAGGCAGTGGCATCGTGCACCTCCGCCAGCGATATATCCTGCGGGCCAATACCGGCACGCTGGTAGGCTCTATCGGCAATAAGTTTGCACAAATGCTGATCAAACTGCTCCGGTTTACGCTCACTGCCAATGCCAATTTCACACGCCAGCACCGGGACCGCCCGTTTTTTCTGCGCGGCTGTCAGCTGATCCCCGTGACAGACAATCGCGGCAGCTGCGCCGTCACTGACCGGTGCACACATCGGTAAGGTTAACGGCCAGCTGATCGGCCGCGCGGCCATCACCTCATCGACGGTCATCGCCTGCCGATATTGGGAGAGCGGATTATGCACAGAATGGGTGTGATTCTTCGCCGCCACCATGGCCAGATGCTCCTGAGTGGTCCCAAAATGGTCCATGTGCAGGCGGGCCAGGAAAGCATATATATCCATGAACAGACTGCGCTGGGAGAGTGCCGACGGATCCGCCGGCGGGTCACCCACCATGGCCTGCAGGCGGCGATAACTTTCATCGGCCACGGTGACGTCCCAGGCGGTATCGAAAATTGAGAACATCTTCTGGCGATCGTCGATAGCCATTTTCTCCGCGCCTACCGCCAGCGCTACCGGGGTCTGACCCGCAGCCACGGCGTGGCAGGCCAACTGCAGGGCACTGCTGGCACTGGCGCAGGCATTTTCCACATTCACTACCGACAGGCTCTGCAACCCCATGGCCCGCAGCGCGATCTGGCCACGCACCATCTGCTGGCCTTCGAGCAGGCCCTGGCCGGTATTCGCGAAGTAAGCGGCACCAATTTGCCCCGGTGCTATACCCGCATCCTCGATCGCCCCGTTCACAGCCGCCTGGGTCAGGCTTTTTACCGTCTGTTCGGGCTGCTTACCAAAAGGCGTCATGCCCGCACCGAGGATATAGATATCTTTCAAGGGTGACTCCGTCGGTGATTATCACTATAAATTGGGAGAAAACAGCCAGCAGCCGGCATTACGAATCCGTTTCCAAAGCGGGGTACCTTGCAGTTCGGTCAATTTTACCTTTTTTGAAACCCCCAACGCGTGATCAAAATAGCTGACCATCTGCCCCGCAAACTCGTTGTCGTAGCTCTCCACCATCAACTCGAAATTCAATCGCAGGCTGCGTACATCGATATTGGCCGATCCAAACTGCACATAGTGATCATCGATAATCAGTAATTTTGTGTGGGCAAACGGAGGCGGCTGAAAATAAAGGTCGATCCCGGCACCGATCATGGTCGGCAATTGATGCAAACTAGCCCAATGCACCAGCCGATGATCACTGCGCTCCGGTAAAATGACACTCACTTTTATTGCCCGGCGGGCCGCCGCCTGCAACACGGCATCCAGCTCTCGGGGGGGCAGAAAATAAGGGGTCATGATGCGAATCGACTGACGGGCACTGCTGATCGCCCCCAGCAAAATCGCCAACAGGCTATCACTATCATTATCCGGACCATCGGCGATGGTGCGGCAATAACTGCTTCCGCTGGCCGCCGTTGACGACGCGGGCGGATTCCACTCTTTACCGGTGACATAGCGCCAGTCATCCACCGCCACCTGGGCAAGCTGCTGCAGTATCGGGCCACTGAGTCTTACTGCAAGATCCTGAATTTGCCGCGGTTTATCCGGCTGCTGGGTGTGGGCAGGACGAATATTCATGCCACCGACAAACCCGACACTGCCATCCACCAGCAACAATTTACGGTGGTTTCTCAGATTTACCGCCAGCTGTGGCGGTATCAGTCGAGGGGGCAGAAACACCTGGGCCTGAATCTGCTTTTTGCGTAATAACCGCCGCGCTTTGCCCCCGTCATACCATTCGCCGATACCATCAATGATGACCCGCACCTGAACACCGCGCTGGTTCGCAGCACCCAGCTCATCAATAAAGGTTTCGCCCACACCGCGACCATCGAAAATATAGCTGCTCAGATATATCCAGCGGCGGGCCTGCCTGATCGCCGCCAGCATTTCCGGAAAGGCCTGGTCACCATTAAACAGGGGCCGTAACTGGCAACCGGCCACCAGGGGCAATTCGGTTACCAGGCGGGAGGTGCGCAAGAGCGGTCCGTATTCGCTAATTTCCGGGCCGGCCGCATCGATCACCGGAGCGACCTGACTGGCGGGCACCGACTCACCGGCCGCTCGCGCCCGGGCACGACGATGGATTCGGTTTATGCCGAAAATGAGGTAGAGGAGGACGCCACCAATGGGAAAAAACAGACAGACCACTATCCATAGGGCTGCGCTACGCGGATCCAGTTTATTCAGCAGGGCATGCACACAGGCGACCAGCACCACGATCGCAAACAGACTACCCAGCAGTGCCTGTAGAAGTCCTGACTCGGTCACCTCGCTCATCGGCCAAGCCCATTCATACTGAACTCTGCGAGCAGCGGCAGGTGGTCAGACAGGCCGGTCCAGGGCTTGCCGTGCAGGCGGTGGCACTCACCCGGATCAAGACCGCGCCCATAAATGCGATCCACCGCCAGCAGGGGTCGCCAGACCGGATAAGTTCGGGCGGCATGGCCATGCTGAGCGGCGTAAAGGTCGGTAAGGCCGAGCTCGCCACAGAGATACTCATTGGCCTGCTTGCGCCAGTCATTAAAATCTCCGGCGATGATGAGCGCCTCGCCATCGGGTACGTGGCTACGAATCCGTGCCACCAGGCGCTGCAGCTGACTGCGGCGCTCGCCCTCGAATAGTCCCAGATGGACGCAGATCAGGTGCAAACGCCCCATTGCAGGCGGGTCAATCACCCCGTGCAGCAGACTGCGGCTGGCGTAACGGCGGTTGGAAACATTGATGTTCTCCCACTCGGCAAACGGGTAGCTGCTCAGAATAGCGTTCCCGTGATGACCGCTGCGATAAATCGCGTTTTTACCATACGCGTGGTGCGGCCAGAGCTGATCGGCCAGATATTCAAACTGGGCCGTGCCTTCGATATCACCCAACGGCAGCGGATGACGATCGGACCGGCCCCGCACTTCCTGTAAAAAGACGATATCTGCCTCAATCTGATGCAGGGCATGACGAATCGTCTCAAGGGTAAAACGCCGATTGCCGACGCTGAACCCCTTATGGATGTTGTAGGTTAACAGGCGCAAGGGGCCATGGAGACCGGGATTGAAACTCCTCTCACTGAGGCTGGCTGGCGAGATACAGTTTGTAATTCACCGCGTCAAACAGGGCCTGATAGGAGGCCTCTATGACGTTGCCGGAAGCCCCCACCGTGCTCCAGCGGCGACCGCTGGCATCACTGCTCTCGACGATCACCCGGGTCACCGCTGCGGTGCCGGCGCTGGTTTCAAGAATACGCACCTTGTAATCGACCAGCTGCATCTCCAGTAATTGCGGGTAGGCGGGCAGCAGTGCCTTGCGCAGCGCATTGTCGAGGGCGTTTACCGGGCCGTTGCCTTCGGCAACCGTCATATGCACAACACCGTCCACCGCCACTTTCATGGTCGCTTCCGAAAGGGTTTCCCGACTAGCGTCTGCACCGGTGCGATGCTCATCGGTCACCCGGTAGCTGTGCAAGGTAAAGTGATCCTGCCACTGACCGAGCAGACGCCGGGCGAGCATCTCAAAACTGGCGGCCGCCCCGTCATAGGAATAACCCTGATGCTCCCGCTGTTTGACCTCGTCAACCAGTTGGTTGATTTCGCCAGCGTTTTCATCCACCTCAATCCCCAGCTCGGCAAGCCTTACCAGTACGTTGGCCCGCCCGGCCTGATCGGAAACCAGTATTTTGCGCTGATTGCCGATGGTTTCCGGGTCGATATGTTCATAACTGCGGGGGTCTTTCTGCACCGCAGAGACGTGCAACCCCCCCTTGTGGGCAAAGGCGTTGGCTCCCACAAAGGGGGCATGGCGGTCGGGCGTTCGGGTAAGTCGCTCATCCACCAGGTTTGAAGTGGCGACTAACTGTTTGAGGTTCTCTTCACTGACCCCGGTTTCATACCCCATACGCAACATCAGTGAGGGCAGGATCGAAATCAGGTTGGCGTTGCCGCAACGTTCACCCAGGCCGTTCAGGGTTCCCTGCACCTGGCGCACTCCGGCGCGCACCGCCGCCAGTGAATTTGCCACTGCGTTGCCGGTATCGTTATGGCAATGTATGCCCAGCCGGTCGCCGGGCAACTTGCCGGCGACCTCGGTGACAATGGCGCTGATTTCGTCGGGCAGGGTGCCGCCATTGGTGTCGCAGAGTACCGCCCAGCGCGCGCCGGCATTGAGGGCTGTTTGCAGACAGCTCAAGGCGAACTCGGGGTTGGCCCGGTAGCCATCAAAAAAATGTTCGGCATCAAAAATCGCCTCCCGGCCCTCAGCCACGCAAAGGGCGATACTGTCGGCGATCATCGCCAGGTTTTCCGCCTCGGTGGTACGCAGCGCTACCTTGACATGAAAATCCCAGGTTTTGCCCACCAGACAGATACCCGGCGTGTGGGTATCCAGCAAGGCCCGCAGGCCGGCATCTTCCTCAGCGGCGCGGCTGGGCCGCCGAGTCATACCAAAAGCGGTAAAACGGGCGTTTTCCAATGCCGGTAACTGGCCAAAAAAATTGTCATCAGCCGGGTTGGCCCCGGGCCAACCGCCTTCAACATAATCAATACCGAGCCGGTCAAGTTGCCGGGAGACGGCAATTTTGTCTCCCGCAGTGAAATCGACCCCCTGGGTCTGTTGGCCGTCTCTAAGGGTGCTGTCGTAAAGGTAAACGCGGTTATCAGTCATTTGTGTGGGCCGGGGCCAGAATAAGTCCGGAATATATCCAGAAGAATTAACGATGGTAAGCACACTATTCTAGCCCGCATCCCGAGAGCAGGGGCGATTCGCAGCCGTCAGAGCGCCGATCTGGACCGCAAGCAATAGCCGTAGCTATTGCTTAAGGGAAGATCAAGCCATGGCGAGCGAGAATCGGGATAGAAGAACGACGGCTGTAATGGTTTGCGGGCTAACACCGCCGGGGCGTTTAACTCAGCGTAATCGGCACACTTCCGTCGACGACGATGGATTGCAGGCGGTGAATCAGGCGCGGGGCGACTATTTCTACCCCCTGCTCAACCACCTCCCGCAGGCGCCTGCCATAGGCAGGATCGACCTGGTCCGCGACCGATAAACAGCGTCCCTCGGGCCGGTTGACGGCAAACACCAGCACCGCTCGATTGCCCTGGGCCACCAGTTCGGCAAGCACATCGAGGTGCTTGCGGCCACGGTCGGTGACTGCATCGGGAAATTGCACCTGATCATCCACCAGCAGGGTCGCGTTTTTCACCTCGACCCAGGCATCGGCTGATTCGCCCCCGGTGAGTAGCAGATCAATCCGCGAGCGGTGCTGGTCGCTGTTAAAGGTCACTTCACGGCGGATGCGCGGGTAATCCCGCAGTTCGGCGATATCACCCGCGCTGATCGCTTCGGCAATAATCGGGTTCACTCTGCCGGTATGCACACCGATCCAGCCACCGCCCATGTCCACCCGTTCCAGGGTCCACGCCAGTTTACGTTTCGGGTTACCGCTGTGGCTCACCTGTACGGGTGCCCCCGGTGCCCAGCAACTGGTCATGCGGCCGGTATTGGGGCAATGGGCGGTAATTTCGCGACCATCTTCCAGCGTAATGTCGGCAAGAAAGCGTTTATAGCGGCGCTGAATAATTCCGTTAATGAGCGGGGGCAACTTCAATGTTGACCTATCCTGAAAGGCGATCGGGAGGTGCTAACGGTCGCGATACAAAAGCCAGCTACTCTGAATGGCACTTAGTTAAGCCCTGCTGGGGGTGTTTTTTTTGCACTATCTACCACTCCGTTCGTCCTGAGCCTGTCGAAGGGCGCCCTTCGACAGGCTCAGGGCGAACGGCTTGGCGAGACCTTTTTACCGCCGCTAACAAACAGTGAATGACCCAGGCCGTAGGTATATTACACCAACCCCCGAATAAAGGCAAA
>JAYNPV010000096.1:8784-9644 GCA_038113925.1 Gammaproteobacteria bacterium | reverse complement strand
GGTAATCTGCACCGCATGGGTCCTTGTGGGCTGATTGTGACGCTCTGTTTGCTGTTTCTGATCGCAGCAGCGACTGTCTTTGCGGTGGTGCCCGCTGCATCCGGTTCAAATGCCCCGCCTGAGCAGGCTGCACAGGTTGATAAAGCGGCTGACGCCCGGCGTCTGCAGCAGTTAATAATAGCCACTGATGCGGAAATGGCCGCCCTGGCAGCACAGCTGGGTGACCTACAAGGTCGCCTGACCCGCCTGGAGAGCGTGGGGCAGCAGGTCGGTGAGCTCGCCGGATTCGAGCCCGAAATACTGGCTTTTGACCAGCCGGTGGCGCTGGGTGGACCTGTCAATGACGATGCCCCCCTTAAATTGCAGGAATTAATGGCCGAGTTGCGCCAATTTGCGGCGCGTCTTGAAGATCGTAGTGTTCGTTTTGATCTGCTTGATGAAGCCGTGTTGACCCAATTGACCGAGACGCAGCGGCTGCCCACCGGCCGGCCAACCCGCAGTGGCTGGCTGTCGTCAAATTATGGGTACCGCACCCACCCGTTGACAGGCCGTCGACATTTTCATCACGGCGTAGATCTGGCGGGCAAAGCCGGCGACGTGGTTGAAGTGGTTGCCAGTGGGTTGGTGACCTGGGCAGGCAAAAAAGGGGGTTACGGTAATCTGCTGGAGGTGGACCACCGTAATGGTTACATCACCCGTTACGGCCATAACGATAAACTTCTCGTTAAGGTGGGGGAACTGGTCAAACAGGGGCAGGTGATTGCTACAATGGGGAGTACCGGAAGATCCACCGGGCCGCATGTGCATTTTGAGGTGCTAAAAGACGGCAAATCGATCAATCCCCATAAATATCTCAAAGG
>JAYNPV010000096.1:0-8774 GCA_038113925.1 Gammaproteobacteria bacterium | reverse complement strand
GGGTTGCCCACCTGAGTAACTGATTTACCAGCTGGATTCACTAGATGTTCAATGCCCTGGTTACCCGGGTTTTCGGTAGTCGCAATGACCGTCAGGTTAAGAGTTACCGAAAAAACGTATCGCGTATCAATGAGTTAAGTGAAAAAACCGCCGCCCTATCTGATAGCGAACTAGCCGCTAAAACCGCTTATTTTCGAGACCGGCTGGGTGCCGACACCCCCCTGGACGAACTGCTACCCGAGGCGTTTGCCGTCGTCCGTGAGGCAGCCGAGCGGGTGCTGAACATGCGCCATTTTGATGTGCAGCTTATCGGCGGCATGGTGCTCCATGATGGCAACATTGCCGAGATGCGTACCGGCGAGGGGAAAACCCTGGTGGCGACCTTGCCCGCCTACCTGAATGCCCTGACCGGTGAAGGTGTCCACGTAGTGACGGTTAATGATTACCTGGCCCGGCGTGATGCGGACTGGATGGGTCAGGTTTATAGCTTCCTGGGTCTGACCACCGGAGTTGTCGTCGCCGGCATGGAGCAGGCCGATAAGGTCGCGGCTTACGCCTGCGATATCACTTACGGCACCAATAACGAATTCGGCTTTGACTACCTTCGCGATAACATGGCCTTCAGCGCTGAAGATCGGGTGCAGCGCGGCAACGCTTTTGCCATTGTTGATGAGGTCGATTCAATTCTCATCGATGAAGCGCGTACCCCGCTGATCATTTCCGGTCCTGCGGAAGGGGACACCGCCCTCTACCAGAAACTTCACCGTCTGGTGCCTAAACTGGAAGCGCAGATTGAAGAAGACGGGCCTGGAGACTATGCCGTTGATGAAAAAAATCGGCAGATATCGTTAACCGAAGCGGGTCACGAGCGGGTCGAGGCGCTGCTGGTGGAGGCGAAGATACTGCCTGAGGGTGCCAGTCTTTACGATGCCGCCAATGTCACCACCATGCATTATCTCAATGCGGCTATTCGCGCCAATACCCTGTTTGAGAAAGATGTCCACTACGTGGTTAACGACGGTCAGGTGGTGATTGTTGACGAGTTTACCGGCCGCTTGATGGCCGGACGGCGCTGGTCAGACGGCCTGCATCAGGCGGTTGAGGCCAAGGAGGGGGTGGAGATTCGTCAGGAGAACCAGACCCTGGCATCGATCACCTTTCAGAACTATTTCCGTCTGTACGAAAAACTCTCCGGCATGACCGGCACCGCCGACACCGAGGCCTTCGAGTTTCAGCAGATTTACGGACTTGAGGTACTGGTGGTGCCCACCCATATTCCCATGGTTCGCGAAGATCGTGGCGACCAGGTCTTTCTCACCGCCGAGGAGAAATTCACCGCCGTCGTCGAGGATGTTCTGCAATGCCATGCCAAAGGCCAGCCCGTGCTGGTGGGTACGGCCAGTATTGATAGCTCCGAACTGCTGTCCAAACGGTTAAAGAGCAAGAAGATTCCCCACGAGGTGCTCAATGCCAAACAGCATGAGCGAGAGGCGGAAATTATTGCCGGTGCCGGGGTCCGTTGTGCGGTAACCATAGCCACCAATATGGCGGGTCGCGGCACTGATATTGTTCTCGGTGGTAACCTGAATGCCCTGCTCACGCAGGGTGACGAGACTGAGCAGGAAGCCCTCACCCGGCGTTGGCAACAGGCGCATGATGAAGTGATCGAGCTCGGTGGTCTCCATGTCATCGGTACCGAACGTAACGAATCCCGGCGGGTGGATAACCAGTTGCGCGGCCGTTCCGGACGCCAGGGTGACCCGGGGTCGAGCCGCTTTTACCTCTCCCTCGAAGATGACCTGATGCGCATTTTTGCGTCGGAGCGGGTTTCCGGCTGGATGCAGAAACTGGGGCTCGAAGATGGCGAGGCGATCGAGCATCGCTGGGTGACCCGCGCCATAGAAAACGCCCAGCGCAAGGTCGAGGGGCGCAATTTCGACATGCGCAAACAGTTGCTTGAATACGATGACATTGCCAATGAGCAGCGGTTGCTGGTTTATCAGCAGCGCAGCGACTTACTGGTGGCCGAATCTGTTAGCGAAACTGTCAATAACATGCGCGAAGATGTGATGACGGCCCTGGCCAATAGCCATCTATCTGCCACCGTGTTGGCGCAAGAGTGGGATACCCGACCGCTCCATGACCAGCTGGCCAGTGAATTCGCGCTGATGGTGGATTTCGACGCCTGGCTGGCAGAGCATGACGATGCCACCCTGGATCAACTTGCCGAGATGGTGGTTGAAGAGAGTACTGACTTTCTTCGACGCAAGCGCGAAAACCTGCCCACCGAACTGATCCGGCATATTGAAAAATCAGTCATGCTGCAGGTACTCGACACCCAATGGAAAGATCACCTGGCGGCGATGGATCACCTGCGTCAAGGTATTCACCTGCGCGGTTACGCGCAAAAAAACCCCAAGCAGGAATACAAACGTGAGTCATTCGAAATGTTCACGCAGATGCTTGAACGGGTTAAGCACGAGGTGACCAGCATCCTCATGCGGGTGGAATTTCGCGCCGAAGAAGACGCACAGGCCATCGATGAGCAGCGTCGCCAAAGCGCTGAGCTGCAGATGCAGCATCCCCAGGCTTCTCCGGCTGCCGGCGCTGATTCCGTGGCGGAGCAGGGTGGGGTTACTCCACGCGCTCGAACCGCCGCTCCAGGGGGAAATCAAAACCAGGGTTCTCCTGCTGCGACTCCCTTTGTCAGGCCGGACCAAAAAATTGGTCGCAATCAGCCCTGTCCCTGTGGTTCCGGCAAAAAGTCTAAACCGTGCCACGGCAAGCTGGCTTAACGGCTGCCTGAAATGAGCTGGATCACCAGACCAATATGACCGCCGGACCCATTGCCCAGGAAAACCTGCTGCCGGTTGAGGGGGTGCGCCTGGCCACCGCCGCAGCTGGCATTAAAAATAATGGCAAGCTCGATCTGCTGCTGATCGAACTGGCCGCAGACAGTGCGGTAGCCAGCGTATTTACCAGCAACCGATTCGCTGCGGCACCGGTGACGCTCTGTCAGCAACACCTGCGCCAAACCCGGCCCCGCTACCTGCTGGTCAATAGTGGAAACGCCAATTGTGGTCTGGGGGAGGCGGGCCTGCAGGCGGCACGGGAGTGCTGTGATGCGGTCGCCGACAATGCCGGTGTCGAGGTTGCACAGGTGTTGCCTTTCTCCACCGGCGTCAGTGCCCAGCCGTGACCCGCTGAGAAGATTGTCGCGGCGATGCCCGGACTGGTTAAGGCGTTAACCCCTGACCATTGGGCAGCCGGGGCCGAGGCCATATTGACCACGGATACGGTCGCCAAGGGCTGTTCGCGAGTCGTGGTGATTGATGGCCAACAGATTACCCTGACCGGTATTGCCAAAGGCTCCGGAATGATCCGGCCTGATATGGCGACCATGCTCAGTTATATAGCCACCGATGCCGCCGTTGAGCCTGCGGCACTGGATAGCGCCCTGAAACAGGCGGTAGAGCGCAGTTTCAACTGCATTAGTGTTGACGGAGATATGTCCACCAATGACGCCTGTGTGCTGGTAGCAACCGGGGCCGCTGGCAATCAGCCGCTCACCCGGCAAGGGGGTGAAGAGTGGCAGAAATTTGTCGATGCCCTGGAGTCGATTTGCATGCAACTGGCACAGAATATCGTGCGCGATGGCGAAGGGGCTACCAAATTCATAACGGTGCGTGTACGCGGGGCGCAGAGCCAGGCCGATGCCCGCAGCGTGGCCACTGCCGTGGCCCATTCGCCGCTGGTAAAAACCGCGTTTTTTGCCTCCGATGCCAACTGGGGGCGGATACTGGCCGCAGTCGGCTACGCCAAAATGGAGCGGCTGGATATTGATCGGGTTGAAGTGTTTCTCGGCGATGTCTGCATCGTTCGTAACGGTGCCCGTGCCGAAGAATATACCGAGCAGGCCGGTAGCCAGGTAATGGCGCAGACCGACATTACCCTCACCATTGATTTGCAGGCCGGCGATCAGGGTATCGATTTCTGGACTTGCGATCTTTCCTACGACTACGTGCGTATCAATGCCGAGTATCGCACCTGATCTGCGGCGATTGCCCAAGCTGATTGGCCGCATTGTGAGACATGCCTGACCCGGAGCTTGCCATTGCCCTGGCGCTGGTCCGAAATGCCCGGGGCGACACACTGATCGGCCGCCGCGCCACCGATAGCCATCAGGGGGGCAAGTTGGAATTCCCCGGGGGTAAAGTTAAATCCGGTGAAACATCGGCCGCGGCCATGGTTCGAGAACTACGCGAAGAGACCGGACTGGTCGCCAGTGAATACCGACCACTGATCAGCCTTCCCCACCATTACGTGGCGGATAACCTGCGCCTGCGGCTGGATTGTTTTCTGGTCAGCGACTGGCGGATAATAGATGACCGGCTCCTGCAGGATTGGCACTGGCAGCCTGGCCAGGCATTAGATCCCGCCCGGTTTCCAGCTGCCAATGCGGGAATCATCGGTGCGCTGAAGCTACCCGATGAATGGATGATCACCGCCACGCTGCAAACGCCGCCGGAGCAGATACTCTCCACCTGCCAGCGCGCCATTGATTCCGGCGTGCGCATGATCTGCCTGCGCGATCCGCAATTGTCTCCTCCTGACTATCAGCGGATCGCAGCACAACTTCTGCCGTCGCTGCAAAACAGCGGCTGCGAGGTCATTCTCAACTGCCCCGCTGATTTGCCGATTGTGCAGCAGGCCGATGGCCTGCATTTAACCTCGGAGCGGTTAATGGCTGCTAGTGATCGTCCGCTCTCTGAGAGTAGGTGGTGTTCTGCCGCCTGCCACAATTCAGCGGAACTACAACGGGCAGCGGAGCTGGGTCTGGATTTTGTCACCCTGTCCCCGGTCCAGCAGACCCGCACCCATCCCGAGGTATCGCCCATGGGGTGGGACCGATTCGCAACACTGGTGGCACCGGTGCCGTTACCGGTTTATGCACTCGGTGGCATGAGCAGGAGTGATAAAGACCGCGCACAGCGCGCCGGGGCTCAAGGGGTGGCGGGGATCACTCTATTTCTATAGATTCGGGTGGCTTATATACCGGTTATCCGGGTCGCTTTCGCTCTGAGTTCAGCCGTTTTTGGTCGTCATTGTGATAGCATCCCACCCAAAAATATCGGGCAATAAGTCACTCGCGGGGATAAAACCGAGGTCTGCTTAAGCCAGAATTTCAGGGGAGGTTTCAATGTTCCAGATTGTCAGTTTCGACGCCGGTAAGGGTCCGGTGGTGGGTCTTCGCGATGGCGATAATTATTACCCGTCGGAGACTTTTACCAGTGTGCGTGAAATGGTTGATCAGTGGCCCCTGGTGAATGAAAAACTTGGCACAGCGGCGGCTCGAATCGCCGACCGCACCCCACTGACTGACGTCACCCTGCTGCCCCCCCTGGCTGATCCGCGCAATATCTATATCACCGGTGCCAACTACACCGACCATATCGAAGAGATGTCCCGTGCCCTGGGAGTGCAACTGGTGGAGGATGCCCGCAACAAGGGGTTTCCCCCCTGGTTTGTGCCCAAGTCGGCCTCCTCGGTGGTGGGACCCGATGCGGTGGTGAATATTCCCGATGGCGTAAAGGCGCTCGACTGGGAACTGGAGCTGGCGGTGATTATCGGCCGGCAAGGCAAGAATATCGCCGCCGCCGATGCGCTTGATTACGTGGCCGGTTATACGGTGGCAAATGATCTTTCGGCCCGCGACCGTATGGCGCGGGACTACGAGGCGGCGGATTCCGCGCTGCGGCTGGATTGGTTGCGGCATAAATCGTTTGATGGCAGTTGTCCGCTGGGGCCGGCGATAACCCCGGCGACCCTGGTGGCGGATGTGCAGAATCTGGCGATCAAGCTCTGGGTGAATGACGAATTAATGCAGGACTCACACACCTCGCGAATGATCTACAGCGTGGCCGATCTGGTGGCCGGGTTGAGTGAGCAGATCACCATTCACCCCGGAGATGTGATCCTCACCGGTACCCCCGCCGGGGTAGGCTCTGCGCAGCAGCGATTTTTGCAATCCGGCGACCGGGTTCGTCAGCAAATAGAACAGATCGGTGAATTTGAATTCACCGTTTTATAGGGCTCAATCATGCTAAGTGAAGAACGTAATCGTCTGTTAACCGAGATTGGTCCCGGCACGCCCCTGGGGCAGTTAATGCGCTGTTACTGGATTCCGGTACTCAGATCCCAACAACTCATCGCCGGCGATGCCCCTCATCGTTTCAAGATTCTCGGTGAAAATTTTGTCGCTTACCGCAGTCCTGAAGGCGAAGTAGGGATCGTCGATGAAGCCTGCCCGCACCGAGGCGCGTCTCTGTCATTGGGTCACAACGAGCCGGGGGGACTGCGCTGCGTTTATCACGGCTGGAAATTCTCTCCCTCTTGCGACCTCCTCGATGCCCCGACTCACCCCAAAGATACCGATCTCACCAGCCTCAGAACCGGCTGCCATCCAGTACATGAGGCTCAGGGCATTATCTGGGTCTGGCTTGGTGAGGGGGAGCCACCGCCAATGCGAAAACTCGCCTTCAGCGACCTGCCGGATGACCAGGTAGTGGCTGTCACCGTAAAATCCAGTTGTGGCTGGCTACAGCCGCTGGAAACCCTGTGGGATGTGTTTCACGCCCAGATACTACACAACCAGACCAACCGGGGATCGCGGCGGGGCGGGGTCTACTTCTCCGCGAGTGGCCGCACTATGGATAACGGCCTGGAGTACGACTACCCGGAGATGCACGCCGACTCCACCTCATACGGCATGAAATACATGAATGTGGATGCCGCCAAGCGGACCCATTTTCGTTTTATCCTGCCATTTTTCGACCACCACGCCCTGGAACCCGGCGAATTCTCTGACAAAGGCCTGCAAATCAGCGTGCCGATCGACGACGACAACTGCCTGCTTTGGATGGTGATGTACAACCGCCACGCACCACTCAAGCCCGACGGCTTTGCCCTGCAGAGCATAGAAGGCTCCCCCGATTTGACCGATTTTGTCGCCCACATGGGTCCGCGCACTGCGGAGAATCGCTGGGGGCAGAAACGAGAACTCATCGCCAGTGGCGATAGCTGGAGCGGCGTACCCGACTGTAGTCTGCTGGTAAGAATATTTCTTGAAGACCCGATGGTGATCGAAAGCCAGGGCCGCCCCGACCGCAGCAAGGAAGATATCGGCATTACCGACCGGGCATTGGTGCTCGGGCGCAAACGGGTGCTTGAGGCCATCGAAGCCGTCCAACGCGGCGAGCCCGCCCCAGGGTTGACCGAAGACCTAACCGACGTAGAAGCGCTATTTGAGCCCCAGGAACAGCAGGGTGCGAAAGCCTCCTACCTGGATTAAGGAGCGGTTGGCCGGTGAGTTGGTCAGCGTTATACCAAAGAGTTTAAGCATGAAGCCGTCTGTCAGATTGACGAAGAAAATATCATGGTGAAATTGCTCTGTTAGGGCTTCTGGTCTAATATGTACGGAAATGCAGTACATAAAAGGGTGTGCTTCCATGGATAATATAAGCGTAAATAAGTTCAGAGATAATCTAAAAACCTATGTAGAACAAGTTGTTAATGAGCATTTGCCATTACGAGTGACTCGCAGACGGGGTGAAGATTTTATTGTTGTCAGTGCTGAGGATTGGACACGGGAGCAAGAAACACTATATGTTCTACAAAACAACGACTTAATGAAGCAGATAGCCGCTGCAATGGCGACACACTCTCAGAAAACCGGGTATACACCTACAGCCGAGGAATTGGATGAGATCATTGGTGTTTGAGGGTAATACCTGGGCATGCTATGAAGAACTTCGGCTGAAGGATAGAAAACTGCATAATTCATTACGCAAAATACTAAAAGAAATGCTTCGTGATGACCCAATAACTGGTTTAGGAAAACCTGAGCGATTAAAACATAACCTTTCTGGGTTCTGGTCTCGCCGATTAAGTCAGAAAGACCGAGTAATTTATAAATACGACAGTGATCGTATTTATATCTTTGCTATCGGCGGACATTATGATCAATATTGATCACCCTGACGCCAGGTTAAAAAAAAGCATGAACTGTTGATTCCGGCCAAAGAAGGCGACCTATTGCTGCTGTTTCCTACGCATTAAGCGCAGCCACCAGATAAAGAATGAATGATACGCCACTGACAATGGTACGCAGCCAGTGCTTGGGCCCCCAGCGATTCAAGAGCGATTCAGTTTCCGGAGAATCCGGGTCGTGATCGGGGCTGAGCAATATATCGTTGACTGGTTTTATTATTATTAGAGTGATTGGGATAACTGATACCAGTAATAGGGCGCCGATTAACCATAGATACCCGGAACTCAAATACCAGACCCCCACGCCTGCAACTGATCCGGCTATTGCCATTGTTATTTGCAATGGTGCCGCCCGGTTATACATTGGCGGGAAAAACCTGCCTCCGATGGAAGGCCCACACTCCAAAGTTGCCGGATGTTGCGCAAGCGAGATGTAGAGCGCCGCTCCAAAAAATGTGCCTGAACCCACAATAGCTATTAATTCCAGAATCATTCGGTAAGCCTCGATTGGGGGGTAACGCCGAGTTAACCAGTAGGTGTAGAGATATTTTGGATCATGTATTCGATTGATGATTCATCATCACGCCGATACTCGTTAACTATTGCAATCGGAAAAATATCACAAATCAATGGCTTGAATATTTTTTCGGTTCGAAGCCCTTAACCCAGTTGACCTTTCCCCATCCTTAGCACCAGGGACTGGATGAGATATCGGTTACTTTAAG
>JAYNPV010000095.1:9113-9668 GCA_038113925.1 Gammaproteobacteria bacterium | reverse complement strand
AAAATAGCCTGCATTCGTAGGGTGGCATTGGCAGCGGCCGGTTCAATGCCGGCAATCTGCGTGGTGATGGCATCGACATCTTCAAGCGACAAGGGTGGGGCAGTGGACTGAGTGCGGCCGGGCCCGCGAAACCGCTGCCCCGGTCTTACCTGCAACAGATTGCTACCAAGGGCAGAGATATCGGTGGTCACCCGCTCGGTTGCGCCATTGCCAAGGGTGACCATAATAATCACCGCCGCCACGCCGATAATGATTCCCAGCGCCGTCAGGGATGAACGTAACAGGTTGCGGCGAATTTCGCGGATCGCCAGTAACAGAGCATTGATGACCATCAGCTGCCCCCCTTTGACACACTCTGATCCAGTATCCGCCCATCGCGGAAATTAAGGGTACGGCTGGCGTAGGCGGCCATTTCCGGTTCGTGGGTGACCATGACAATGGTGATATTTTGCTGCTGGTTAAGGTCGGCCAGCAGGGCCATGATCTCCTCGCTGCGGGCGCTATCGAGGTTGCCGGTGGGCTGAAAGACATGGCGCGCAAGCAGCTGGGAACAGT
>JAYNPV010000095.1:0-9103 GCA_038113925.1 Gammaproteobacteria bacterium | reverse complement strand
GGGCCGGGCGATCACCGCACGGGCGATGGCGACGCGCTGCTGCTGTCCGCCGGAGAGCTCCCCCGGGGTGTGGTCGGCCCAGTCGCATAGGCCCACGGCGTCGAGGGCTTTCATGGCCAGGGATTTGCGGGCGGCCCGGGTTTCGCCCCGATAGACCAGCGGCAACTCGACATTTTCCAGCGCGGTTGTGCGGTTAAGCAGGTTGTAGCCCTGAAATACAAACCCCAGGTAATTTCGCCGCAGTAGGGCGCGTTGACGCTGTGACAGCCCGCTCACTTCAACCCCGCGAAACTGGTAAGACCCGGCGGTGGGCGAATCGAGACAACCGAGAATATTCAGGCAGGTGGATTTTCCTGAGCCGCTGGCCCCCATCACCGCCAGAAAATCGCCACTCTGAATAACCAGATCAATGCTGCGCAGCGCGTGCACTATCGCCTGACCGCTGCCGTAGGTTCGGCTGATCTGCTCGAGTCTGACCAGTTCCTGGGGCGGCGTCGTCGCGGTCATTGGGGTGTCGGCAGGCGCCTGACGATTAATGGGGTGCCGACGCCAATCGTGGCTTCGCCGATCTCGGTCATTTCGCCATCGCTGGCACCTGCGTTAACGGTGATGGCCATGGGTTTGCCATTTTCAAGCCGCCAGACCTGATCTACCGGCGAGCCGGAAGCCTGTGGGCTGGAGCCGCGATCCCCGGTGTCGATATTTTCAGGCAGGGGAGTGAAGCGCAGGGCAGCATTGGGAGCCAGCAGCACGTCGGTCAGTCGTTGCACCAGAATGTCGGCCGTGGCGGTCATGCCGGGCCGAAGGGCAAGATCACTGTTATCGACGGTAAGTATGGTTTCGTAGGTCACCACTCCTTCCACGGTTTTGGGGGCAAAGCGCACCTCTTTAATCTCTGCCGGAAAGTCCCGTTCGGGATAGGCGTCAACCGAAAAAGTCGCCTGCTGCCCGGCCGTTACCCGGCCAACATCTGCCTCGTCCACATCGACCCGCAACTCCATCTGTTGCAGGTCTTCGGCCAGCGTAAACAGTACCGGGGTTTGCAGTGATGCGGCCACTGTCTGGCCGGGATCGACGGTCCGGTTGAGCACAATGCCGCTGATGGGGGCGCGGATAATGGCTTTGGATAAGTCGGTTTCATTGACCTCCAGGCGCGCTTCGGCCTCGGCAATGGCCGCGTGGGCGGCGGTCTCATCGGCCCGGGCACTCAGGGTGGCCGCCTCGGCGCGGTCGAGTTCCGATTGGGAGGGCACCTTGCCGCCACTGAGTTCGCGCACCTGTTGCAGACGGTCAAATTCGTTGCTGGCCTCGGTTAACCGGGCCCGGGCGATCAACAACCTGGCTCGTGCCGATTCCAGGGTGGCGCGGGCCTGCAATACCTGAGCCGAGAGTTTGGCGGTATCGAGCCGTGCCAGCACCTGACCGGTTTCTACCCGGTCATTGTAGTCAACCTCAACGGTAGCTATGGTGCCGGAGACTTCAATTCCGACATCTACCTTGTTGGTGGGTTCGAGGGCACCGGTAGCGGTGACATAAATCAGCAGCTCTTTACGCTCGACTAGCGCCGTCTGGTATTGCGTGGCCGGGTCGCCACCGGTGAGGCGAATGGCGGTTACGATAGCGATCACCAGCAGGGCGATGATGACCAGATTGCGTGGCCGCCAGAAGGGAACTGACTCCTCTCTGTCCATTTCAAGCGCCCGGGCTACCGGGGTGGATCCGTTGTCATGGGTGTTGCTCATTAAGAGGCCTCTGCCGTTGTCCCGGGGTTGGTTCCTGCTTCAGGTTCGTCCGCTCTGGTGGGTGTCCAGCCGCCACCAAGTGCCTTGTAGAGGCGGATAAGGGTCGCGGTAATCTGCCCCTTGCTGGTGGCCAGTTGATCCTGCAAGGTCAGCAGGGAGCGCTCGGCATCGAGCACGCGCTGAAAATCCACCAGTCCCGATTGGTACTGGCTAAGTATAAGTTCGGCGGCCAGTTTGGCGGCGTCGGTTGCCGACTGCAACGACGATCGGCGCTGCTGTTCCTGGAGGTAGGCGACCATCGCGTTTTCCACCTCTTCCAGTGCCAGGCGCACGGTGGATTCGTAACGGGCCAGGGCCTGGGCCTGGGAGGCGGTTTGCACCTCAATATTGCGGCGAATGCGTCCGGCGTCGAACAGGGTAATACCCAGATCGGCAATGGCGCTGGTAAACAGGGTTTTGGCGTCAAATAGCTGGCGACTGGAGAGGGTCTCCACCCCCACCGAGCCGATTAGGCTCATGTCAGGATAACGCGCTGCTGTGGCAACCCCCACGCGGGCGGTTTGCGCTGCCAGTCGCCTTTCGGCGGCGCGGATGTCCGGCCGCTGGCGCAAGGTATCCGCGGGGACCCCCACCGCAATCTGCAGATCAGCAATAGGTATGGGCTCTACGGCGGATAACCGATCAGTAAGGTCGCCAGGGTAACCCCCGATCAGGGTTGAGAGCCGGTTTATCGCCTGTTGCCGCGCGGTGAGTAGTGCCGGAATCTGCGCCCGGGTCTGTTCCAGATTCTGGCGGGCCTGTTCGACATCAACCTGAGTGGTAAGGCCGGCGAGGTGACGCCAGCGGGCAATGTCGAGGGTTTCTGTCTGGCTGGCGAGATTTTTGCGGGTGATGATTAACCGGCTTTGCAACGAACGCAGGTCGACATAATTGAGCGCGACCTCGGCGAGCACAGAGATGAGCAGATCGGTATGCTCCTCCTGGCTTGCCTCTGCGTCTGCGCTGGCGGCTTCCAGCGCGCGGCGTCGGTCTCCGAAGAGGCCCAATTCCCAGCGGGCGTCGAGACTGGCGTCATAGAGTTTGCTGTGGGTAGCCGGGTTGTCTGGCGGGTCGACGCGGCTCTGGCTGACGGAGCTGCTTGCGGACAAGGTCGGCCACCGATCAGCGGCGGCAATTCCACGCCTGGCGCGGGCCTCGCGGACTCGCTGTTGCGCCTCCTGCAGGTCCCAGTTGTTATTTGCCGCTGCATTGATAAGTTCTGTCAGTAGCGGATCATTGAGGTGTTGCCACCACTGAGCCAGCTGCTGCGGGTCGACGCTGGCAGCCGGTGTCTCCTTCGAGTCGCCGAAAACCGGACTCGACCAGTTTGCAGGGGTCTGGTCCTGAGGCGGGATATAGTCTGGCCCTACCAGTACACAGCCCTGAACTGTCAGTAACCACAACAGACACAGTGGCCGAAGCGGATTGGGGAGCCGTGCTCCCTGGTTACCGCTGTGGGAGTGGACCCGGCAGCGCCCCGTCAGTGGAGAGTCTGGTGGATTTTCTTTGGTAATAACAGTAGCCCTTCGGGAAGCTGGCCCGGATCTTATTTAGCTCGTGGGATAAATTAATGGGGATTTTCGACCGATGGTCGTCGCTTCACCGATAATAGTAAACCTGATGCCTGCCGGGCACGAATATAATCTTTACCACGAGCACCCATCGCCAGACCCCTGGGTTAATCGCCGGGAGGTTCATTTCCCGATGCTTAAATAAAAGAAGGCCAATTGGGGTCGGAAAGTTACCCGGTCAACGCAATGATAGGTTGATGATGGATAGGGGCCAGATTCAAGCCCTTACGGCAAGCGTGTTTGCGGACAGGCTGTTTCAATTATGGGGTGACCGGTTAGAGCCGGTTGTTTTGCCTGGTGGGATTGCTTGTGAAAAACCTCAGCCAAACCTGTTTTATACCGAGCGGATAAACTAACGGGTAGCGCGAACAATGATGACAAGGAGTGGGTGGTGAGTCAGTCAGAGGCGTTAATGCCGACCTTTTTTATTCCCCATGGCGGGGGACCCTGTTTTTTTATGGAGTGGACCATGGGGCCGCCGGACACCTGGATGAAAATGGCTGAATTTTTGCGGGGCCTGGTCGACACCCTGGCGGTGAAACCGCGAGCAGTGCTGGTAATCTCCGGTCACTGGGAGGAGGCGCAGGTGACCGTTAACAGGGCCGCCAATCCGGAACTCTATTTCGATTACTACGGCTTTCCACCTCACACCTATGAGCTTACCTGGCCGGCTCCGGGCGATCCGCAACTGGCTCATCTAGTTAAGGGTTTGCTCGATGAGGCCGGTTATCCCTGTGCAGAGACCAGCGACCGTGGATTCGATCACGGGGTGTTTGTGCCTTTCAAAATCATGTTGCCGGAAGCGGAAATACCGGTGGTACAGCTGTCGCTGCTGGCGGGTCTGGACCCGGCTGCCCACTTGAAGATGGGCCACGCGCTTACGCCGCTGCGCACCGATGGCGTGCTCATCGTCGGCAGTGGCATGAGTTATCACAATATGCAGGCATTGCGCGGAGGTGGTGGGCCGCTCGATGATTCTGATCAGTTCGATAACTGGTTGAGCAGGGCGTGTGAGTTGCCACCGGGTGAGCGGCGCCAGGCGCTGATAGAGTGGTCGAAGGCACCCTCAGCGATGAGTGCCCATCCACGAGAAGAGCACTTGTTGCCGTTGATGGTCGCCGCTGGTGCGGCAATGGACGAGCCAGGCAGGCATATTTTTCGGGATCGGGTGATGGACGCGACCGTGTCAGCGTTCCGGTTTGGGTAGAGAATAACTATTTGTATTTACTGGTCCCGGTGGAAAAGGGCATCAAAAATAAGGGGAGAAAGCAATGAGTGGTTACACGGGCAAACAGTTGTTGATTACCGGAGGCACCGGGGCATTGGGTCAGGCGGTGGTAAAAAATCTGCTCGATCAGGGTGCCACCTGTCACGTGACCTGGCTGTTTGACCAGGAGCTGGAGCCATTCAAGCTGGCCGATCGGGTTACCTTGCACCAGGTGGATTGCAGCGATGAGGCTGCGGTGGTCAGTCTGTTTGGCGGCCTCGATGGTCTCTGGGGGTCGATTCATATTGTCGGCGGATTCGATATGTCGCCGATTCGGGAAACCAGCCTCGAGGCGTTTCGGCGTATGCAGACGCTTAACGCGGAGACCTGTTTTCTAAGCTGTCGTGAGGCGGTTCGGACGATGAAGATGGGCGGGCGTATTGTTAATGTCAGTGCCCGACCGGTAGTCGAACCTTATGGCGGGGCTATCGCCTACGCCGCCAGTAAAGCGGCGGTGGCCAGCATTACCCGCTGCCTGGCGGATGAGGTCAAAGGTGAGGATATTCTGGTCAACGCCGTGGTGCCTTCTATTCTGGATACTCCGGCCAATCGGCTATCAATGCCGGACGCGAATTTCGACAGTTGGCCCAAGGTTGAGCAGGTCGCCAGTACCATCGCCTGGCTGGCGTCACCGGAGAATGCTGTTACCACGGGTACCCTGGTGCCGGTGTTTGGCCAGGTTTGATTCAGGGTTTCTCACCAGTAAATCGGTAACAACAGGAGTCGCTTGCGACCATGCCGCAGATAACGAGTAAATTAAATACCCGATCACCGGAGTTTGAAGAGAACCACGCCGCCATGCAGGCGCTGGTCGATGACCTGCGCATTAAGGTGGCTGAATCGGGCCAGGGCGGCGGCGAGAAATCTCGCCAGAAACATCTGCAGCGGGGCAAATTGCTGGCCCGTGACCGGGTGCGGCTGTTGCTCGACCCGGGCAGTCCCTTTTTGGAACTCTCGCCGATGGCCGCCTATGGGCTTTATGATGACGCAGCGCCGTCGGCAGGCATAGTTACCGGCATCGGTCGGGTGCATGGCCAGGAAGTGGTGGTGGTGGCCAACGATGCTACGGTTAAAGGGGGCACCTACTACCCGCAGACGGTTAAAAAACACCAGCGTGCCCAGCAGATCGCCCAGGAAAACAACCTGCCCTGTATATACCTGGTGGATTCCGGGGGGGCTTTTCTGCCGCTGCAGGCGGAGATATTCCCCGATCAGCACCATTTCGGCCGTATCTTTTATAACCAGTCGGTGATGTCCGCCCAGGGTATTCCGCAGATTGCGGTGGTCATGGGATCCTGCACCGCCGGCGGCGCGTATGTGCCGGCCCTGTGTGACGAATCCATCATTGTGCAGAATCAGGGCACTATTTTTCTTGGCGGCCCGCCGTTGGTTAAGGCGGCCACCGGCGAGGTGGTCAGCGCCGAAGAGCTCGGCGGCGGCGATGTGCACTGCCGCGCTTCCGGGGTGACCGATCACCTGGCCAGGGACGATGCCCACGCCCTCGCTATCGCCCGCGATATCGTCAGTCGATTTAATCGCAGCAAGCAGCTTCCCCCCGGATTACGGGAGCCTCAGCCCACCGGCTTTGCCGCCGATGAGATCTATGGGGTGGTGCCGGCGTCGGTGCGACGCCCCTATGATGTGCGCGAGGTGATCGCCCGGCTGGTCGACGGCGCCGAGTTTTCTGAGTTTAAGGCCCTCTACGGCAACACCCTGATTTGCGGTTTTAGTTATATCGAAGGCTTTCCGGTGGGCATTATCGCCAACAATGGGATTCTGTTTTCCGAGTCAGCGCTTAAGGGTACCCATTTCATCGAGCTTTGCTGCCAGCGCAAGATCCCGCTGCTGTTTCTGCAAAACATTACCGGCTTTATGGTGGGCAAACAGTACGAAGAGGGCGGCATCGCCAAAGATGGTGCCAAGCTGGTGCACGCGGTCTCCAACGCCAGCGTGCCTAAAATGACCGTGGTGATCGGCGGCTCATACGGCGCGGGCAACTACGGTATGTGCGGCCGTGCCTTTGGCCCCCGGTTTTTGTGGATGTGGCCCAATGCGCGCATCTCGGTAATGGGCGGCGAGCAGGCGGCCAGCGTGTTGGCGACGGTTAAACGTGACGGCATGGAAGCCCAGGGTGAGGAGTGGTCCGCCGACGAAGAAGAGGAATTCAAGGTACCGATCCGCGAAGTCTATGAGACTCAGGGTCACCCCTATTACGCCACCGCCCGGCTCTGGGACGACGGCATTATCGACCCTGCCGATACCCGGCGGGTGCTGGCAATGGCGTTATCCACGGTTTACAACGCCCCGATTGGCGAACCGAATTTTGGCGTTTTCAGGATGTGATTTTTCGAAAAATAGTAGATAAAAAATATTAAAAATAAATGGTTATTTAATTATGTTAAAGAAAGTTCTAGTGGCGAATCGCGGTGAAATCGCCTGTCGGGTATTCGCTACCCTACGCAAACTAGGTATCGCCAGTGTAGCGGTCTATTCCGAGGCCGACGCCAATGCCCGCCATGTCCGTCAGGCCGACGAAGCCTGGTTGATTGGCCCGGCTGCCGCAGCTGACTCCTACCTGAATATCGAGAAGGTAATTGGGGTGGCCAAAGCCAGCGGTGCCGAGGCGATCCATCCCGGCTACGGTTTTCTGGCGGAAAGCGAAGCCTTTGCCGAGGCCTGCGACAATGCCGGCGTTATCTTTATCGGTCCTAGCCAACACGCGCTGCGCACCATGGGCCTTAAAGATAGCGCCAAAAAAGTGATGGTGGCGGCCCAGGTGCCGGTAGTGCCTGGTTACTACGGTGATCCGGACGTGCTAGAAATTGGCGATGAGGAGCTGGCCCAACAAGCCAGCGAAATTGGCTACCCGCTACTGATCAAAGCGGTAGCCGGGGGGGGCGGCAAAGGCATGCGCCGGGTCGACAGCAGCGCCGATTTTCAGGCCAGTCTGGAGGCCGCCCGGCGTGAGGCCCAGGCCGCGTTTGGTGATCAGCGCATCATGCTGGAGAAATTCCTCATCGAGCCCCGCCATATCGAAATTCAGGTGTTCGGTGATAGTCACGGCAACTGCATTCACCTGTTTGAGCGCGACTGTTCATTACAGCGGCGCCACCAGAAAGTGGTCGAGGAGTCCCCGTCGCCCTTTGTTAATCAGTCATTGCGAGAGGCTATGGGTCAGGCTGCGGTGGCCGCAGCCAGAGCAGTGGAGTATCGGGGGGCGGGCACCGTTGAGTTCATCGTCGACGCGGATGCCAATTTCTATTTTCTGGAGATGAATACCCGCCTTCAGGTGGAGCACCCGGTCACCGAGATGGTCACCGGGCTCGACCTGGTGGAGTGGCAACTTCGGGTCGCCGCCGGCGAACCTCTGCCGCTGACTCAGGATCAGGTAAAACTCGCGGGCCACTCCATCGAGGTCAGACTCTACGCCGAAACCCCGGAAAATGGATTTCTGCCCAGTATCGGCACCGTGGAAAAAATGGACTGGGGCTGGACCGGTCACCGTCCCCCGGGTATTCGAATCGATACCGGCGTGGAGAGTGGCGATCAGGTCACTCCCCATTTCGACCCCATGGTCGCCAAAATAATTGCCCACGGCGACACCCGGGATATTGCCCTGGAACGACTGCAGCGCCAGTTAATGGGGACGGTGTTGCAGGGACCCGGTAACAACCTGGTGTTTCTGCAGCGACTGCTGGACGACCCGGTATTTCAGCAAGGCCGGGTCAATACCCAATATATAGATAGCCAGGTCGATGAGCTGGTGGCCCCCACCGTGGGTGACCAGCAATCACTGCTGGCTGCGGCGGTCCGCCTGCTCAAAGATGAAGCCGAGGGGGCGGTCGCGCAGGCGGCAGAGCAGGACGAGCCCAACTCACCCTGGGCGGCCACCGATAGCTGGGGCTATGCCGATGGCCACGGGCGCCGGTTGATTTTTACCAACAGCGCCGGGGGAGAGCAGGAATTACAGATCGAATATCGCGGCGATTTTCTCACCCACGGCCGCTTCACCTGGATAGATGACCCGGCAAGTATGGCGGTGGAGAGCCGCTGGCAGGGCAATCAGTATCAGCTGCAAATTGATCGGTTGCCCTGGGTCGGCCATGTCAGCCGCGAAGGCGACCGGTTTGAAGTGGCGACCACCCAGAGCCGCGTGGTGTGGGATTATCGATCTCCCCTGCAGGCCCACGGCCACGACGGCGAGGACCAGGGAGCACTGACCGCCCCCATGCCGGGCACGGTGCTGCAGCTAAATGTCGCGGTCGGCGATCAGGTCGAACAGGGCCAGTTGTTGATGATCGTCGAGGCGATGAAGATGGAGCACAGCATTGTTGCCGGTCACGATGGCGAGATTGCCGAGGTGAGGGCCGCCGTCGGCGATTTTGTCGAGGCAGATACCCCCCTGGTGATTTTTGCCTGAATTAATTTCACCATTCACGGAGCCGGCCGTTTTAAACGACTGGCCACCCCGTCAAGTTCCCGAC
>JAYNPV010000094.1:7328-9792 GCA_038113925.1 Gammaproteobacteria bacterium | reverse complement strand
GGCTGAATATGCTTAACTAGTTGCCCTTTTGCGGCCCGCTACCATGGGTAGGTATCCTTCAGGAGAAACCTGTCTTGGAAATAAAATCTGGCTTTATCGACCTGGTTGGCAATACCCCGCTGGTGCGGCTGCGTCAGGCCTCGGAGTTAACCGGGTGCGACATTTACGGTAAGGCGGAGTTTCTTAACCCCGGCGGGTCGGTGAAGGACCGCACGGCTCTGGGGATCATCCGCGATGCGCAGAAGCAGGGAAAATTGCGACCGGGCAGCATCATTGTTGAAGGTACCGCCGGCAACACCGGCATCGGGCTGTCGCTGGTGGCCAATGTGCTCGGTTATAAAACGGTTATCGTCATGCCTGACACCCAGAGCCAGGAGAAGCGCGACGCGCTCACGCTTAATGGGGCTGATCTCCGCCTGGTGCCTGCGGTGCCTTACAAAAACCCGGACAATTACATTCATTATTCCGAGCGCCTGGCGGCGGAACTTGATGCCACGTTACCGAAGGGTGCCTTTTGGGCCAACCAGTTTGATAACACCGCCAACCGGGAGGTGCATATCCAGACTACCGGCCCGGAGATATGGGACCAGACCGACGGGCAGGTGGACGGCTTTATCTGTGCAGCGGGTACCGGGGGCACCCTGGCGGGCTGTGTAGCTGCACTTAAACAGAAGAACCCGAACATAGTCGCGGCGATTGCCGATCCCGAAGGCGCCAACCTTTACAATTTTTATAAAAACGGCGAATTATCCTCCTCGGGCGACTCGATTACCGAGGGCATCGGCCAGGGGCGGATCACAAAAAATCTGGAAGGGCTGGAACTTGATGATGCCTTCCAGATTCCCGACAGTGAGGCCCTGCCCTACGTATTTGATCTGCTCAAACATGAAGGGCTCTGCCTGGGGGGCTCCAGCGCGATTAACATTGCCGGTGCGGTCCGGCTGGCAAAACAGCTCGGGCCGGGCAAGACCATCGTTACTATTCTCGGCGACTACGGCACCCGTTATCAGAGCAAGATGTACAACCGGGCGTTTCTGGAATCAAAAAACCTGCCGGTCCCCGACTGGCTGTAACCCAATCCCACTTTTCTATAACATGAGGAGAATAATGCATGGCTAACTCACTGCCCTACACCAAAAGCGAGGCGAAAGCCTGGGCGCAAAAAACCATTGTTGACTGGTATGACTGCCCGGCCTCTGCGTTTAATGCCGACGATACTTTTGATGAACAGGGGCTGCGCGACAATATCGATTACTACGTTGATATTGGCGAATCCGGCCTGGTGCTGGGCGGGTTTGTGGCCGAATGCTGGAACACCACGGTCACCGAGTGGAAGCGTTACCACGAGGTCTGCGCCGAGGCCGCTGCCGGTCGTATTCCGCTGCATACGATTATTTTTGACCCCAGCGTTCACCAGGCGATGGAGAAACTCGATTACGTGCAGAATCTGGGTTATGTGGCGGCGGAGATAGTCACCCCCATTGTCCAGCTACGCGCCGACGAAGAGATTTACGACTATTACAAATACCTGGCCGATCATTCTGATCTGGCAATTATTTTTTATCGTTCAATGGTTTCCGGCCACCTGCTGAGTCTGGATCTTTCCCGGCAGATCTCCGAGATCCCTTCCGTCGTCGGCATGAAACAGGGCAGCCTGAATCACGCGGATACCGTCAAACTCCGACAAATGTGCCAGGATGATTTTATCGTCAGCGACCCGATTGAAACCCACTGGTTTAACGATCTGCGCCACGGCGGCCAGGTGATGTATGGCGCGTTTAACCATATTCTCTACGGTAAAAAACGCACCCTGCTGGAGGAATATACCGAGCTGGCCCGCACCGGCCAGTGGGATGCCGCCTTTGCCAAATATAATGAACTGAAGCCGGTGCGCGACCTGCTCGATGAAGTCATGTTCGGCCCCCTCTCCGGCAACTTCACCTACGCCACCACACTGGGCAATATCAAGGCCTGGTATGAAGGTATGGGGCTGGCCGCCGGACCGCTACGCTCGCCGATGCGCCAGGTCACGCCGGAAAAGCGCGAATGGCTCCACGGCCGCTTGAAAGAGGTAGGCGTAGTCTAAGCAGGGACTGGAAAACAGGCCAAACCGTCCCTGCAGGCCAGTCAGTTTTCAGCCAGAAGTTCAGCGATCCGCTGGCGCAATGCAGGGAGCAGTTCCGCCTGAAACCAGGGATTACGCTTCAACCAGATATTATTTCTCGGGCTCGGGTGGGGTAACGGCATCATCTCTGGCCAGTGGTCGCGCCAGGCGCGAACTCGCTCAGTCAGATTCAGGCCGTCGCGGCCAAATTCATACCTCTGGGCATACTGGCCGACCAGCAACGTGAACCGGATCGCGGGCAACCGCGCCAGCAGCGGCTGACGCCATTTTTCTGCGCACTCGGATCGCGGCGGCAAAACGCCTGATTTTCCGCCCCCGGGAAAGCAAAACCCCATGGGA
>JAYNPV010000094.1:1102-7318 GCA_038113925.1 Gammaproteobacteria bacterium | reverse complement strand
CCCCCCCCCCTCGGGGGGTACCTCTTTTTTCGCGCCCAGTGGTCGCGGGGCCAAAATTCGTTTTATTTGCCGCCGCCGGGATAGCAAAACCCCATGGGAGCGATGGCGATTTTCTGCGGGTCGTAAAAGCATTCCTTACTAACCCCCAGCCATTCGCGCAGGCGTTCGCCGCTGGCATCGTCAAAGGGGATTCCCGATTCATGAACCTTTCTCCCCGGCGCCTGACCGGCGATCAATATCCGCGCCTGTTGGTGCGCCTGAAGTACCGGCCGAGGTGGCACTGGCAATTGATCGCTGCAGTGGGTGCAGGCCCTGATCTGATTAAGCAGCGTATCCAGGTCGTCGGCTGGCGCTGGGTTGGCAGGCACGCCCACTCCGTTACCCTGAATCATTGATCACTGGATATTGGTGGAGTCTTTCCAGCCGAGAAGCGGAGCTAACCTTCGGCCATTTTTTGCATCAATTGGGCCTCATCAGCGAGGCTCGCGCGAAAACTGGGTCGTTCGAGGATGCCCGCCAGGTAGTCAACCAGTTTGGGCCAACGGGCGGGGTCCGGCTGGCACCCGGCGTACTGCAGATTAACAAAAGGGCTAACCACGCTGATATCGCCCACGGTTAAGGTGGCACCCACCAGGTAGTCACCATTGATCTGCGTTTCGAGGTAATCGTAAACCGTGGGCAGGCGATCAACGTTTTGCTGTATTGCTTCCAGATCCGGTTCGCCGCCATGCATGCGCGGACCAATTACCTTGGGAAAGAAAATACCGGCAATGAACAGCTCAAACTGGGCGCTGTCCGAGTACTCCTCAAACCAGAGCGCCCGGGCCAATTGTGCCGGGTCCTGCGGCACCAGCGCCGCGCCGTGTTTACTCTCCAGATAGGCCAGAATCACGCTGGAATCGCTGATGGTGACATCACCGTCAACAAAGCCGGGGATCTTGCCCAACGGACTGATTTTACGAAACTCCGGGTCGTCGCTGCCCGGTAACATGGGCTGACTTTCAAAAGGCAGTCCGCGCTCTTCGAGATAAACCCTTACTTTCCGAACAAAGGGTGACAGGGGCGCACCGATAAGTCTGGTCATGTTCTGCTCCATAGATTTATTGAGTTCTATTGCTCTGGTCGGGACCGGCCTTGCCGGGTCATTGTTACCGGTCAATTTTGAGCAGTGCAACCGTACTCACCAGTACCAGCAGAATAATTCCGGCGCCGGTGGACAGAAACGCAAATTGCAGGCCGGCTGACTCGGCCACAGCACCGAGGATAACCGGCACAAACAGATACCCTACCCGATTACACATCGACCGCATTCCCAGCACCAGCCCCCGTTCAGCGGGATCGGCATGACGACCGATGGCTGCAAGAATTTGCGGCAGACTGATTCCCTGCCCCAGGCCATATAAAAATGTACAGAGCGCGATCGGCCAAAGGGCATTAAACAGGGGCACCACCGCCACACCAGCGGTGGATACCAGTAGTGAGGCACTGAGTATCAGCGGCCCCGACAGACGACGCGCCAGCGGTGCGGCAATTAAGGTACCCACCGAGGTGCCCACATGCATCAGTGCAAATAACTGACCGATGATGGTAGCCGAAATGCCGATGTTATCCAGATGCACGGGATAAAAAGAGGCGTTAATCGCTGCCGCCGCCAGGCGCAACAGGGTAAACGCCATAATCACCAGCATCACCGGTCGCGCCAGTAGTGGCAAGGCGTTGCGATAACTGCTTAGGATTACCGCTGTCATCGGCCTGTCGGGGCGGAGTGGACGCTCAACCTCAGGCAGACGCCATGCGACCAACATCAGCATACCTCCCCAGCAGGCCATGAATTGAAAGCCGCTGACCAGGCCCACATTTTCAGCCAGATAGCCCGCCCCCAGGGGGGAGATCAACATACCCATACCGGCCACAAAGGAGAAATGGCCCATGAATTTCTGCCGTCGATCTGCCGAAATAAACCGTAACGCATAGGACTGGGTGGCGACCCAACTGATTGACCGGAACAGCCCGCCGATCATGGCGACGCCACAGAGCAGGATAAAATCATCAAACAGCGTGTAGGCAAGGGAGCTGAAAAACACCCCCAGAGCGCTCAGAAACATCATCCGCCGGTCACCAAAGTGGTCGCAGAAGGCACCGCTGGGCAGCGCGAACAGTATCGGCCCAACGGAGCCAATGGCGACAACGATACCAAGTTGAATCAGCGACAATTCATTGCGCAGCACCAGCAGTGGCAACAGCAGACTGATCAGGGCTTCGGTGGCAATAGCAAAAAATGCACCGCTGCAAACCAGGGCATAAAGCCGCCTGGAAGTGTGGTTCCGCGATCCCTGCGGCGGTTCAGTCATGGTGGGGGATGATCCGGTTGAATTCTCTGTCGCAGCTGAAAACCGATCCAGCCGATAATGCCGGCAAGCGAAAGCCACAAAAAGGGTGCGCAGAGCGCAATCCCGGCCATAACCAGTAGCAGTCGCTGCGGATTAGATAACGGCCGCCGTCCGTGGCCTTCGAGTGCTATTGAGAGCACCCAGATACCGATCGCAGTACTTACCAGCGCGACCATTATCGCAGCCGGCTGCCCCTGAAGTAACAGTTCGGGCTGATAAATAAACAGATAAGGAATCACAAAAGCAACCAGCGCCAGGTGCAGCGCCTGCCAGGCGACGGCCATCGGATTCTCGTCGGCAATACTACTGGCGACGAAACAGGCGATTGCCACCGGCGGCGTGATCGCCGAGAGCACTGAGAAGTAAACCAGGAAGAGATGGGCCGACAGCGCCGGCAAGCCTAGCTCCAACAGCACCGGGGCGATCAAGGTAGCCACCAGTGCATAGGCCGCCACCACCGGCATGCCCATGCCCAGAATCAGGGTGATCACCATGGCCACCAGCAAACTGCCCAGTAGCGAGCCGCCGGTAATGGCGAATATCAGGGTCGCCAGTTTACCGGCCAGGCCGGTGATATTCAGGCAGCCGATCACCAGCCCGGCGGCGGTTACCGCTGCCACCAGCGGTGCCATGGCACCACACGCCTCCACACAAACCCGGGTGATGGTCGATGGCGTAATCGGCGCCCTGCCCAGACAACTGCTGGATAGCAACAGCAGTAATGCCCCGGCAGCGACAACCGCGGGACTGAAACCACTGATCAGCAGAATCACCAGCAGACCCAGGGGTAACAGGTGGTGCCAGCCGGATAACAGGGCTTGCCGGATACCGGGGATTGCCGCCTCTTCCATACCGGTTAGCCCGAGCTTGCGCGAGCGCCAGTGCACCTGCAGGTAGACCGAAAAGTAATAAAGCAGACCCACGGTGATGGCGGAAAAGGCGATTTCAGCGTAGGGAATGGCGCTGAACTCCACCATTAAAAAGACCACCGCACCCATCACCGGGGGTAACAGGCTGCCACCGGTAGAGGCGACCGCTTCCACCGCTGCGGCAAACCGGCCGCCATAACCAAGCCGTTTCATCATCGGAATCGTTACCGAACCCGTGGTCATCACATCGGCCGCCGGGCTGCCAGAAAGCGTACCAAACAGCCCGCTGGCCACCACCGCCACCTTGGCCACCCCACCCTGTCGGCGGCCCGCCACTCCGGCGGCCAGGTCAAAAAAGAACTGGCCACCGCCGCTCGCCTCAAGGAATTTACCGAACAGAATAAACAGAAAGGCATAACCCGCCGCCACCTGCAGGGGCACGCCAAAGAGCCCGCCGTTGAGGCTGATAATCATCTCTTCGGCCACTTCCACCAGTTCAAACTGGCGGTGGCTGAAAGTGCCGGAGAGCAGATGGCCAAAAAACAGATAGACCAATAAAGCATAGAGCACCAGCGAAAGACCGGCACCGACACAGCGGCGCAGCAGTTCAAGGGTGAGCAGCAGATAGGCGAGCGCCACCAGCTGGTCGGTGCGGGTGAATTCATCGATGCCGCTAATCCATTCGGCATAACGGCCGGTTTGCATAATCAACCAGCCACCGGCGAGTAGCGAAATGAGCGCCAAGCCCCCATCGACGGCGGTGATTGCCGTCGCCCGCTGGCGCCAGGAAATAGTCAGAAATGCGATGGGATAGGCCGCCGCCACAAAAACCACCGCCAGGGCCAGCGGATGCAGATTACCGGCCGGCAGTGGAATGTCGAAACTCTGTTCGAGCCATGCCCAGAGCGCTCCTGCTCCCACAGCGCTCAGGGCAACGAACAGCTGCGATCGGCTCAGGGTGTCTCGGTCCGCGCCCTGGTCAGCCGCGTAGCGAATCAGTAACGCCGCCGGATAGGCAACACACCCCGCTATCACCAGATAGCCTAGAGCGCCCCCGACTCCGGCGATCGCCTGATAGCCCACAAACAGCGCCAGCGGAATCGCCAGCAGCGCAATGACCCAGTAGCGTAAACCGTCAACCGCGACTCGCCGCCCGGTTTGTAACCAGAACAAGGGGTTATAGGAGAACACCGGTTATCAACCCGCACTAATCGACCAGCAGCCCGGCCTCGCGGTAATAGGCCGCTGCTCCGGCGTGCAAGGGGAACTGTCCGGTCTTTAGCAACATTTCAGGGCTGAACCGGGCAAAGGCCGGGTGCAAGCCTTTTAACAGGTCGAACTGAAGGTGCAGACTGCGGGCCATTTTATAGCCGTCATCAAAGCTGGTTTGACTACCCGCGGTTAACAGAAACCCGGTCGCAAGCGCGGGCAGGTCCTGATCGAGAAAAGGGTAACTAGTTGCTGGCACAGTAATCGCCTGGAACTCAAATTCCTTGATCAGCGCGGTGATCAGCTCGTCGGGCAGACTCAACAGTTCAATATCGGTGGCGGTAGCTATCTCCAGTAATCGACTGCTGGGCGTAAAGGCTGCAGTGACCACCATGTCGAGTTTGCGGTTACGAATCATCTCCGCCGATGCGCGGGTAGGCAAGTGGACCACCTCGCCGCCTTGTTTAACGATCTGCGCCAGGCTGAGTCCGTAATGCTTGAGGATGCGCTCGGTAATCACCTGACCGAGCAAATTACCGCGCAGGTTGGCGGAAACCCGTAGCGGCAGTCGTTTATCGGCCACGCCCTGCAGATCACTGATGCCATGGTCTCGCAGAAACCCGGCGCGCATAATGATCTGCACCGCCATTCCGTCCACCACCCGGCCGATGACGGAAAAATCATCGCTGTTGTAGGCCCTTCGAAAAGGTTTATCGCCGGCCATTGCCATGGAAAGTTCAAGCGGGGTCTGCATCGAAAATGGGCGTTTACCGGCAACCATCTTTACCAGCCCCCCTGCCGGGTTGCCGGGCTCGTAGGTAAGCGACGAGCCGGGGTACTGGTTGCGCACCAGGGCAGTGAGCCCCTCGCCAAGCACGGAAATCATGCCACCGGCGGAGTAGCCGGCAATGGCGCCATCGAGGGTCCCTCCCTGGTCCGTAGCCGCTGCCGAAAACGGAACCAGCTGGGCAACTGCAAACGCCGTTATCAAGGCGCGCTTGAATACTATGGCAACTCTATTCATCCCTCTCCCCATTCAGCGCAGCTGCGCGCGCAAACCCTCAAATACACTCGCAGGTAAAAACCGTGACAGGTAAAGCCGCTGCCCTGCAGAAATTGAAATCCGGTGGCCTCATGACTGTTCGCGCAATACTATCTCAATAACGGTGATCGCCTGAATGGCGGAGTTTCCGTAGGAGCGACTTTAGTCGCGACCATGGGGCAGCGGAGACCGTGGCTGTCGCGACTGAAGTCGCTCCTACAGTTGTCGGCATACTGAGCACTTTATTTTTCGCACAACCTGAAGATACACCCCCATCGTGTGATTGCCGATGATCAGCAACTGACCGGGAGGCATCCAGCCGCCGGAGTTGTTTGGAAATGGCAACTCTATTCACTTCAATCAGCATTCATCGATATCCAATGAATAGGGCCATATTAGCCAGTCGAACGCCAATCAACGGGCGTTTGAACGACTGTTTAATGATATATTTTCCCCCGCAAAAATGAGCCCTGCTCCCGCTGGTTGCGGAACAGGTCAAAACAAGGAAGGATCCTCTCTTTGCGCCATCCAAGATTGCCCTATCTGTTAGTCGCCGTTTTACTTTCCGGCTGTGGAGAAGATATCGCTCCAGTGGCCGTTGATCGGCTGGTGAAGGTGGAATCATTCTCGCTGCAGCAAAGCACCGACCGGCTGCGTTACCCCGGTGAATTGGTGCCCCGTTACCAGACCCGGCTCTCGTTCCAGG
>JAYNPV010000094.1:0-1092 GCA_038113925.1 Gammaproteobacteria bacterium | reverse complement strand
TCAACGCCGGGTTGATCTGGGGGATCAGGTGGAAGCGGGCCACGCAGTCGCCATGCTCGACACCCGGGACTACCAGTTAGGCTCCACCAACCTGGCCAATCTGAAAAAAGCGGCTGAGGCCAATCACCAGCGTGCAGAACAGGATCTGCGTCGCGCCCGACAACTGTTTGCGGATGGCTTTATTGGTGAATCCCAGCTGGATCTGGCGATCAATGCCGAAGCGGCCAGTGGCGCTGAACGGGCCGCGCTTGCGGCCCAGCATGGCGAAAGCCTGAATCGGCTCGACTATACGGAGCTGGTTACCCCCGAAGCAGGCATTATCACCGCACTCCACGCCGAGGTCGGTGATGTATTAAGCCCTGGTCAGGCAGTCGCCACCCTGGCCTGGCAATCGGAGTGGGAATTTGCCACCGCCATCCCCGAAAACAGGATCGGCGATCTGAAAACGGGGCAACCGATCGGGGTCAGCTTCTGGTCGCTCCCCGATCGGTTACTCAGCGGTCAGATTCGCGAGATCGCCCCGGCCGCTGATCCGCGGTCACGCAGTTATCGCGTCAGGGTTAGCTTTGCTGATTTGCCTGCGGCGCTGAAACTGGGCATGACCGGCTCCATAGAGATGTTAGCGACTGACATCCGTACAGGTTCTTTACCCACGACGGCGCTGATTACCGATGCAGGCACCCCTGCGGTGCTGGTGGTAGATGAAGAATCTAAAACCACCCGCATGCAGAGAGTGACCCTGGGCCCACCCCAGGGGGATAGAGTCACCATTGAGCAGGGACTCGCTGAAGGTGACCTGGTGGTGATTGCCGGGGCCAACAAAGTGGCTGTTGGCAGCCGCGTTCGCCTGCTGCAGTAAGCGCCGCAGAGTACCGATGAACGACCGCAGCTTTAATCTGGCCCGATGGGGAATTGAGCACCCTTCCCTGCTGATCTACCTGATTCTGGTCATTCTGATCAGTGGGGGAGCTGCTTATTTTCAGCTCGGCCAGCGAGATCTGCCGCCCTATGCGATTAAGACCATGGTGGTCAGTGCCAAATGGCCCGGCGCGACGGCCGATGAAATGGCGCGACTGGTGGCCGACCCAATGG
>JAYNPV010000093.1:6836-9824 GCA_038113925.1 Gammaproteobacteria bacterium | reverse complement strand
TTATTTATCAGCGTAATTAACGGCACATTCCTGATTGGGTAATCGTGGTTACCTGCCGGGCCCTTCGACAAGCTCAGGGCGAACGGGTTTTGATTATCCCAGACGGCAACTTTTCCATTCGTGGTGAACTTAGCTACCGTTCGTGGTGAGCCTGTCAAACCACGTTTCAAATACCCTTCGACAGGCTCAGGGCGAACGGTTTTTTTAATGACACGTGACCCATTTGATGGTGACTTCTTCAATAGGCCCAGGAGAGCCCCGTCACACCCCTTCACCTCGGCTGCAATACATGACTGACCATGCCGTCCGCCAGTTTGGGCTCAAACCAGGTGGATTTGGGCGGCATTACCTCATCGGCATCAGCCACTGCCATCAGCGCTTCCAACGAGGTGGGATAGAGGGAAAAAGCCACCGCCATTTCGCCACTGTCTACGCGCCGCTCCAACTCACTCAGGCCGCGGATACCGCCGACAAAATCGATACGTTTGTCCCGCCGCGGATCACTGACCCCCAACAGGGGTTCAATAAGCAGGCCGTGGAGTAACGAAACGTCCAGCCGACCCACCGGATCGGCGGGTATTTTCTCTGCCGGAACCCTTAACCGATACCAGTTTCCTGCCAGGTACATGCCGAATTCACCTGCCGTTGCCGGTTTGACCGGTTGCTCTTCGGCGGTTAATTCAACACGCTCGGCAACCGCTTCGACAAACTCACCGGCGGTTAAATCCTGCAGGTCCGTGACCACCCGGTTGTAATCAAATATCTGCACCGCCTGGTCGGAAAACAGCACCGCCAAGAAATAATCAGAGGGGGCCTGGCCATCGCTGTCACGACTCTCGGCCACCCGCGCCGCCGCCGCTGAGCGATGATGGCCATCGGCTATATAGAGTGACTCCATGGCGTCTACCAGTTCGGTGATCTCGTCGATCTGCGCTGCGTCACGCACTACCCAGAATTCGTGACGCACGCCGTCCGCAAGGGTCACGTCGACTTCCACCGCTGTCCCGGTCACCTGCTGCAATAATTCATCCAGTCTCTGCTGCGACCGGTAAACCAGAAAAACCGGCCCGGTCTGGGCATTCAGCGCATCCACATGCCTAACCCGGTCCTGCTCCTTTTGCGGTCGGGTAAATTCATGTTTACGAATACGGTTCTGGTTATAGGCCGCCACCGAAGCCACCGCTACCAGTCCGGTCTGACGGTGCTGCCCCATGGTCAGGCGATAGACATAATAGTGATCAACGGGGTCGCGTTGCAGCAATCCCTGATTAATCAGCCGTTGCAGATTTTCCGCGCCCCTGGCGTATACAGCGTCACTGTAAACATCGATTCCCTCCGGCAGGTCGACCTCCGGTTTGGAGACATGCAGAAACGACCGGGGCCGCCCCTCTACCTGCGCCCTGGCCTCCTCACTGTTGAGCACGTCGTAGGGCGGGGCGAGCAGGTCATCGGCACAGCTGGCCACTGGCCGTAGACCGGTGAAAGGGCGGATTAGCGACATAGTTGGATCCTTTATTTCTAGGGTTAATCACGCTGCTGCAATGCCTCTATTCTCACTTCCAGCGGTGGATGGCTGCGTAACAGCCCGGCCAGCCCCGAGGTTACACTGGCTGAAATCCCCATGGCATCGAGTTGTTCGGGAAGCTGTGCCGGTTCGCCGGACTGCAATCTGCGCAAGGCAGCAATCATCTTGGCACGCCCGGCCAGGTTAGCACCGCCAATATCGGCGCGAAATTCGCGCTTGCGGCTGAACCAGGAGGCCACCACCGAAGCGAGCACCCCAAACACCACCTGGGCAATCATATTAACGGCGAAGTAAACCATAAAATTGCCGCCACGACCGCCATCGCGACTGCCCGCCGAGCTCACTACCTGCGCCACGATACGGGCAAAAAATATCACGAAGGTATTGAGCACACCCTGCAGCAGCGCCATGGTTACCATATCGCCATTCGCGATGTGACTCACCTCGTGGCCCAGCACCGCTTCCAGCTCATCGCGACTCATCTGGCGAAAAATTCCATCGCTGACGGCAACCAGTGCCTGGTTGCGGTTGGCACCGGTAGCAAAGGCATTCATCTCCGGCGCCGGATAAACCGCCACCTCGGGCATCTCGATTCCGGCCATGGCCGCCTGGCGGGCCACCGTATCCACCAGCCAACGCTCATCGGCATTGGCAGGTTGCTCAATGACCCTGGCACCGGTCATGCGCTTGGCCATGGTTTTCGATAACAGCAGCGATATCAACGACCCGCCCATACCAAACAGCGCCGCAAAGGTTAACAACACCGGCATATTCATGCCCTGCTGAGCAAGGTAGCGATCCAGCCCGAACAGACTGAAAACCACGGAGATCACCAGCAAAACAGCGATATTGGTTATCGCAAACAGTACAATTCTCTGCATTTTCACACCACGTTAATTTAATAGTTAACTCACTATATGCGCCTGTGACGACACGATTTCAACGCCGGCACCGCCCGGAAACAATTTTTAGGGTTTAGACAAAGATGGATAGTTCCTCCAGCACACAATTTCTGCTTCGCGACGACGGCCTGCGCATCGCTTACCGCCAGTTGGCCGGAGAGTCCCCCGGGGTAATCTTCTGCGGCGGTTTTATGTCTGACATGACCGGCACCAAGGCGCAGACCCTGGAGAACTTCTGCCGAGACCAAAACCGTGCCTTTGTCCGTTTTGATTATCTGGGTCACGGCGAATCTGACGGTGAATTTGCCGAGGGCACCATCGGTCGCTGGAGCGGCGATGCCCTGGCGGTGTTGGATGAACTCACCCAGGGACCCCAGGTCATGGTGGGGTCGAGCATGGGCGGATGGATCAGCCTGCTCACCACCCTGCAACGGCCGGAAAGGGTTCAGGGTCTGCTGCTGCTGGCACCCGCTCCCGACTTCACCGAGGAGATGCTCCACAAGGAATTCAACGACGCCGATCGTGCCGAGCTTGCTGCCCAGGGCCGGTTGCTCAGACCCA
>JAYNPV010000093.1:4023-6826 GCA_038113925.1 Gammaproteobacteria bacterium | reverse complement strand
TGTGATGGACACGCCCTACAACGTCACCAACTACACCGAACAGCTGATCGAAGAGGGCCGCCAACACCTGTTACTGGAGCGGGAAATTGCGATTCAATGTCCCGTCCATATCATTCACGGCATGAACGACAGCGACGTCGCCTGGCAACGATCCCTCACTCTGGTGGAAAAATTACAAAGCAACGATGTCACCCTCCACTATGTCAAGCAGGGGGATCATCGCCTCTCGGAACCCGCCGATTTGAACCAGATCTGTCACCTGGTGAGCGAATTGTGGCACCCCTACCCGGAGGGCAACTCCCCCGCCTAAATATAATCTTCTAGTAGGCAAATCGCCCCGAGGCTGTTTCAATAACCCATTGAAGGGCCAGACATCCCTGGTGAAACAACAAAAAAGATCACCGCCCTTGATAACGCACTGGGAATACGGACTGGCATCGAAACCGGAGAGGAGCAGACCATGGCACTAGATATTATTATTCGCGGCGGCACCATCATCGATGGCACAGGCAACCCCGGCTACCAGGCTGATCTGGGTATTAAAGACGACCAGATCGTGGCCATTGGCCGCATCACCGATACGGCGGATAAACAAATTAATGCCAGCGGCAAGGTCGTCGCTCCCGGTTTTATCGATCCCCACACCCATTACGATGCCCAATTAAGCTGGGATCAGCAGGTCACCCCCTCCTGCTGGCACGGGGTGACCACCGCCGTGATTGGCAACTGCGGGGTGGGGGTGGCCCCCTGCCGCCCTACCGAGCGTTCTCTGGCGGTGACTGACCTGGTGAATGTGGAGGCGATCCCGGAGTACGTACTTAATGCCGGCATCAACTGGCAGTGGGAGAGCTTTCCCGAGTATATGCAGGCCACGCTGGCGGCAGATCTGGCGATCAATATCGGCTTTATGGTGCCCCTCTCTCCCCTGCGCACTTTTGTAATGGGCGAGGCGGCCAGCGACCGGGCGGCCAACCTCACAGAAACCGACACCATCGCCCAATTGCTGGAAGAGGCCGTACAGGCGGGGGCATTAGGCTTTAGTAGTTCGCAACAGCCCAATCACATTGGCCACCACGGCAAACCTCTGGCCAGTCGCCTGACCAGCAACGACGAGTTTCGACGTTACGCCCAGGTCCTAAAGTCCACACCGCGGGGCACTGTTGAAATTGCCATCACCAAACAGCTTGCCCACCTGGCCGACGATGAATATGACCTGCTGGAAATGCTGCTCGATGAAAGCGGCCGTAACGTCACCTGGTTGACCCTGCTCGATCTCAACGGGGCCCCCGATGCCGCAAGAAACTCGCTGGATAAAGCCGAGCCCTTGGTTGCCAAAGGCTGTTATGCGCAGACAGTGGTGCGGCCCTTCCTGGCCGATGCCGACCTGCACAATCCCTTTATGTTCGCCACCCTGCCGGGATGGGGTCCGGTATTTAACCAGAGCGAAGAGAAGCAGGTTGAGATATTCAAAGACCCGGCATTTAGAAAATTATTTAAGGAGGAGATGTCCGGCCCCGGCGGGTTGATCAACGACTGGAGTCTGTTTGAAATCCAGAAAGCTCACCACCCGGATCTGCAACCGCTGGTCGGGCAGACCATCCAGCAAATTGGCGATGCCCGGGGTACTGACGGCTGCGATACTCTGCTCGATATTGCGATACAGGATGGTGTCAAAACCCGCTTCACCGTCGCCGTGGCCAACTCAGATGACCAGCGCCTGCGGCAGTTAATCTGCGACGAAAGGGTGCGTATCGGCCTGGCCGATGGCGGCGCCCATGTGGACATGCTGGGTGAAGCCGGTTACCCCACCTACCTGCTTGGCTACTGGGTTCGTGAGCGCAAGGTGATGAGTATAGAACGCGCCATTCAACGCCTCACCAGTGAACCCGCCGAGCTGTTTGGCATCGCTGACCGCGGCCTGCTTAAAGAGGGATTAAAGGCCGACGTGGTGGTATTTGACCCGGAAAATGTCGGTTCCGACAAACGGCCTCACCTGATCGACGACCTGCCGGAGGGCGGCGTCAGAATGGTGACCGAGGCGCGGGGCATCGAACAGGTGATTGTCAATGGTGAAGTGCTGATGAGCGACGGTAACATGACCGCTGCCCGCGCCGGGCGGGCAGCATGATCCTAATCCATACCGATCGGGGAGACCGGCAATGCTAGAACTCTACGCCTTCCCACTTTCTGGCAACAGTCGCAAAGCCACCCTGACACTCGAAGAAGTCGGTGCCGAGTACCAGTACCACCAGATCGACCTGATGCAGGGAGCGCAGAAACAGGCAGATTATTTGCAGATCAATCCCAATGGCAAGGTACCGGTGCTGCGCGACGGTGAGCTGCTGCTGTGGGAATCTTCGGCGATCATGCTCTATCTGGCAGAGAAATTCCCGGCCAGCGGGTTAATCCCGACCGATCCCGCCAGACGAGGTCAACTATATCAATGGTTGATCTGGCAGCCGGGGACCTATAATCCGCCCCTGTCTGCCCTCAACGGACAACTCGTATTCACCCCGCCTGAACAGCAGGACCCACAACTCATTGAGCAGCTCAGTGAAACGGTAATGGGAAATACCCAAATTGTTGAACGCCAGCTTGCAGACCAAGCCTACCTGTTGGGAGACTTCTCACTGGCCGATCTGGTCATGCTGCCGCACCTGAGCGCAGCGGCCGATCGTGAAGTAACCATGTCCGCAAGGGTCACCCGCTATCTGCAGCGCCTGCAAGAGCGGCCCAGCTGGCAAAAAGTCAGTAAAATGACCCCTTGATTCGGATGCCGGGAGCGCGAAAATGATCGACTCAT
>JAYNPV010000093.1:0-4013 GCA_038113925.1 Gammaproteobacteria bacterium | reverse complement strand
CACTTATATAGTTAGACTGATTCAACAACGCCGTGAAATTCGCAGGCAAATTACTCTACTAAGCCAACGGCTTGAGCGGGCGCTACCGGCTAAACCTCCGCAGAAAATCGAGCTGTCTGATCTGGGCAATGACCTGGGCTCGCTCCGTGCGCCACTCAACCAGCTGCTGGCCTCCGTCAGCGGTCAAAACCAGGACCGCTATCAGGTTTTAAAAGAGCTGGCCCGCGGTCTCAATCACAACATGAACAACCTGCTGTTTGGCATCCTCGGTGCCGCACAGCTGATTCAACGTCACAGTGGTGACGAGCAGATTCAAAGCTGGGCAGAGGTAGTACACAAGGACGGCGAAAGACTCACTGAGCTGGTAAAACAGCTAACCTATGCGGTCACTGAACATTTTGACCAGACCCCGGAAAATGTCGACCTGAATTCGATCATTTCCACGCTGCTTGACCAGCACCAGCCGCGCTGGCTGGAAGCTGCCCACCATCACGGTCACGTTATCCGTTTCCACACCCAACTGGCAGCAGGGTGCCCACCAATACGGGCCAACGGGGCCAGTATCAGCGGACTGATTGAACACCTGATTCAAAATGCCGTGGATGCCCTGCCCGGCGACGGATCAATCACCCTTAGAACCTTCCAGACCAATCCCACGGAGCTATCCATCGAGATTCGTGACGATGGTATCGGCATGGACGGTGAGACCCGGCGGCGTATTTTTGACCCCTTCTTTACCACCAAAAAGGCCCTGGGCACGGGTCTTGGACTCTCGGAGGTGATGACCACCGCCCTGCAGTGGGACGCGACCGTCGATGTCACCAGCGAGGTCGGGCTGGGGACCTCCTTTATTGTCACCTTTCCCGTGGAGGACCGCGAGAACCCAACTGAAGAATCCGACGAACCCACCCGGCGTCACGCCCGTGTACTGGTGGTCGATGATCAGCGGGCAATCGGTGAGGTGATCTCTAATTCACTGAGCGAAAATTTTGAAGTTACCGTCTTTGAAGATGGCGAATCCGCCATTCGGGCCTTCGAACCCGGGCGCTGGGACGTGGCCATGATCGACCTTGAGTTACCGGGAATATCCGGCGATCAGCTTGCCCAGCGGCTAGGCGAACACGACCCGGATATTGTGCGCATTCTGATGACCGGTTGGGCTTTGGATCTCAAGGACCCGCGCCGCGAGCCTTTCGAGCTTTACCTGCAAAAACCGGTCACAAATATAAAGATGCTCAACCGGGTTATCAGTGATGCGCTGCGCCATTCGGGCCGAGGGTCAGAACCATCGTAAGATAAACAGCACCGGGATAAATCCCCGCTGCGGAAGCGATTCTTTGAATACCGTCTGACCCGGCGTTGGCCCTGAATCCAGATTCTGCCCCATTGGATACGAGCAACGCCTTCGAGACCCGGCATGGTGATGGGGCTAGAAGTGGATTGGCTTACCAGCTGGAACGGTTGTAGGGGCGCCTTCAGTCGTGACATCGGGACGATGGAAACGCTGGAGGGTCGCGACTAAAGTCGCTGCTACGGAAAGCATTGAAGCGCTGTCACCTGCCAAGAGGCGTTCACCAAGCGCCGTTTGGTCGAGAAAATCATTCCCATCAATCAAGCAATCGACCGCTGTAACGATTAAATTTTGACCGGCGTCTATTCCAGCTCACAGATCAGGTCACCGGCGGCGATTTCCACACCGACAGCCAGGGGAAGCGATTTAACCGTACCGTTCTGGGGCGCGACGACCACGTTGAGCATTTTCATCGCTTCAGTGGTAAGCAGTTTCTCCCCCTCGCGCACCTGATCGCCCTCAGCAACATGAAACTCCACGATTACCCCTGGCATGGGTGCGCCTATCTGCTGTCGATTGGCTGGATCGGCCTGCTCATGGGTGGCAAGTTCGGTCGCCGCGTGTCGGTCCAACACGCGAATATTTCGGCGACGGCCATTAAGCTCAAAAAATATTTCCCGCTGGCCGTCCTCTTCAAGCTGGCCAATCGCCAGCAGTTTGATGATTAGCGTTTTCCCCGGCTCAATTTCGATGGCCTTCTCCTGACCAATTTTCAGGCCATAGAAAAATTCCGCCGTTTCGAGTACGGAAAGATCCCCAAAACGCTGCTGAAACAGGCTGTATTCGCGGAATATCTTCGGATAGAGGGCCGCCGAAACCTGCTCGCGAGCGGTCGGATGACGACCGAGCAGCGCACTTAAATCCTGCGCGTCGGCTTCAAAATCCCAGGGATCCAGCAGCTCGCCGGGGCGTACTTTAACCACTTCACCATCGCCCACCACCGCTTTCTGCAGCGCTTCGGGAAAGCCACCGTCCGGCTGACCCATCATGCCACTGAGCAGGCTAACGAAAGAATCCGGGAAGGCCAGATCGTGACCCTGCTCAATCACCATCTCGGCAGTCAGGTCGTTCTGCACCATAAACAGCGCCATATCGCCCACCGCTTTTGAAGAGGGGGTCACCTTGATCAGGTCACCGGCCATGTCGTTGACGGTACGGTACATTTTTTTGACTTCGTCCCAGCGGTTGCCCAGCCCCATGGAGATGGCCTGGGGACGAAAATTGGAATATTGACCCCCTGGAATTTCATGGTCGTAAACATCCGCAGTACCCGCCTTGAGCCCGCATTCAAATGGCGCGTAAAGCTCACGGATACCTTCCCAGTAATCCGCCAGCTGTTGCAGCCCGGCAGGGTCGATGCCGATATCGCGTTCACTCCCCTGGGTCGCTGCCAACAAAGCATTCAAAGACGGCTGAGAAGTCACACCGTACATGGAGCACAAGGCAGCATCCACCACATCGACGCCGGCGGCGGAGGCGGCCAGCAGACTGGCCACACCATTGCCGCTGGTATCGTGGGTATGCAGATGGACCGGGATGGTCAGCGCATCTTTTAACGCCGATACCAGAATTCGCGCCGCTTCCGGTTTGAGCAATCCGGCCATGTCTTTGATTGCCAGAATATGCGCACCGGCCTGCTCAATCTGCCGCGCCCGTGAAAGGTAATAGTCGAGGGTAAATTTGACCCGTTTGCCATCGGTGATATCGCCGCTGTAGCAGACCGCAGCCTCGGCGATTTTGCCGGTTTCCACCACCCGGGCGATGCAGGGCCGCAGACCCTCCACCCAGTTCAGGCAGTCAAAAATCCGGAATACGTCGATGCCCGCTGTGGCCGCCTCGTCGATAAATCGATTCACCACGTTATCGGGGTAATTGGTGTAACCCACCGCATTGCCTGAGCGTAACAACATCTGCAGCAGGGTGCCCGGCATCTGCTCGCGCAGGGCGGTCAGGCGCTGCCAGGGGTCTTCATGCAGAAATCGATAGGCAACATCGAAAGTCGCGCCCCCCCACATTTCAAAGGAGAATAACTGCTGACCCACGGTGGCAGTGGCGGGCGCTATCTTTAGAATATCCCGACTGCGCACACGGGTCGCCAGCAGCGACTGATGAGCATCTCGAAAGGTGGTATCGGTCACCAGCAACTGGGGCTGTTCGAGCAACCAGCGGCTCACCCCTTGCGCCCCTTCTTTTTGCAGCACCTCAAAGGCGGCCGACGGACCAGCTGCCTTGACCGGTGGCACCTTGATCGGCTGATCAATTTTGCTGGGAATCGCCTCGGCCTCGATTCCGGGAAAACCATTCATCGCCAGCTCGGAAAAATAGCCCAGTAATTTGTTCGCCCGGTCCTGACGGGGCCTGAATTCGAGTAGTTCGGGATGGCTATCGATAAAGGTGGTATCACACTCCCCCACCAGAAATACCGGGTGCTGGAGCAAGTTCTCCAGAAAGGGAATATTGGTTTTTACCCCACGGATACGAAACTCGCGAATCGCCCGCAGTCCCTTGGCCAGCGCCTGATCATAATCGAGCGCCCAGGAACAGACCTTGATGAGCAGCGAGTCGTAGTAGGGGGAAATCACCGATCCATCAAATCCGGCACCCACGTCGAGTCTGATCCCAAAACCCTCCGCCGCGCGAAAGGCGGTGATCTGTCCCGAAT
>JAYNPV010000092.1:6914-9862 GCA_038113925.1 Gammaproteobacteria bacterium | reverse complement strand
TCCGCCAGCTGGGTTAAGAGCGCATCGGCATAAAGGTCTGACTCGGTTCTTGCACCGTGGTAAAGCACTATTTGATGCGCGGGGTTGATCTGCAACATACGTCGCGCCATACCCAAAACGCCGGATAAACCACTTCCCGCTGCCAACAACAGCAACGCTTGCTGACGCGATTCACGCAAAAAGAACTGACCGTAGGGGCCACTGAAACTCAGTTGATCGCCCGGATTAAGCCGGGTATGAAGATACTCAGTGGCCCTGCCGCCGGGCACCAGGCGGACATGCAGTTCGATCAGGTCGTCATCCGCAAGGGAGGCCATCGAAAACGCCCGCGCGCCCTCTACTCCGGGTACCGTGAGGTTCAAATACTGACCTGGCTGAAAATCAAAAAAGCGATCAGCTCTGAGTCGAAGTAGCAACATAGTGGCTGCAGGGTGCTGAACCTCTACTACCTCTGCGGTGAAATCCTCTACCGGAATTTGGCGGGCATCTGCATCGACCTCGATATCAACCTCAATAACAAGATCGCTCTCGGCGGTAGCACAGCAGGTCAGCAATTGGCCTTCGTCGCGCTCATAATCCATTAATGCGAACGGAGAAGCATCGCCATGTTCTACTTCGCCGTCTATCAGTTCAGCTTTGCAACTGCTGCAGAGGCCGTGATTACACGCGTGAGGCAACCAGATGCCGGCCCTGAGCGCTGCCTCCAGCAAGGTCTGCTGTTCTTCTACCTCGACACTGACACCAAGAGGCTCAATGGTTAACTCATAACTCATCGGCGGGGCTGACGACAATCACAGCTAACTTTTGCCAATGTTCAATACCTCGCCGAGGCTAGGGGTTTGCATTCGGATCGCTGTTTTATGCGTGAGTCCGTTCTCTGCCAGGGTCTTATCCTTATCCAGCGGCCAGCGCTCATCAGAGGTGTAATCCAGTGACCGGTACCAGTCGATATTCTCCAGCGTCAGCTGTGCTGCAATCGGGTCGTAGGCCAATGCCTCTTTCAGTTGTTCGACCAGCGCTGCGGGAGTGTCATCGGGGTTGACCATGAGTGCAGCCGGGGCGCAAAACAGCAGATGGTCCTCCCAATAGACAAACAGCAGGGTCATGCCATTAAAATTTTCAACGGCGTCGCGCACTTCCCCGCGATACCCGGGGTTAAGGGATTGAACAGTCATGAGCTTGCTCCTGCAGATTCGCTGTCATCATCCTTGCCGGTCCAGCGCTGCCAGTTGCGATGATCTTCAGAGCCGACATAATCGCCGTCATCATGCCCGCTGCGCACGTGCCACCAGGCTTTTACCTGCTCGATGTCTGCCCCACCACAGTTGCCCTGATAAACCTGGTAGACCGGCAACCAGGACTGCACATATTTTTCCGGCTCGTGGACAAAAATATCGTGACAGCCGTCAGAACAGAACTGGTATTTATTGTCACCGTAGCTGGTTTCTCTTAACCAGAGTTTGCCGGCATCATCGGGGTGACTGAACAGGGTGGGTAACTGACAGACCGAGCAGAGCATGCCCAGGGTGGGATTGGTGTTGTCTTTGCCGCTCTGCTCCACCGCCCGCCAATGGTCAAACCGGGGGCGGTAGTATTTGTTGAAGGTGGTCGGCTATCTCTCTGCCAGCCAGTCGCGCTCATTCTGCTCCGGGAGCCAGACGAGACACCCGGTGGCATAGCGGTATTGATAAAACGTGGACCAGGCCTCATGAGTGATGCGATCTTTGGTGGCGGTGGCCTGTTCGGAGTATTTGGGACGACGAATTCCATAGCGCTCCAGATCGGTGAACAGGCTCTCCGCTGCTTCTTCAAAGTAGATTTCCCAGGCTACTGACCAGGACATCACCCGTTTCGGCAGCATGTAATCCATCATCATGCCCACCAGGGTGAGCAGACGAAACGAGCGCCAGAACCACTTGTCGATCCAGCGCTGAACGATAGGTATATTGGCTTCGTCCTGTTCGAGCATGAAACGAATAATCTCAAGCCCGAGGGTCATATGACGCGCTTCATCCGATTGAGCTGAAAAACCGAAAGTCACGGTCGCCATATCGCCGTTGTAGGCGGCGCCAGACATAAACGGCATGAACAGCAGATTGGTGAGCACATACTCAAAGGAAAACGAAATCGCGGTCAGAAATTCGAACGGCCCGGCACTGAGGGTATCTTCGATAAACGACTTGGGCACCGACAGATACCAGACCCGATCATGCATATGCATAAAATCGTGGAAGCCGTTGAAATACTTGTTGTACTGGCTAAGGGTGTGGATTTGCGTCTGCGCGTGGCGCAGTTCGTCGATGGACTGCATCTGGCAGGCGATACGCGCGCCGACCCCGGGCAAATGTCGGCCAATGTGGGCAAACCCCCGGTGGGCGTTGTACTCCAGCGGAGTGATACCGGTTAAAAATAATTTGGCTGCGTTGATATAACGGGCGTCAGAGACCTGAAACTGGCCATTATTCTGGGCAAAAGCATCCATCACCGCATAGAGCTTGCGCTCCTTCTCTGACTGGTATTTCCAGTAGGCATCCATGGTCAAACGGAAGGGGTCCTCCCATTTATCCCAATCGTGAATCTTGATGCCCTCGAACTCGGCATAAGGAAATACCTCTTCCTGTTTCTGGTAGCTAAGGTCCCAGTCGAGACCCCGGGTCATTAACCGGTAGTTCTCGCGCATACCAATTTTTTTACTGCGTTTAGGCTGCTGTAATGGACTATTCATGGGACTCTCCCCAGTAGAGTTCAAACTTGTCATCGTCTTCGTAGACCTGACCACTAATGGAAATTAGTGACAGGTGCAGCTCCTGCGGATCCCAGTCGTGGCCAACCAGTTCGGAAACTGACTCGGCATTGACCACTAACCGCTGAGGCGCATCGATTTTTAACATTGCCGGAAAGGTTTCCAGCGTGGCATCTGCATTATCTTCAAGAATCGCTTCGCTGAT
>JAYNPV010000092.1:2640-6904 GCA_038113925.1 Gammaproteobacteria bacterium | reverse complement strand
TCTGACGACCGTTATCATCATTCATTAAAGCGATAAACACCGAATTCTTACTCATCGTTGACCCCCGCTTTAGCAAGCCGGGCAACCAGCTCATTTCGCTGGTTGATTATTAACTCTTCGGTACCGGGCCCAACCACTTCGGCGACATAGGGCTGTGCAGCCTGAGCGACTCTGGAAATCCAGCCATCATTCCATTGTCTTAGTAGCGCCCTGTTTTCAGAACTTTCTTTGGCCGTAAACTTGACCAGAGCATCCACCCATCGCTGGCTCTCGGTGAGCCACTCCTGAATAAAATTAACGGCCAGGGGCAATCCCGCACCGGTGCTGATTGCGGGTAACAGGTGACCATAGACCAGCGGCAACAGGAGGCCGTCAATGGCTATTTTCTGGGCGATAAACAGCTCGAACCAGTCCTGAATCACCAGGGTATCTTCAACCACCTGGCGCATCGGTTGCCAGTAGTCGGCATCGGTCCAGGTGCTGCGTGCCTGGTCAAGCATCGACTCGGGGTCTTCGGTCATCAGCATGCCGATTCGGGTTAACTGCTGGGCAATGGCCAGGCGATCCATGGCGTCATACATAAACGGCTGAGTGACCGCCGTGCTCCAGCCATAGTCGAGCACGCTGCAGCTATTCATGTTGGCACCCCACTCCAGGTGGCGCAGCGGAATCAGCGATTCCAGGATTTTATCGATAGTGTTTTGGTCCAGGCTTTCCAGCAGTTGCTGCTGCTCGATGAAGTCGAAATTGCGTTCAACGGTCTCCGCCTGACGAGCGCGGGCAATAGTGTAGGTAGCGTAGTACATCTGCCGTGGGTCCTTATAACGGTCCCACTCTTGCACCTGAATAGCGGTGCGGCGCTTATCAAAGATCTCATATTCCGGCGCCCAAATCGGCCGGTAATGAAAATTGGTCTCCATCTGCAGGCCAAGCGAGCCTTCCAGATACCGGGATGCTGCTTTGTCTTTACCCTGAAATCTCTGTATATGGGCGTAGCTCTGACGCAACGGCTCGGTATTGGTGGTGCGTATTTCGATGGACATGGAATCTCCTCCTGATTGGCTTCTAAGCGCAGCGATACCTATATACCGCCGGAAAAATCCCGGGGCGGGTTTTCGGGCTGCCGGCCTTTCCCCCCTTCGGCTGGGTTAATCCTCCGGTCTCGGCAGAAGCTCTCAAATGCAGCAATTGGCAACACCATTTCCAGGACCAGATCAGGCGTTCCCAAAGCAAATTGAAATTCAACCAGACCCTCGCGGGCGCGGTTTATATGGGTGATATAGCAGTTCATTCTACGGATAGCATAGCAATTAACAGGCCAGAATAAATTACCTCAAAGATAGAGCTAGCATCGGCACGCCAGCCATTTCAGGAGATGGCGAGCCCATTCTTTTTCACCAAATCATTACTTCCGCAACTAAAAATTACTCATATCAGGCAACCCCACCCAACTGCCAGTTGCTTTTTGCTCTGCAACGTCAAACGCTAACACCGGCTCGTAATTAACCGGCTCCGTTTCCCGTCTCTGACTCAGCAGGTAGTAAATATTTGAGCTGCGTGATTAACAGAAACTCAACAACCGTTGCATGTTGCCGTAGAATACCCCCTTTCTACTCTGTTTATCGCGAATCCTGCCAACAGACCATGGTCCGGATTCCCCACGTAATCCTGCACATTGCGGGGCGTGGCGCAGATAAGCCCTGGTTACCAGTCGGGTAACCTGAGTAGAAACCATGCTATAGAAGCCAGTGCTGCCGCAATTATTACATTTCAAAGACGGTAGCCGCTGAGATAGCCAGTTTTCCCATTAGAGAAGTTTATTTATGAGTTTTGCCGCTTTAGGCCTGTCAGAAGCTATTGTAAAAGCCGTCGCTGAACACGGTTACGACACCCCCACCCCCATCCAGTTACAGGCGGTGCCAGCAGTCATTGAGGGGCGTGATCTGATGGCCGCCGCGCAGACCGGCACTGGCAAAACCGCCGGTTTTGTATTGCCCATTCTGCAGCGTCTGGCCGAGGGGGAACCGGCTAAACCAAACCGTATTCGCACCCTGATTCTGACCCCTACCCGCGAACTTGCCGCCCAGGTTGAAGAGAGCGTCCGGATTTACGGCAAACACCTGTCTGTTAGCTCTGCGGTGGTCTTTGGTGGAGTGAAGATCAATCCACAAATGATGAAGCTGCGCCGCGGTGTCGATATCCTGGTTGCCACGCCGGGTCGGTTACTGGATTTACATGGTCAAAACGCTGTTCAGTTTGACGACATCGAAGTGCTGGTGCTTGATGAAGCGGACCGTATGCTCGACATGGGCTTTATCCATGACATCAGCAAAATTCTGGCGTTGCTGCCGGAAAAGCGGCAAAACCTGATGTTTTCAGCCACCTTTTCTGCCGATATTCGTAAGCTTGCCAAAGGGCTGGTGAATGATCCACTGGAGATTTCGGTCACGCCGCCCAACACGGCGGTGGAAACGGTCGAACACTGGATTCATCCAGTCGACAAAAGACAGAAAGCAGCCTTGCTGGCCCACCTGATCCTTGAAAATAACTGGCATCAGGCCCTGGTTTTCAGCAAAACCAAACACGGTGCCAATAAACTCACTTCACAACTGGAGAAGGCCGGCATACAAGCCGCCGCTATTCACGGCAATAAGAGCCAGGGCGCGCGCACCCGAGCGCTGGCCGGCTTTAAGGACGGATCGATTCGGATTCTGGTGGCCACGGATATTGCTGCGCGGGGAATCGACATTGATCAATTACCCCAGGTGGTCAATTTTGACCTGCCCAACGTCCCTGAGGATTATATTCATCGCATCGGCCGTACGGGGCGGGCCGGCAGTAATGGCCAGGCGGTCTCACTGGTCTCTGCAGATGAAATTCGCCTGCTCTCGGACATTGAACACCTGCTCGGTCAGGTACTGACGCGCAAGTATATTGGCGGTTTCGAACCCGATCACGAGTTACCTGAAACCACCCTTGATCGCCGTCCACCTAAACCTCCGGCCGCCAAAAAAGAGCCCCGTGGACGTTCACCCCGCCGTCGTGACGGGCAAGGCTCAGGCGCAAACAGCCGCAACCGGCAGGCGGATGGCAATGGCGGCAACCGTCGAAAATCCGGCAATCAGACCCGCCGTGGTCGCGGCAGTTCCCCTCAGGATGCTAACAGCGGCAACGGTAATCAACGCAACCATGGCCGAGACGGGAATCGCAAGTCCAATGGACAGCAGGCTGCCGATGACCGGGGTAATCGGGCATCCCGTGGGGGCAAAAATAGAAACAGAAATGGCCAGGCCAAAAACCACCGGCCCGCAGACTCAATTCCCGATGATATAGGCAACCGGGCACCCCGCAACAAGGGCAACTCTTCACCTGCTCAGGAGCGGCCGGACAACTGGGGGAACCGTTAAGTCAGGGAGTTATGCCTTAAGGTACGAGCGAAGGCTTGAATAATAGAGCTCTTCGTACGTGTCTACCGCCCCGCAGTCGCGACTGAAGTCGCTCCTACAGTCCTGGTCAGCAACCCTCGCGTGCATGTTGAATAACTAAAGCTTTCTGCTCGCATCCTGCCTGGCCTGATGGTCCAGCGAAGATGGGTAAAGCGCACCCACTGGTCCTAATGATTACCCAGTTTGCGGGTACTGAAATTACGCCCTTTCAGTTTGCCACTGCGGAGTTTTTCTACCGCTGCTTCAGCAGCATTGCGATGCACGGCCACATAGGAGATTCGGTCACCGATGGTAATTCGGCCCACCTGACTGGCATCGATCCCCTGTTTGGCGGTTAAAGCTCCGAGAATGTCGCCGGGTCGAAGCTTCTGTTTTTTGCCCGCCTCGATCTGCAGTGTCACCCTCTCTGGCAGATAGGCCGGTTCCGCCAATAGTGCGCTGTCGGGCAGGGGCTGAATCTCTATAGCGAGGTTTAAGTTCTGCTCCAGTCGGGCCAGTTGATTCCCCTCCTGTGCGGTGACCAGGGTGCAGGCGGTACCGCCTTTACCGGCCCGACCGGTTCGTCCGACCCGGTGGAGATGAATATCGCTATCGCGAGCAAAATCGTAGTTAATGACAAGGTCCAGCCGATCAATATCTATGCCTCTGGCTGCCACGTCGGTGGCTACCAGAATCGACATACTTTTATTGGCAAATCGCTCCAGAGTCTGATCACGCTTTTTCTGGTCGAGATCACCATGCAGGGCCGAGGCGCTAAAGCCGCGCTGGCATAATTCATCTGCTGTCTGCTGGGCCATCTGTTTGGTATTGCAAAACAG
>JAYNPV010000092.1:0-2630 GCA_038113925.1 Gammaproteobacteria bacterium | reverse complement strand
AGCCGCAGCAGCGCGGTAAACCGATCCTGTGTCCCTTCGAGCCGGTAAAAATGCTGATCAATGGTCGCGACCGACATTTCGCGATTAATTTCTACTTTGACCGCATCGACCATTACCCGCCTGGCCATGGTGTCTATCTGCTCGGGATAGGTCGCGCTGAATAGCAGGGTTTGCCGCTTGGACGGCGTAAACTGGATAATCGCATCCAGCGCCGGTTGGAATCCCATATCGAGCATGCGGTCCGCTTCATCGAGCACCAGCGTCTGTAATCCCTGCAGGCGCAAATGGCCCTTGCGGAGCAGATCTTCTACCCTGCCCGGTGTGCCCACCACAATATGCGGCGACCGGGTCAGGGATTTGACCTGGCGATAAACCGGTACGCCGCCGCACAGGGTCAACACTTTTATATTGGCAATGGATCGACCTAATCGCCGTATTTCCCTGGCAACCTGATCGGCAAGCTCTCTTGTGGGGCAAAGCACCAGGGCCTGGATGGTGAAATCAGCTACCTGGAGCCGATTCAGCAGACCGAGACCAAAGGCCGCGGTTTTACCAGAACCGGTCTGCGCCTGAGCAATAAGGTCTTTGCCGGCAAGTATCGTCGGCAAACTCTGATCCTGTATCGGGGTGGGCTGCAGATAACCAAGAGTCTCCAAATTCTCCTGTATCTCGGTTTTTAGCCCCAATGATGAGAAGGAAACGGCGCTCAATGAATCTCCTGTTGTAAACGCACCCGACAAGGGCCTGGTTTTAGCTGGACATAAAAAAAGGGCCGGACTGTAACGTCCTGCCCTTTTATCGGCCTGTCCTTATTAGACTGGCCTGGCCACTGTTTATAAAGTGGCCCGATTTTTAGCTCATCGCTTTATACGGCGACTACGTTCTCTGCCTGAGGACCTTTCTGACCCTGAGTAACAGTGAACTCAACACGCTGGCCTTCGGCCAGAGTCTTGAAGCCTGAACCGGAAATGGCGCTGAAGTGAACGAAAACGTCCGGGCCGGATTCCTGCTCGATAAAACCAAAACCTTTAGATTCGTTGAACCATTTAACGGTACCGGTAGTTGTAGACATAAAGTTAGTTCCTATATTTTCAAGAGTAATTTAGCCCTGCTCATCAGGGCCGGTTGTGCTGGAAGTGTATCTATTACATATGACAAACAGGATGATAACTAAACAACTGCCGATCAAAATGGTGCCGATAAATACTAAGACTTACTTTCTAGCCCGGCCGATTATAAACGGCCAGCCCCCCCTGTCAACGGCTATTCAATGACAGTTTTATTACATCTACACACTGTTTTTAAAGGAAAAATTCTCCGCAGCCTGCCGCAATACCAAAAAAGCCCGAAACTGCCTCACAGTTCCGGGCTTTCTAAAGGGCGGTGCCCTAATCATTAGTTATTAATGGTTATTTATCCCAGCCCCTCTTCCTGCAAGGTAGCCTGTACCGCAGGTCGGCCCATCGCGGCGCCAGCATAGGCCCCCAGATTGGGCCAGGGTGACATATCCATTTGCACAAACTGTGACCAGCCCAGCACTGTGGTCAGGTAGGCATCAGCGATAGTGAACTGCTCACCAGTGAGAAAGGGTCCACCCCCGGCAAGTTGATCGTTTAACAGGTCCAGCCGCTTGCCAATAGTTTCCAGCGTCGCGGCCCGCTCCTCATCGGTAATTGCCGGGTTAAACAGCGGCGCAAAATTCTTATGCAATTCGCCCGAGATGTAACTGATAAATTCGATTACCCGATAGCGCTGCTGGTCACCCACTGCGGGCAACAGATTGGCAGACGGATTACTGTCCGCCAGATACTGCAGAATCGAGCCTACCTCGGTCAGGTACTCGCCACTGTCCAGTTGCAGGCAGGGCACATAGCCTTTGGGGTTAATTTGCAGGTAATCGTCTCCCGATTCGGTTTTTTTGTCGCCCATGAGGTCGACTTTTTCCAGATCATATTGGGCACCAATTTCGTTCAAGGTGATGTGCACGGCCATTGAACAAGCACCGGGGAAATAGAAGAGTTTCATTGATTAATGTCCTTTTAAATAAAACTGAGTTGAGTGATGAGAGGTTGCGCGACTTGTGTGACTGAGCGTTGAATTGTAGCGGGTTTGGAAGCGTCAGCGCGACCTGATTATCGCTGCCTGGTGCGACCACTGCTATGGCGTTTGGATCGCGTGACTCTGGTCTTCTTCCTGGTCGTCGTCGCAGCCTTTGGAATGCCGGTGTGCCTGGTCAGAAACGAGGAATGGCCCGCTACTGTTCTGCCCTGATCGGTAGCCGGTTGGCGCGGTGGCACCAGACAACGCCTGGCGTAACCGATCAGGTCCGCCCGGCCCAGCTGTTTGAGTGCCCTTCTTATCACCGGCCAGTTGTTTGGGTCGTGATAACGCAATAAAGCCTTGTGCAATTTGCGCTGCTTGCCTTTACGAACAATATCGACGTCACCCCCCTCCCGGCGGAGACGATGCAGGGGATTCTTACCCGAATGGTACATGGCGGTGGCCGTGGCCATCGGTGATGGGTAAAAACTCTGAACCTGGTCGGCTCTGAAGCCATTTTTTTTCAGCCACAGGGCCAATTCGACCATGTCGTTGTCCGTGGTACCCGGGTGAGCGGCAATGAAATAGGG
>JAYNPV010000091.1:8423-9964 GCA_038113925.1 Gammaproteobacteria bacterium | reverse complement strand
GGTTGGGCGCAGGTCTGCTATCCCTACGGTGCATCGGAAGATGATGCACGACGCAAACTGCAATATGACCTCTATTACATGAAGAACCATAGCCTGTTTCTGGATTTGACCATTCTGTTCCAGACCGTCCAGGTTTGCCTCTGGCGTCAGGGGGCTCGCTGAACATCGCCCTTATGCGTTAAAGCAGTTACGGAGAATACCTAACCCGGTTTGTGATAACGTCCGGGTCTGCCGTCGCTACCGACCAGATTCTTGGGTCTCCGGGTTATATGGATCTTTCTGTCATTACCACCGCCAGCTATGCCAGTGCAGCAGTTGTTAATGGTCTATTGCTGCTACTGTTGCTCATCAGCTGGCGCGGACGCCTCCAGGGAGGTCTGCTGCTTGGGGCAGTGTCTCTGACAATCATCAGCGCGACAAGTAGTGCCTGGCATGCAAACTCTGGAGCTCCGGCTCTGCCAACTGTTCTCGCTTTTGACAATCTGCGATTAGGTGCATGGGCACTGTTCATCGTTTCTCTGTTAAAAACGCGAGCGGAACTGGCAGGCAATATCAACGGCATATTGCGCTGGGCCATGCCGGGAATCCTGATCATTTATTTTGGTCTTGCCTCTGTTTTACTGTGGCAACCAGACCAGTGGGCACCAGGAAATCAGGCCCCCCTTCCCGGACCACTGCTACTCGGTACCATCTTCGTAATCTGGCTAATTGAACAGCTCTATCGCAATAGCTCCACACCTGACAAATGGGCAATCAAATACCTCTGCATGGGTGTAGCCGGCATCGTCATTTTTGATGCGGTTTTATATATCGACGCATTACTGTTCCAGCAGATTAATCCACACACCTGGGCAGCAAGAGGGTTTGTGCAGGCGATCTCCACCCCACTGATAGCTATTTCCGCTACCCGTAACCCATCATGGGAGGTGCGGGTATTCGTCTCCCGTGGTGTGGTTTTTTTTACCAGCTCGCTACTGGTCACCGGTGGCTATCTTGTGCTGGTCGCTGGCGCTGGTTATTTCCTCAAGATATTCGGTGGCGACTGGGGTGATACCCTGCTGGCCACCCTGGTGTTCGCGGCGCTTCTTGGCCTGACGGTACTGCTCAGTTCAGCCCATTTGCGCGGGCTGACGAAACAGATCATTACCCGCAACTTTTACCGCAACAAATATGAATATCGCGACGAATGGCTAAAACTGACATCAAGACTTGCGATTACTGAGGGAGGTTCCTCAGAGGAAATAGCACTGTCAGCAATACGCGAACTGCTGGACAGCCCCGGCGGTGCTCTCTGGTCTGTCGACAACCACGGCCGTTGGCGACAAACCTGCTGCTACGAATGGCCGATCGATTCCACCAGCCTGGAACTAACGGAACCGGTGCTTGAGCAACTCCACAACCAGGGAAATATAATTAACCTCTCAACAATGGCCACCAGTTCTGAAAGCACCCCGCATTCAGCGGCACCGGCCTGGCCTGAGTCACTGATGAACGGCAAACAACCCTGGTTACTAATTCCTTTGAATAGCAATGGTAAGTTG
>JAYNPV010000091.1:0-8413 GCA_038113925.1 Gammaproteobacteria bacterium | reverse complement strand
CAATAATCCAGATTGAGCGATCCCTGACACTCCCGAACCAGCTAGACTGGGAAGACATCGCCCTGGTCACTGCCGCAAGCCAGCAGGTCGCCTCCTATCTGGCGTTTCACCGGGCCACTTACGCACTTGCCGAAGCGCGTCAGTTCGAGGCCTATAACCGGCTGTCCGCCTTTCTGATACACGATCTGAAAAACGTCGTCGCCCAACTACAAATGGTGGTACAAAACTCCAAAAAACATGCGGACAATCCTGAATTCATCACCGATGCGTTTTCTACTGTCGACAATGCGGTAACAAAAATGAACGCTATGTTGCTGCAACTGAGACATAGGCACTCCGCTGAAGAGATCGCGCCTGCGAGCCGCTCAGAATTGGGCGAATTGCTTGGCGAAATCATTAACCGCACAAGTGCAAACCAGCCGCCCGCAAAACTGGTCGGTGATCATAACCGGCTATTCGTTCATTGCAATCCAGATCGGATGGTCAACGTACTGCTGCACCTGGTACAGAATGCTCAGGAAGCCACTGAGCCTTCCGGTGGGGTAGAGATATCCATGACCTCTAACGGCTCGAGGTGCCAAATAGAAATACAGGATACCGGTTGTGGCATGACCCCCTCGTTCATCGACAATGAACTGTTTAGGCCCTTCAAAACCACTAAAGGCAATGCAGGAATGGGCATTGGTGTTTATGAAAGCAAAGAGTACATTGAATCAATTGATGGACGCATCACTGTCAGTAGCAAGGTGGGTGTTGGTACCCTGTTCCAGATCAGCTTACCCCTGGCAGATGCCTCATAATTCAAACAGAAGGACTCTCAGCTAATGGCTAAAGCTGCCCAACCCGCCATGTTAATTGTTGAAGATGATGAGGGCCTGCAAAACCAGCTGCGCTGGTCCTTTGATGATTACAACGTAACTATCGCCGGTGACCGGAATTCCGCGCTAATGGCCATCAACAAGCACCAGCCGGCGGTCGTAACCTTGGACCTGGGGTTACCACCCGACCCGGCGAACGCCTCAGAAGGGCTCAAAGCACTAGACGAAATTCTTGCACAGGCTCCATTTACCAAAGTTATTGTTGTCACTGGTAACGATGACCACGCGGTTGCGCTAGACGCTATTTCCAGAGGTGCCTACGACTATTGCCAGAAACCGGTTGATATAGAACTATTAAAACTCATCGTCTCTAGAGCACATTACCTCGCCGCTTTGGAGCGGGAAAATCGTGAATTACAGAAAACACTGAATCAGACCGGCCCATTTAGCGAAATTATTGGCAATAGTCCCGAACTAAATCTGGTGGTTCAGACGGCCCAGAAGGTCGCATCGAGTAATGCCAGCATCCTGATACTCGGCGAGAGTGGCTCTGGCAAGGAATTGATCGCCCAGTCAGTGCACCAGGCCAGCCCCCGCGCTGACCAAGCGTTAATCGCTATCAACTGTGCAGCTATCCCGGGGGAACTTCTTGAGAGCGAACTGTTTGGTTACGAGAAAGGAGCTTTTACCGGGGCAGCAAAAAGCACCCCGGGGAAGATAGAGCTGGCAGACGGCGGCACCCTGTTCCTGGATGAAATCGGCGATATGCCAATCGCTTTGCAGGCCAAGATATTGCGATTTCTGGAGTCTAGAACTTTTGAACGTATTGGCGGACGTGAGGAAATCACTGTAGATGTGCGAATTATCTGTGCTACCCATCAGGATTTGCAGTCGCTGATCAGCGAGCAGTTGTTTCGCGAGGATCTCTATTATCGAATCGGCGAGATTGAGATTACCCTGCCCCCGCTTCGCGATCGTATTAGCGATATTCCAGTCATCGCCAGCGCTTTTCTAACCCGGTTTGCCAAAGAGCAGAATAGTCCGGTAACTGGATTTAACGATGAGGCGCTTAACCTGCTTGGCAACTATCCGTGGCCGGGTAATATTCGTGAGCTAAAAAATGCGGTCAAACGGGCAGTCATCATGTGTGATGGCAAACGCATAAGCCCGGTAGACCTTGGCCTGACAACTACTCCCCCGACTGACCAGACCAACCCGGCTGACCCGCCCGCTATCAATTATGACCTTAAAGAAGCCCGGGCAACCGCAGAGCGCGTTGCGATTAACAATGCACTTACTCGTTGTGACGGCAATTTATCTAGTGCCGCGGAGCTATTAGGGGTCACTCGGCCCACGCTCTATGCGCTAATGGAGCGGCTCGATATCGAAAATAAATAACGCCGACCCAATCAAAATGGCCGTTTCGGCGAATTTACACTCCCACTCCACCCAATCAAGAAGAAATTACCATTCATGAAACCACTCAGTGAATCCACGATATGCATCATCGGTTTAGGTTACGTCGGATTGCCCCTGGCGGTCGCCTTCGGCAAAACTCAACCGACCATAGGTTATGACCGCAATTCACAGCGGGTAGAGGCACTGCTGCAGGGAGAAGATGCCACCCTGGAGGTCTCTTCTACCGACCTGCAGGCGGCGACACACGCCACCTACACGGCAGACCCTTCTCAACTGGCTGCAGCCGATATTTTTATAGTCACTGTGCCCACGCCGATCACCCGGAGCAAACAGCCAGACCTGAAACCGCTGTTGGCGGCATCGACAACCATTGGCCAATATCTTCGCCCCGGCAATGTGGTGATTTACGAATCAACGGTCTTTCCCGGTGCCACCGAGGAACTCTGTGTACCGGTACTGGAACATCAATCCGGGCTCAAGTTAAACGAAGATTTTTTTGTAGGTTACAGCCCGGAGAGAATCGTACCCGGTGACAAAAAACACAAACTCGAAACCATCACCAAGATCACCTCCGGCTCAACTCCAGAAGCAGCAAAATATATCGATGATCTCTATCGCTCCATCGTCACCGCCGGCACCCATCGCGCAGAAAGCATCCAGGTTGCTGAAGCAGCCAAAGTTATCGAGAACGTCCAACGGGATATCAATATTTCCCTGGTCAACGAAATCGCGGTCATCTGCAACAAACTTAATCTGGATACGTTACAGGTACTCGAAGCGGCAGGCACCAAATGGAATTTTCTCCCCTTCAAACCAGGCCTTGTTGGTGGACACTGCATCGGCATCGACCCCTATTATTTGACCCACCGAGCCCAGGAGGTCGGATATCACCCGGAGGTGATCCTCTCCGGCAGGCGGCTTAACGACAATATGGGTTATTTTATCGCCGAAACTGTGGTCAAGCTGATGATCGGCAAAGGCCACTCATCCACCGACGCTGACGTGTTGGTGATGGGCCTGACTTTTAAAGAGAATTGCCCCGATATTCGCAATACCAAAATTGTCGACCTGATCGCCGGCCTGGAGGAGTTTGGAATGAATGTGGATATCCATGATCCCTGGGCTGACCCGGGTGAAGCTCAACGGGAATATGGCGTCTCATTGATAGACACGCCTAAAGAAGACCACTACGCAGCGGTAATCATGGCCGTGCCCCATTCACAGTTTAAGGAGGCGGGAATCGAAAGGATTCGCGAATACGGCCAGAGCAACTTTGTTCTCTATGATATTAAAGGGCTATTCGATATCAATGAGGTCGACGGCCGGCTCTAACCGAGCTGTTAAGCGAAATCAGTGGCCTTGAGGCGATTCACCCAGTTCAAAACCATCACCCCGCTGGGGCTGATGATGGTGGTAATCATGGTCCACCATCAGCTAAGCCTTGGCATGGTGCTGAACTGGTGGCAAAACGACACGCTTAACCAGGGCTTACTGATTGTTCCGGTTTGCTTCTGGCTGTTTTTTACCAACCAACAGCCGGTTGATAAGGTCAAACCCTGGTGGCCAGGGTTACTACTATTTCTGGGTGCCACTCTGCTGATTTTTCTCGGTCAGCAGACCCATACCCGGGCGATCGCCGAGATAGGGTTACTGTCATCGTTACTACTGATCCCGGCAACCCTCTATGGCTGGCAGTTTCTACGTAGTTACTGGTTTATATTTGCGTTCGCCCTGTTGGCTTTTCCGATCTGGTCGCTGATCACTCCTTACGCCCAGCTCTTGACAACCTGGGCAACAGTAAAGTTGATGAGCCTTAGCAGCCTGCCAATTTACGCAGAAGGTTTTGTCATTGAAATACCGGCCGGCCGATTTATCGTAGAAGAAGGCTGTAGCGGCATGCGTTACCTGGTCACCGCGCTGGCTATTGGCTCGCTTTACGCCTATCTGTCGACCGGAAAGTTAATTACCAAGCTGGGCATGTTCAGTTTGCTGGTCGGCCTGGCGATTGTTGGTAACTGGTTACGTATATTAACCGTCATCGGCATCGCTAACTTTTGGGGAATAGACCACCCTATGGTCTCTGACCACGCAACCCTCGGATGGATTATTTTCGCCGTCCTGCTTTTGGGGTGGTTCTGGCTAGGTAATAGGTTTTTACCCAAGCGGGATAGCAACAATGGCCACCGAACCGCCCTGAGCAACAGGGTTCTCCCTCGGCAAATGTACACGACAGCCCTCTTACTACTGGTCGCCAGCGTCGTCATCCCTATGACGAGCACCCAGTTTTTGGCGGCCGGCCAATATCGAGAAATTGATTTCAATGATTTACTGGCGGCGCCCTGGCAACCCGCTAACAAGGAGCTCTGGTTGCAGCCCCATTACCCGGGAGGGTTGGAATCTCTCTACCAACATGGCGGCTCATCAACGATCGCTTACCTGATTTTCTATCAACAGCAGGCAGATGGTGCCGAGCTTATTAATGAGACCAATTCAAACTTCGACCCTGACCAGTGGGACCTGTTAGAAAGATCTAAACAGAAGGTCTCCCCAGAATCCAAAACTTTCACCGTAAATGAACAAATAATCAAAAACAGCAGCGAAGGACGCCGCCTGGTCTGGTCCTGGTATGAATTTGGCCACCGTCGCTCCGCGTCCGCTTTTGCTGGCAAGCTTTACGACCTCGAAGCCCGACTAAAAAAACTCAATGGCAGCCTGGTGGTCATTTTTTCGACGCCGATCGTTGAATCTACCGCAGCAAGTCGCCAAAGACTGAGACAGGAAATAGCGCAAACCTGGCCAACCCTGAGCGCAAACCTGGTCGAAACCCTCAAGCCCTGAGTAAATTTTCTTTTTTACCTGCTAAATCCGCGCAGCTGGCTTAACACCTCTTCACAATAGTCCCGGATCAATGGATGCAACTGCTGTTCATCGTGCTGCCCAGGTCGGCCGGCACGCACCAACCGCGGATAAGACGGCCGAAACCTCAGCCCTAAAAAATCATAGAGTTGCTCTGTCTTCACCCGCGGTGACTCACGAAGCTGATCATAATCGAGCAAAAAGACTCGAGAATCATCGCACAAGGGCCAGTAGAGTTCACAACGGGCAATCCAGAACAGGCCATAGAGGTCATCAACCGAAAGTTCATCTTCGCCCAATGCTTTTAGCAGATCCCTGAGTGGCTCCGAGCAACGTGCCCCCATCCACGACTCACTATTACCCTCGATTATCGGCGCTACATAGGCTCGCGGATCCCGGTGCTGATAGTAGCTCCTGTGCGAAGCGATTACATCTCGGTAATTGCGAAATACCCACACCCCCCTCGACCCAGGAAAAGCATTCAGTAGTTCCTCAGCACGCTGACTCTCATAAAGTGGCTTTAATAAAACCCGCCGCGACTTTTCTCTGTCAAGTACCACCCTGACCACCTCATCGTCCAGTAACCGATTGGAGCGTTCAGGCCACGCGTAAAAATAGGGTGCATCTCCCTCTCCATAGGAAGTCACCTGAGGATCCAGTTCGATTAATCGCTGGGTAATAGTGGTCCCGGAACGTTGACATCCAAACACAAAAACCAGTTTAGGCTCAACGCGCGGGTGACAAGCTTTATAAACCAGCGTACGCGCCACATTCACCTTAAAGGAACTTAACAACAAAAGAGTGAGCTTATCTCGCCACCTGGTAATCAACTTGTATCTACCATTAATTTCACAACAGGAACTCTAAGCAATTAATCAACATAACAATGTGGAATTAGAATACAAAGAAATACTCTTAAGAGCATTTCTTTGTTAAGTAGTAATCTAATACAACCACCATAGTCACATCGAATTAACTCGCGTAACCACTAAATCATAAACCTCCCCGGATGGCAATTGATCAAAAAGGGGCTGATGCAAATTTAATTCAGTATAAACTTTGCCTTCTTCTTCATTACAGGCAATCCAGGTAACATCACCCGCGATCTGCTTTAACAGTTTCACGCCATCAACCGGTTCTTGACCTGTGCGCTTAACCACCTCTCGGTGTGCTTCAAACTGAACAACAAAATGTGGCGCATCACTGAGGGTTCGGGCGGCGCCAAGCAACGCGTCATACTCAGCTCCCTCTACATCAAGTTTAAGCATAAGCCCCAATTCAGCAGGAACACCCAGATCATCTATGGGAACAATATCAATCACGCCCCCTTGTTCTCGGCGGATAAATCCGGCATGTGAAATGGGATCATCCTCAGGGAAGAACAATTCTCCCTTCCCTCTGCTAGATCCTACCGCCGATTCAAACAACTGAATATCTATACCAGTATTCCTAAGATTCTCTTCAAGAAGATAAAAGGCCTCCGGGTTAGGTTCAAAAGCGACTATATATCGAATTTTCTCAGTATTGGATAACAGCAATCTGGAATAAATACCAATATCCGCCCCACAATCAATCAACGCATAATTACACTCGGTATTCTGCATGAACTCCACAACTGCCTGTAGCGCGTCCGTTTCATAATTTTCCAACAAATCATCGCGCTCTAAACCCGGCCATGTTAACGGAAACAACGCTTTATCACCGTCGGGCAGAGTAAAAAAACAATATTTATTTAACAATCCAAGGGATTCATAAATATTCAAAAGACGATATCCACCTCTTTTCCCGGCTGCCACCCTTTTACAGGCCATTTTAAAGTACCAGGGACATGGACTTGGTTTTATCTTCATCTTATGAATTAAGCCCTTCGAATCTAACCTAATAATTTTTATACCCCTTGCGTTACACCGCTTTTTTATAAAAATGATAATATTTTTCCGCTGCTTTTTCCCATGACAAGCCCTTTACCGAATGACTGATAACGGTCTCACTCCAACCCCTGTTGATAGCAGTTCCAAGAGTCTTCACCAGACCATCAACGTCTTCTGGCTCAAATAAAATTCCGGAATCATCACTGACGACATCCGGAATAGCGCCAACCTTAGTTGCTAGAATCGGCCGGCCACTCCCCAACGCTTCCAGAATCACATTGGGACAGCCTTCCCGAAGACTTGGTAGACAGAAAAAATCCGCTGCACCCATCCACAAAGAGACCTCATCATGGCCAACCTTGCCCACAAAAGTGACATTTTCCCTTACCCCTAGCGTTTCCGCCTGACTAATCAAATCATTTTTCAAGGCCCCGTCACCGACCAGGTAGACGTCTAGCGATTGTCCACCACTTATAACAGCGGCTGCCGCTTCAATGAGAGTGGTAACACTCTTTTCCTCACTTAAACGACCCACATACACTACTACGGGGTTAGCTGTATCGATTTGTAGCCGACTTCGACAATCTGATCTATCAAGAACCTTAAACTTGGATATATCTACGCCATTTGGAATAACAGCCACTTTAGCTGGAGGGACTCCATGAACTATTAACTCTTCTTTTAATGATTCAGATACAGTGGTTATACCTATGCAATGATCTAGCATTTTTAATATTTTATTTTTCTTTACAGGATCGTAAAGATCTCTATTAATATCACAGCCAAGCCCTGACGTTAGCTAATAACTACACCGCTGCCGCCCCTGATGATCCGCGGGGGTTTGGTCTAAAAGCTCATTTACTGGCTAAAAGTGATTTACCGCATGAGGCAGCCGTAGCAATGGCCAGCGCATTTAAACTGGCTCCCACGCCACAATGGACCCTGCGCTATATTCAAGCACTCCTGGCTAACGGCCAGACAGACAAGGCCTTCACAACGGCAGAATCCTGGTTGAAAGAGCATCCGCAGTCGCACGGATTTCGCCGTCAACTCGCGGATTATTACCTTAACCACGGAAATTATGGCCGAGCCAGTCGCCACTACGTGCGCCTGGCAGATGAAGAGGTCGCCGACAGTGAAACCCTGAATAACCTGGCATGGGCACTTCATCAGACTGACGATGCGCAGGCGCTTGAATACGCCGAGCGTGCCGTCGCCAGCGCAGATAACAACATCAACGCCATTGATACCCTCGCCTGGATACTCATCGATACGGGTCGTGACCCGCGCCGCGGCACCGAATTGTTACGAGCAGTTAATGACATCCCGGATGCCCTCTATCCAACAATGCAATACCACCTGGCTGTTGGACTGGAAAAACTGGGGGAGCGTCGTGCCGCCGTTAATATACTCAGCGGGATCGTCAACAATAACCACCGCTTTACAGAC
>JAYNPV010000090.1:1920-10034 GCA_038113925.1 Gammaproteobacteria bacterium | reverse complement strand
CTCCTGCAGAAAGCGCCCGTCCAGTTCTGCGTTGGCCAACGTGAAAGGCACGTTCATTCTGGAGCGACTGGCAACTTCCGTGGGGCAGTTATAAAAATCATTGCCGTCGATCGCCTGCTAGAGCGCTGTGGATTTACGCAGATTGAGCGCCTCAATTTCGGTCAATCCGCCGTCATCCAATAACTTCCTGAACACCAGGCCCGCGACGTAAATTGCAAAGGTCGGAGGCGTGTTATAGCAGGAGTCATTCTCGGCATGAGGCTGATAATCCATCATCGTCGGTGTTTGCGGCAGCGCCTTGCCCAGCAAATCCTCACGCAGGATAACAATGGCCATGCCGGCCGGGCCAATATTCTTCTGTGCCCCGGCATAAATAACCCCATACTTCGACACATCTACCGGTCGAGAAAGGATATTACTCGAGGCATCGCAAACCAGAGGGATATCGCCGGCATCGGGAATATAATGAAATTCGGTGCCGAATATGGTGTTGTTCGCTGTGTAGTGGAGGTAAGCCGCGTCGGCGTTTAACCGTAATTCTTCCTGGCCGGGGACCCGACTGAAATTCACCTCGGAGCTATCGCCAACTATGGACACCTCACAGAAACGTTTCGCCTCGGCCATCGCTTTTTTGGACCAGCTTCCGGTAATAATGTAGTCGGCCCGTCGTTTATCACCCAGCAAATTCAGCGGCACCATGCTGAATTGAGCACTGGCACCCCCCTGCAGGAAGAGCACCTTATAGCCCGCCGGCACCGCCAGGAGTTCGCGCAGATCCGCCTCAGCCTGCTCCAGAATCGAGACAAAGGACTTGCCCCGGTGGCTCATTTCCATCACCGACATGCCCTCTCCATGCCAGTCGAGCATCTCCTCGCGAACCTGTTCAAGCACGCTCTGCGGCAAAGTGGCCGGGCCGGCACTGAAATTAAACACTCGTGACATTAGTTACTACTCCGATGGTTGGCTGCGGGCCCTCTCCCGATGAAATGTATTATTGCCTTAATCACTGACGCCCTCCCCATCTCCATCCCCGTCTACCAATGGCTCATCGACCGGCTGATCGGTATCGGTGGCACCCCCCTCCTGCTCCAAATCGTCGCCCTCCACCAGCGCCATACCGACCAGCCGTTCCTCTTTGGAAAGACCAATCAGCGTAACCCCCTGGGTGTTGCGACCGAGTATGGAAATATTATCGACTGGGGTGCGAATCAGGGTTCCGGCATCGGTAATTAACATCACCTGATCCTCATCCGATACCGGCAAGGCCGCCACCAATGCCCCATTTCGTTCAGAGGTTTGAATCGCGATCACTCCCTGGCCGCCACGGCCATAGCGGGGATAATCGTCCAACTGGGTACGCTTACCAAAACCGTTTTCGGTGGCGGTCAATATCGAACCACTGCCGGCAATAATCTGGGTGATCACTTTTTGCCCCGGTTTCAGGGTGATGCCCTTGACGCCACGAGCGGTACGGCCCATTGCGCGAACGCCGCTCTCGGCAAAACGTATCACTTTGCCGGCATCGGTGAACAACATGACGTCGTCCTCACCACTGGTGATATCGACGCCAATAAGATGATCCCCCTCGCGCAGATCCACCGCGATAATGCCATTACTGCGGGGGCGGGAAAAATTAGTCAGCGCGGTCTTCTTAACGATCCCTTGCTCAGTCGCAAAAAACAGGAATTTATCCTCCGCATAACCACGCAATGGCAGAGCGGCATTAATGCGCTCGTCCTCATCAAGCGACAACAGATTGACCATCGGCCGGCCGCGCCCACCATGACTCGCCCTGGGCAATTCAAAAACCTTACACCAGTAAGCCTTGCCTTTATTGGAAAAGCTCAGCACCGTGTCGTGGGTGCTGGCAACGAACATGTTCTCAATGACATCTTCGTCCTTGACCTTGGTGGCCGAGCGTCCCCGCCCCCCTCGACGCTGGGTGCGGTACTCTTCGATCGGCTGGCTCTTGATGTAGCCCTCACGCGACAGGGTGACCACCACATCTTCTTCGGCGATCATATCCTCAAGACTCATGTTGAGCTTCTGCTGGCGAATCTCAGTCCGCCTGGGATCACCGTACTGGTCCCGCACCGCTACCAGCTCTTCCCGAATCACCTCCAGCAGCCGCTCATCACTGCTCAGAATCGCCAGTAGCTCGGCAATTTGCTCAAGCAGCTCCACGTACTCATCGCGGATCTTTTCCTGCTCCAGCCCGGTCAGCCGATGCAGGCGCATATCGAGGATCGCCTGCGCCTGACGGGGCGAGAGGCGATAACCTTCCGGCTTGAGTCCGTATTCGTCCCCCTCGGCTTCGCCTACCCCCGCATCGTCACCAGCCCGTTCCAGCAATTCTGCGACCAGACCCGGTTGCCAACGTTCCGCGAGCAGTCGGTTTCTTGCTTCCTCGCTGCTTTTAGACTCACGAATCAGCGCAATTGCCTTATCAATATTACTCAGGGCAATGGCCAGCCCCTCAAGAACGTGGGCGCGATCACGGGCCTTACCCAGCTCAAACAGACTACGCCGGCTAACCACTTCGCGACGATGACGAACAAACTCACTGAGTATCTGCGGCAAATTCAGCAGCTCGGGCTTGCCGTCCACCAGCGCCACCATGTTGATACCGAACACCGACTGCATGGCCGTTTGTTTAAACAAATTGTTGAGCACCACTTCGCCGACTTCACCACGGCGCAGCTCAATCACTGCGCGCATGCCGTCTTTATCCGACTCGTCGCGGATTTCGCGTATCCCCTCGATTTTCTTTTCTTTTACCAGCTCGGCAATTTTCTCCAGCAGGTTGGCTTTATTCACCTGGTAAGGCAATTCGTGAATGATGATGGTCGAACCCTCATCCACCACTTCCGCCCTGGCCCTCACATAGACCTTGCCACGACCGGTGGAATAGGCATCGCGAATGCCTTCGGCACCGTTAATAATCCCCCCCGTAGGGAAATCCGGTCCCGGCAGGTGCTCCATCAGCTGATCAAGAGTGATTTGGGGGTTATCGATAAAGGCGATAGTGGCATTCACGGTTTCGGCAAGGTTGTGGGGCGCCATGTTGGTCGCCATGCCCACGGCAATCCCCGTAGAGCCATTGACCAGCAGATGTGGAAAACGCGCCGGCATGACCTGCGGCTCCTGCTCACTGCCGTCGTAGTTGGGGCTAAAATCGACGGTCTCCTTGTCCAGATCCGCCATAATTTCATGGGCAATCCGCGCCATGCGAATTTCGGTGTAACGCATCGCCGCCGCTGAATCACCATCCACCGAGCCGAAGTTACCCTGGCCATCCACCAACATGTAGCGCATGGAAAAATCCTGCGCCATGCGGACAATGGTGTCGTAGGCAGCTGCATCGCCATGGGGGTGATATTTACCAATGACGTCACCCACTACGCGGGCCGATTTTTTGTACGCCCGATTCCAGTCGTTACCCATGCGATTCATGGCAAACAGAACGCGCCGATGAACCGGCTTCAGACCATCGCGAACATCCGGCAATGCGCGCCCGACGATAACGCTCATGGCGTAATCCAGGTAAGAGCGTTTAAGCTCATCCTCAATATTGGCTGAAATCACTTCCTTGGCAAAATAGGGCATGCGCAGCAGTTCCCGGCTGAGTTAAGGAATTACGAATGGAGAGGCTGAAACGGGTGGATCAACGGAATAAAAAAGCAACAAGAAATGGAATCTGACCGGTCATCAGCCACTCCCGTCAACTACTCAAAAACGAGCAAAATGTGCAGACCGAAAACGGCTAAAAACACCCCCCTGACCACGGTCGAAATTGTAGCATGAAATAGGCCATTTCCAGCCGCTAATTGAGGCGGGAAACGGCGCTCAATAATCACCCGAACAGGGACCGGATCTCGGCCTCGCAGGGGCGCTCAAGGATGCCTTTTTCAGTCACCAGCAGATCGATGTTTGCAGCCGGGGTAATATCAAAAACCGGATTCCAGACCGCCGTCTGCTCCGGGGCGATATTCACGCTGCCCACCCGGGTCACTTCCTCGCGGTCACGCTGCTCGATTTCGATCTCTGCGCCACTGCCGCAAGCAAGGTCAATAGTTGAGGTGGGAGCCACCACCATCACTCTAACGCCATGCTGCCGGGCCAGCAGGGCGGCACCATAGGTGCCGATTTTATTGGCTACATCACCGTTGGCAGCAATTCGGTCAGCCCCGACAATCAGCCATTGAACTGATTTTTCACGCAACAAGGCCGCCACGGCCCCTTCCACCAGCAGGCAGGGCCGCATGCCCTGACGCTGTAACTCCCACGCGGTCAGGCGGGACCCCTGCAACCATGGCCGGGTTTCACTGACGTAAACCTGTTTAATATTGCCCTGCCGCCAGGCACGATTGACTACCCCCAACGCCGTGCCAACGCCACCCGTGGCCAGCCCCCCCGCATTACAATGAGTAAGCAGGTTCGAGCCGGGCTCAATCCAGTCTGCGCCAAGCCGAGCCATCTGTTCTCCCTGAGCCAGGTCGTCGGCGAGTAATTGATCGGCAAAGCATCGCAAGTGATCCGCCACCCTCTCCTCGCCCGCTGCCAGCAATTGCGCTGCTTGATGTTCCATTTTCGCCAGCGCCCAGGCCAGATTCACGGCCGTCGGTCGGCTATCAGCCAGAGATTGCAATGCCGTGCTGAACTGGCGCAGCCAGTGGTCTGGAGAGGCCACCGACGTAATCGACCGGGCCGCCAACACTGCTCCGTAAGCGGCGGCCAGACCAATCGCCGGCGCGCCCCTTACCACCATATCGCCAATAGCTTCGGCAACCGATTCAGCCGTTGACAGGTGCAGATAGCACTCCCTCTCTGGCAGCTGACGCTGATCCAGCAACACTACGCCTGCGTCCGCCCAGCTAACCGGGTGCAGCGCTGAGCGGTCCACCTCTTTCAGATATTCCGTGATCATTTAAACTGTCACCGCCAATTTGCCTGCATCGCCAGCCTGATTATCCATTGCCACCAGGCGGCTAAACAGGCCCGACCAAACACCCTATTGTAAAGGCGAAGACCCCTTGACCTCACCCAAAACCCGAGCCTCAGCAGATTGCCAGCCCGAACAACTTAGCGTCGACCAGGCACTGACCAGAATTCTCGCGTCTATTCGCCCGGTAACTGCCACAGAAACCCTGCCTATCCAGCAGGCGCTGGGCAGAATTCTGGCCACTGCCGTACAAGCGCCGATTCCAGTACCGGGCCACGATAACTCAGCAATGGACGGCTACGCCCTCGCCACTGGCGATCAATCGCTTGCCTCTACCCAGGGACTTCTCCTCGCCGGGCGATCCATGGCCGGCCACCCCTACACCCAATCGCTTCAACCGGGCGAGTGCGTTCGTATCATGACTGGCGCGGTAGTGCCCCCCGGCGCAGACAGCGTAGTGATGCAGGAAGATGTCACCACCCACGAAGAGAGGATCATTTTTCCCGAGGATTTCCAGCCCGGTGACAATATCCGCAGAGCCGGCGAGGATCTGCAACCGGGGCAAACGGTGTTAGAAAAAGGGCGGGTTTTGCGGGCGGCTGACCTCGGCCTGGTGGCGAGCCTTGGCATCACCGAAGTTGAACTGCGTCGAAAAATTCGCGTGGCCTTTTTCAGCACCGGCGACGAACTGGTTGCCGCGGGCACCCCGTTACAGACCGGGCAGATTTACGACAGCAACCGCCAGACCCTGGCTGCGCTTCTCCAGCAGCCCCCTATAGAAGCCGTCGACCTCGGCCTGGTTGCCGATGAGACCGACGCGCTGCGCCGCACCTTTATAGCAGCTCGCGATCAAGCCGATGTCATTATCACCTCCGGGGGAGTATCGGTGGGCGAGGCGGACTTTGTTAAAGCAGTGTTCAGCGAACTCGGTAAGATCGATTTCTGGCGTATTGCCATCAAACCCGGTCGACCCCTGGCCTTTGGCGAAATCCCGCGGAGGGAAACCAACGAAACGACCTGGTTTTTCGGACTTCCGGGCAACCCGGTGTCCAGCCATGTCACTTTTGAGTTGTTTGCCGCACCGGCACTGGCACGACTGGCCGGTGCCAGCCCAACCACCCCGCTTAAGCTCGCAGCGCGGTTGACTCACGCCATCAAGCGCCGCCCGGGGCGACAGGAATATCAGCGCGGCCGCTTTACTCAGTCAGCCAATGGCGAGCTACAGGTCAGCAGCACCGGCAATCAAAGCAGTGGCGTTCTCAGCTCGCTCAGTCAGGCAAATTGTTACATCGTGCTGGCGGCACAGAGCAGCGGTCACCAGGCCGGTGAACAGGTAACTATCGAACCTTTCCATACCCATATATGAAGCAGCAAAGTGGCCGGGGCTGACTCAGGAGCCATCGATCAACCGGTCAAGACCCGCTTCATCGATAACCTCAATCCCCAGTTCTGCGGCCTTGTCTGCCTTGCTCCCCGGGCTATCCCCCACCGCCACCCAGTCGGTTTTTTTTGAAACCGAGCCCGTCACTTTCGCGCCCAGGCGCATCAGATCGGCTTTAATCTCCGGCCGCGGCCGGGAGAAGGTCCCGGTAATCACCACCACCTTGCCGGCGAGGGGTTGCTCCTGGACCGCCTTGATCTCCACCTGCGGCCAGTGGATACCGAGCGATTGCAAGGACTCGATCACCTGGCGGTTATGAGGTTCATGGAGAAATTCATAAATACTGTGCGCCACTATGGGTCCAATATCTTCAATTTGTTCCAACTCCTCGGCGCTATGCGCCAGTAACGCCTCCATCGATCCAGCACTTTCGGCCAGGGTGGCGGCAGTGGCCTCACCCACATGACGAATCCCCAGGGCAAAAATAAATCGGGCCAGTGTGGTTTCGCGGCTCGCCGCTATCGCCCTGATCAGGTTATCTGCGGATTTCTCTGCCATACGCTCCAGACCGGCCACCTGCTCGCGGGTCAACCGGTAGATGTCAGCTACCGTCTGCAGCAGCCCCCGATCAACCAGTTGCTCCACCAGTTTGTCACCCAGTCCGTCGATATCCATCGCGCCGCGCGAGGCAAAATGCCAGATCGCCTGCTTGCGCTGCGCCGGGCAGGAAAGACCTGCACTGCAACGATAAGCGGCTTCGTCCGGTTCGCGGACCACTTCGGCGCCACACTCCGGGCACTCAGCAGGCATCACAAATAACTCGCCAACGGCCGGTGCTTCCCCGGCGACCACGCCCACCACCTGCGGAATCACGTCTCCGGCGCGGCGCACCACCACCTGACTGCCCGGACGCAATCCCTTGCGCCGAATTTCATCTTCGTTGTGCAGCGTCGCATTGGTCACGGTGACACCGCCCACACGCACTGGCGCCAGCCTGGCCACCGGGGTAATGGTGCCGGTACGGCCTACCTGCACATCTATCGCCAACAGTTCCGTCAAGGCTTCCTCGGCAGGAAACTTGCGAGCAATGGCCCAACGCGGTGCCCGGGCCACCTGCCCCAGCTCCTGTTGCCAGTCACGACGATTCACCTTAAACACCACGCCATCTATTTCGTAAGGGAGTTGCGCTCGCTCGACCGCCATATCGGCGTAGTACTGCAAACAGCCGTTGACCCCGGTCACACACCTGACCAGCGGAGATACCGGTAACCCCCACTGCGTCAGTTTCGCCAGTACCTGCTCGTGAGTCTCAGGCAACTGCCCGCTATGCTCCCCCCAGCCATAACAAAAAAGCGTCAATGGCCGGGTCGCGGTAATACGCGAATCGAGCTGACGGAGACTTCCCGCCGCCGCATTTCGGGGATTGGCAAAAGTTTTTTCACCGGCGGCAAGCTGACGCGCATTCAGCGCTTCAAACCCCGCCTTGCTGATAAACACCTCGCCCCGGACTTCCAAGCGCTCGGGCCAATCACTGCCGTACAACTTCAGCGGCAAAGCTTTCAGGGTGCGTATATTTTCGGTGACGTCTTCACCGGTGGTGCCATCACCCCGGGTGGCCGCCACCGCCAGCTCGCCATGCTGGTAACGCAGACTGATCGCCAGCCCATCGAGTTTGGGTTCGGCCAGATAGACGACTGCCTGGTCACCTATCTCCAGCCGCTCGCGTACGCGACGATCGAACTCCAGCACCTCTTCATCGGCAAAGGCGTTTCCCAGGGAGAGCATGGGCAC
>JAYNPV010000090.1:0-1910 GCA_038113925.1 Gammaproteobacteria bacterium | reverse complement strand
TTGGGTGGGTGAGTTAGGATCAATAAACTCGGGGTGTTCCTGTTCCAGCGCCTGCAATTGACGAAACAGGCGGTCGTATTCGGCGTCCGGGACCAGCGGATCATCGCGCAGATAGTAGGCCTGATTGTGCGCTTCCAACCGGGTGCGTAAGGATTCAATCTGCTGCTGCGGTCCGTTGTTCATGCTCTGCTCGGGGTGTTAGTGACGACGATCAATCCAATTGTTGCCGGATGCGGTGTGAAGTGATGATCGCCGCAAGATTTTTCAACGTTAAAGAGAACCCGGTTACGCACCCACCAGCTGGGCAGCCTCGTCAACATCGACCGCCACCAGACGGGAGACGCCTGGCTCACCCATGGTAACGCCGGAGAGTTGCTGGGCAAGCTCCATGGTCGCTTTATTGTGGGTAATGAAAACGAATTGCACCTGATCTGACATTTTACGGACCATGGCACAAAAGCGCTCCACGTTGGCATCATCGAGCGGAGCATCCACCTCATCGAGCACACAGAAGGGGGCCGGATTGAGCTGGAATATTGCAAATACCAGCGCCGTTGCGGTGAGCGCTTTCTCGCCGCCCGAAAGCAGCTGAATCGAACTGTTGCGTTTACCCGGCGGTTGGGCGGTTATGGCCACTCCGGCACTGAGCAGGTCATCCCCGATCAGTTCCAGCGCGGCATTGCCGCCGCCAAACAGTTGCGGAAACAGCGACCGCAAGCCGTGATTCACTTTATCAAAGGTTTCTCTGAATCGACCACGGGTCTCTCGATCGATGCGGTTTATAGCATCGGTCATGGTCGCCAGGGCTTCTTCAAGATCAGCCTGCTGGGCATCCAGATAACTCTTACGCTCTTCAACCTGACGATACTCATCGATGGCAGCCAGATTGATCGCGCCCAGCTGGGTTATACGTTTACCCACCCGTTCCATTTCGGCTTCCAGATCCGCGCTCACCCAGCTGTCGTCCCTTTCCGGTAACAGGGTAAGTAGATCAAAGCCATCACGACTCGCCTGTTCCTGCAGGGCGCTCTCTCGAACGGTTAGTTCCTGCTGCTTTAACCGCTGTTGCTCAAGCTTCTCGCGTTGCTGGTTCACCTTTAACTGACTGGCCTGCAACGCCTGATCAGCCTGCTGCAGTCGCTGCTCTATCTGTTCCAGATTATTGCGCGCCTCAACCAGGTCCTGGTTGATCTTTTCTCTTTCCTGCAATGCCAGTTGCAGGGCCTCCTGGTGGGTTTCAATAGGCAGACCTGCCCCCTGCAGCTGCTGATCGACTTCGCTAATACGCAAAGCTACGTTATCCAGCTGTTGCAGCCAGCGGGCGTCTCCTCGCTGGAGCTGTTCCAGCCCCAGTCGGTGGCGCTGGCAACGGGTATCCAGTTCCCGTTGCGCGTGGGTGGTGGTCGTTAACCGCTGGCGGGCATCGGCAACCTCATTGGCGGTCTGCTGCAACTGCGGGTCCAGGGGCTGCAATTCAACATCAATCCGCTCCAGGTCGACGATGGCAAGCCGCAGATTCTGTTCGGCTTGCTGTAAATCTTCCTGCTCCTGGGCCAGCTGAGTAGCCTGATGATCATATTCAGCGGCCATTCGCAGACGTTCTTTACCGCGACGCTCCAGTTCTGCCTGGAGCGCGCCGAGTTCTCCCTCCAGTCGAATTTTCTCCCCGGCCACCTGCTGTCGCTCAGCCTGCTGATGTTTGAGCTCGTCGTCGCTGGATTGCAGTTTTCCCCGAGCGGCTGCCAGCGCCTCCTCGCTCACCTTAATAGCGACCTCTTCTGAATCCATCCCGTCGGCTAATTCAGTCAAGCGTTGAGCCCGTTGCAGACGACCGTCATCCGCAGCCAGATTGGGGAACTCCAGCCAATTTCTGCCGACAAGCACCCCATCGGCAGAGACCAGCAACTCGC
>JAYNPV010000089.1:723-10048 GCA_038113925.1 Gammaproteobacteria bacterium | reverse complement strand
CCCAGAAGCGCCACGTTACCGCCCTGATAGGGACGATAGATCGGGCCGGTCCATAGGTGGAGGCCCGCGCCAGCGTTAATACAACCGTTGCAGTTAGGGCCGATCACAATCATGCCCAGTTCATCCACCACCTTGCGTAGTTCTGCCAGGGACTCGGCGTCTTCAAAACCTGAGGCAAGCACATAGGCAGCCTTACAGCCGGTATCAGCGACCTCTTTTAGTACTCGCGGCACGTGTTTGGCACCGAGCAGAATTGCGGCGACGTCTGGCTTTTCCGGCAGGTCGGCAACGCTAGGCACCGACTGAAATCCCAACACTGAACTGCGTGACGGATTAACGACGTAGGTGTTGCCCTGAAAACCCTTGTTTTTCAGGCCGTCGAGAATCTGCCTTGACCAGAGGGTATCGGGGGAAGCGCCAATCGCGGCGACTACTTTGGGGTTAAAGAACTGCTCGAGGGTTTCCTGATCGTAACGGCCTGCTTTTATGGTCACTAAAATTTCCTGATGTAAATAAAATTAAAAATGGAGTTTGAGGGCCCCGTCGGGACGCTGGCAGGCGTGATCAACGCCCATGACGCCAGTTACTCGCCGGGTAACGCCAAAATCCGTTCGATTAACGGATTTAATATTTCCGGGGTTAGATGGGGGTGCGAGATCATCGGCATCGGGCCCCAGATGCCGCCGCCGCCATTGATTACTTTATTCACCAGCAGCGCCTTCGCATCGGCCTGGCGATAGAGCACCGCAATCGACCGGTAAGTGGGGCCAATCCGTGCTTCATCTACCGCATGGCAGGCAAAACAGCCCAGTTTGGATAGATCATCTTCGAGCTGAGCCTCGATCACTGATGCCTCGGTGACCTTTATCGCAGAGGGGGTCTCTACATCAGTCAACCGCTCTTCGGCATCGCTTGCTCCGACCTGGTCTGGAGTCTGCGACTCCTGCTCGGCGGACGGACTACAAGCTGATATTAGGGCGACTATGACCGTCGCTAGTAATATCTTCAGTTTCAATTGTCTCTCCTGAATGGTGGCCAGGCAGTAGTAAACGGCAAATCGACAGGAATACTCGTGGCCTGATCGATTCCCTCTGTTCTGGTTAAGCGACAGTTAATTTATTACCGGGTTATCGCCGGGATCAATCATCACAAAGCTGCTCGGGCCGCTGCCGATCGGCATGTGCGAGTAGGCGGTCCAGAGATTGCCGGTTTTGCGATCGAAGGTAATCATGCGCAAATAAGCGTGGGTACTTGGCAGAGGAATGTGGCCGATCTCGCCGCTGGCAACATCGTAACGATAAATTGCATCGGCATTACTGTTGCCAATCCAGACCACGTTGCGCCAGCGATCCCAGATCGCAGAATAAGGGGCGGCGTTGGGATCTGGCAGCGCGACTCGTTTCAACAATTTATGTTCGCGGGTATCGAAGATATCCATCTCGCCGGAACCGAACAGGGTCACATAGAGGTTATCGTCGTCGTCGATAGCGATGCGGCGCGGTCCCTTGCCTTCGGGATAATCCTGCCAGAACACCAGCTCACCGGTTTCGGTATCCAGCGCACCCAGGCCGCCGGTTAACTGGGTAAACCAGACCTCTTTGCCATCACCGCGTAGCGCCGCGCCATAGACAGCCGCGCGAAAAGGTTTATTACCCTCGGCGAGGGGAATGTCGAACTCTTCGACGGCACCGGTTTCGGGGTCAAGACTGGCCATTTTGTTTTTGCCAATCAGCGTGAGCCAAAGCTTGCCGTTAATATCCTTGGCGACCTGAAAGCTGGAATTGAGCGCTATATCGTGAGCCACCGCCCCTTCAGGAAACTGGTCATAGGCCTTCCACTCTTCGGTAACCGGATCAAAACGGTGAACCACATCGCCTTCGATATTGGCGTCCCAGATAAAACCGTCGGCATCATCATTCAGTGTGTGCGGCCCGGTCGGACCCTCAAACGGCACCGGGTAGGCGACCTGATCCGCAGGATTATCAGGGTCGACCCGGAACAGGCGATTTTTCTGTAGATCGGCTCCCCAGAGATAGGGCGAGGCAGGAGTCAGCGCAATTTCCCGAATCAGGGAAGTCTTCGGCAAATGGATTTCCCGAATCAGCGTATCGCCATTGGTCAGATTGGGTCCCTGATCGTAGGCCAAACCTGTCGCATCACTGTAATCCGTTGGCATATGTTTACCCAGATACTCGCCGATGACCTCTTCATCATGGAGGTTAAACAGACTGAAATCGGGATTCATCATGGTCTCGAAATCGACATACTCAGGGCTGACCCTGCTGCCGTCAGGACCGATCTCAAACACTTTGATGCGCATATACTGAATCATCGATTTCCATGAACTGATGCGATCTTCCTCGCTCAGATAAGCAAGGTGTTTGGCAAAGTCACGCATTTTTCTTGAAGGCACCTGGTGACAGGAAGCGCACTGCAGCAACGCCAATTCACGGCCTGCTCCAGCAGGCATCTGTTCCATCCATACCGATGCGGGCAAGGTCTCGGCGTCCATGCCGGGTTTCAGCACAAAGTCCTGGCGGACCTCGCCATTGGCCGACGCCACCAGGGGCACCCGTGTGGATTCCGGCTCGACGACAAGATATCCGGCCTTGACGGCGCGTACGGTCATCCCCTCGATACTCTCCAGCTCCGAAATCCTGTACTCACCCTGCTCATCGGAAAACACGGTTACAGTGGTATCCCCAGGCTGAACGTTGCCGTTATCAACGGAAATCATCACCTGGGGGACCGGATTGCCTGCACCATCAGTGACCCTACCTGACAGATCAGCCGCTTGACACAGCGGGGCGATCAGGCAGGACACGACCAACAACAAACGGGATATATTTTTCATTATCAGCTCTCGACTCGACTCACTAAAACAACGATGACATGGGCGGGGCTATCTGCCATTCGCCGGTCAGGCCAACAGTGCTCGCTCGCCATGCTCGGTCAACACGGTCAGTTTTTCCGCCGGGCTACTCTCCGGTACATCGGGGTCTTTAAACAGTTCGACGGCAACGGCGGCTTCCATATACATCAACCCCATATATAGCAGCGTTTTCGCCGACTCCGGCAGGTCGGGAAGATCCCACTGATCGAGGTAGGCAGCGATCTCCTCCATTCGCGGTAACATGGTCGAGTAATACTCGGTCAGTTCGGCCATGCTGGCGCTTATCCGACGAGCCATGCGCGCCGCTTCCGTGGGCTCGCCCCAATCCGCAAATTGCTCTAAATCGGCAAACTCACTGGGTAACTGATTACTCATCGACTGCACTCCCCCAAAATTCTATTCAATTCCCGGTCCTGGCTGATATCCAACGGACAAGGTAGGTCAGGACAATTCCGGCATGCAGTGATCCGCAAACAGCTCGATGGTGCGGTTCACCTGCCAGGGTTTTAACCCGGCAAAATCTGCCATCAATGAAACCTCGTTGTAGTCGAAATGCTTTCTGATCTCTTCGAGACGCTCCAGAAACCCCTCCGGTGTCCCCACGTAGGCAAGTTTCGACTCAATCACTTCGTCGTAGGTAATGTTATTGAACGCCGCCAACGCTCCAGCGGCATAAAACTCATACCCGGCTGCCCGTAACTCGGCTTTCTGTTCCTCGGTCTTGATGCTCAGTTGCGGCACCGCCAGGTTACGATAACTCTGCAACATATCTGCCTCACACTCTTTACGGGCAGCTTTTTCGTCCTCGGCCAGATAACAACAGGTGACGTAACCAATATCCGGTTCGTTCCCGAACTTCTCGCAAGCATCCAGGTATTTGTGAACCGCATCGAGGAAAATATCGACGGGCGCGGGGCCACCTACCACAATACCCCAGCCCTTTTCACCGGCCAGTTCAAAGGACTTGCCGCTGGTGCCGGTTAAATAAATACGAGGCCCCCCCGGTTGCAGCGGTTTGGGGACCGTCGATACCTCCGGGATCTGGTAATACTCTCCGTCAGAGCTGAAACTCTCTTCAGTCCACGCCTTGTGCAATATCTCGATAGTCTCGCGGTATTTGACTGCACTGTCTGCCGGGTCAAGTCCGCAAAACCAATGCAACCAGCCGTGCCCGCGACCCACGCCAGCCTCCAATCGCCCATCGCAAATCAGGTCAGCCATGGCAATCTCTTCTGCCAATACGGTCGGGTTGTGAATCGGCAGGGTGTGGCACATGGCACGAAAGCGAATATTGTCGGTTACCTGCGACAGCGCACTGAACAGGGCCAACGGATTGGCTGAGGTAGAGAAGGTCTGGAAAAAGTGATGCTCCAGGGCCATAAACACGTCGTACCCCAGCTCATCTGCCCGGCGCCCGTGTAGCAGGGTTTCATCAAGACGACGCTTGTAGTTATCGCCCTGATTGACCTGAATCTCTGTGTAGACGCCAAAATCCATTTTTTTAGACAAGCCGGTACTCCTGGAAGCTCAAGGGAGGGTTTTAACGATGGCCGCAGTTTCTATTCGGCAACGCGATCAGTGACAGTTTTGTAGAGGTGACGTACGGCAACCTCCTGATCAGAAAGATGAATTTCATTAATACTGCCCGCCATCAGGGCCGCGTGGGTGACCTCATTCGTTGCCAGATCTTCGCGGGACAGATCACGCAACACAATTTTGCTGAACTCCTGACTGATCATCTGCGAGGCCTTGACCGGCTTGGGAAAATAATAGGCCAGTTCATAAACCGTCTGGTCCTGTGCAATTGGCCAGAACGCATCGAGGTAACACCAGCCGGCGCCTACATTTATCCGCGAAAACGGGAAAATGATATTCAGATCAAATCCCCAGTTCTCTGCCTCGCCTTGCCAGGTCCCGGGGCAGGCCTCAGTATTGCCCACTCCCTGGGTGAAAGTAGAGCCGAATTTAAATGCCAACTCTTCGGTGGGCGATAACTGGTGGTCCGGAGCCGCCGGCACCGCCAACGACTGATTGCCATTGGCCTGCAATTTGATCTTGGGGATGTGGCAGTAGGGATTGTCGCCACCGGTGAAGGCATCCGGGGCGGAACGCTTGTGTACAAAAGCGACGTGATAGCCTTCCTGAAAAGCATTCATGGTGGTTTTCCAGTTGGCATTGACCTCATAACGGTAACGTCCAATACACTCAAGTTCATCGAACGCAAAAGGACTCAGATCCTGATTAAAATCCCCCATGGCCGCCTCCAGCGACTGCGACGGGGTTTCATCAAAATTGATGAACAGGAAGCCCCGCCAGCTGTCGAGGTGAATCTTCGGCATCCCCAGCGCCGATTTATCGAGGTCATAAAATTGCTCTTCATCGGTGACGTAAGCGAGCTCGCCCTGGCGGTTAAAGGTCCAGCCGTGAAAATCACACTGCAGGCCGGTGGTGCAACCCTGCTGATCGCGGACCAGGCGATTGCCACGGTGGGTACAGCTGTTATGAAACGCCCGAATCTGATTATCATCGCCACGAATTACCAGCACGGAGACACCCATAATCTCGATCTCGCGAACAAAATAGTCACCCGGATTCGGAATATCGCTGTCGCGCTTTAGCAGGGCAAACCATTGGTGGCGGAAAATTTTTTCCCGCTCCAGCTCAAAAAACTCTTTAGAAACCGCTGATTCGGTACTGACGGGTCCCGTACCCAACTCCGGGTACATCACGGAAAAGGTGTGCTTCGGTGCATTCATGCGATTCTCCTCCAACAAATCAGGTTTACCCATAAAAACCCGGTAAACCCCGTGTCTGTCACCAATAGTTTACTGATTCTGGAACTACTGCCTGATCAAATCCCTGCTTATATCAGTTATCCCGCGGCAACCGGTCATGGCCATAACAATATCCATTTCACGCCGCAACATCTCTACCACCCCGGTCACGCCCGCCTGACCCGCGGCCGCTAACCCGTAATAGGTCGATTTGCCAATACCACAGGCGGTGGCACCCAGGGCAAGCGCCTTAATGACATCAGCACCACGGCGAATACCACTGTCCAGGATTATCTCTGCATCGCCGGCCACGGCATCGGCGATTTCCGGTAATACCGAGATGGTAGACGGTGCACCATCGAGCTGTCGACCTCCATGATTGGAAATAAATATGCCATCCGCCCCCAGATCAACCATACGCCGGGCATCAGCAGCATTGAGCACCCCTTTGACAAGCAACGGCCGATCCCAGTTTCCGCGTAGCCATTCCAGGTCATCCCAGGTAACGGTGGGATCAATCTGTTCATTCATAAAGGTACTCAGGGCCACCACGCCCTCACCGGCGCCTTTAATACCTTCAATGTTGCCCATGGTGATTTTTTTGAAATGCGGGGCCATTTTGAGCAGCCACCGGGGATGGGTCGCCATGTCGAGGAAATTGCCCGGCGTGATCCGCGGCGGCACCGTAAAGCCATTGCGGATATCTTTTTCGCGTTTACCACCGCGCTGAAGATCAACCGTAACCACCAGCGCGCCGTAATCGTTTGCCTTTGCCCGCTCGATAAAACCTTTGGTTAATTCCCGATCACGAAAAAAATAGAGCTGAAACCACTTATTACCTCCCGCGCCAGCGGCCACCGTCTCTATCGAATGAGATGCAGTCGTAGACAGCGCGTAGGGAATTTTGGCCTGTTCGGCGGCTCGGGCAACCGCTACATCACCGTCAACATGGAGAATGCCGGCCAGACCGGTGGGCGAAATAATCAGCGGCATGCTGATCTGCTCACCGAGTAACCGGGTGGACAGATCCACCTTGCCGACATCCATCAGGGTACGCGGATTAAAGAAGATCTTCTCAAAATCGCCGCGATTGGCCCGCAGGGTTATTTCCCGCTCGCTGCCACCATCAACAAAATCGAAAACCGTTTTCGGCAGGTAGCGTTTCGCCGCCTGTCGATAATCATCGACGCAGCTGAATCCGCCTGATCCTGCGGACGCCATGCCGAAACCCTAAACTGACTTGGCGGCCTGGCGCCGCTCGCCACTGGCCTTGCGAATCGCCACCCCCATATCAGTGCCGACCACTAACCGATAGACGGCTTTATTCACCGGCACATCAACCCCCACCTCTGCGGCCTTGCGCACCATATAACCGGTCAGAAACTCTATTTCTGTGGGACGACCCTCGGCGACGTCATAACTCATGGAACCGGCATGTTTGAGCGGCGGAATTTTGCCCGAACGCAGATCATTGATGAAGTGCATCGGATCAAACAACAGCTCGATACCCAGCGCGTGGGCCACTTTCGTGCCCTCCTCCATCATGTCGCTGATCAGTTCGTATATTTCGTCACTCTGATACATCACTTCCGGCACGCCCCGCACCAGCACGCCCACCGGGTTCAACGTCGAGTTGAAGATGAATTTTGACCAGATAGCCCCGGAAGGGTCGGGCACGGTACGTGTTTTGATTCCCGACTCATCCATCAGCTCGCCAAACCAGCGAACCTCTTCAAAGTCGCCGCGGGCCGGCCCCACCCAGGACTCTTCGCCCGCCACCAGATGTTTAACGTGGCCGGGCTCAATAAAATGGCCACCCTCCAGGGTGATGCCGTGCATGACTGGCCAGTCGACCAGCTCTTCCAGAATTTCGACGTTGCCGAGACCGTTCTGGATAGTGAATAACACCGGACGCCCCTGCAGATGGGGCATTAACGACTCAACCGCCGCCCGCGTGAACATACCTTTCACCGAGATCATTACACCGTCGAACTGTTGATCCGCCAGCGCCGCCGGGTCACTCACCGCCGGTATTTGTGTCACCGCTTCGGTTTCACCGCTTAACTTGAGTCCGTTGGCATTAATGGCGTCAACATGCGCCTGGTTTACGTCAAATATGGTGACATCAGAGACCTTGGCGAAATAGCTGGCGAATACACCGCCGATAGCCCCCGCTCCAACCACCAATACCTTTTGCCTCGACATTTCCTCTCCCTGTTTTTAACTGTTGCGAGCTGGTTATCCTGCCCAATAAAAAAAGAGACAGCAATAGTTATTGCTGCCTCCTTAACCTGCTGCCCGCGGTGATCGACCGGGCTAGCCCGGAAAATACGCCCGCATCCCGAGAGCAGGCGCAATTCGCCGCTGCCGGGGCGAGCGAGAATCTGCCTGAATCGGAAAAGAAGGGCGGCGATTGCAAGCGGTGACCGCTAACCGCGAGCAAAACCCAGGGGATTCACTCGCGGTTTCGCGGGTTAGCACTGTCGTTAACCTTCGGCGGGCGGCAAAGTCGGGCTAGCGGATCACAGGCGGCTAACGTGGGCCACCAGTATCGCTGAACGCCCCCCCTTCACCGCTTCAACACAACGCGCAATGGCGGCCGGCAGATCATCCGGATTAACCACATCCTCACCGTGTCCCCCGGCGGCTTCCACCAGTTTCTCAAACTGGTAGCTCGGGTTCAGACGAGCCTGGAACTCATCGGTATCGCGGGAAATTCCGTCGGGGTGAACTTTAATGGTGCATTCCTTCACCGCAGACCAGCCGCCGTTCTCAAAAACGACGGTGAATATGGGCAGGCCATGCTCGCGAGCCACTTCATAGGTCGATGAAGGATTACCAAAATAGAAGCTTCCATCTCCCGACAGGTGCATCACCATTGCATCCGGTTTAGCCAGCTTGGCACCCAACGCAGACCCTGGGCTGTAACCCAGGCCACCGCCACCCAGACCCATTACGGTACCTGGCTTGGTGCGACTGATCTGCATGGCCACCGAAGGTTCATTCATTACCGATTCGCTAACCAGAATGTCATCTTCACCCAGGACTTTATTGAGTTCAGCACAGAGATAGGCTGGATTGATCAGCCCGGCGCTGCCTTTATCCTTGGCGAGGTTCTCGATAAAGACCACCGCTTCCTCGCGCTGACTATCGATCCATTCCATGCGCTTACGGGCCGCAGCTGCCGCAGCATCGGTCATTTTCTCCTTGCAGATCTCCAGCAGGCGGCTGAGGATCAGGTAGCTGTCGCCCTGAATCTTCTGATTGCTGGGGAAGCCCCACATCGGAATATCGTTCTTGATGGGATCAATATCGATCTGCACCCAGTGGGTGTCCGGATTCGGGTCGGCCTCTTTAGGCATCCACGGCAGATCGGTATCGACCATCAGACCAAAATCACAATTAGGTAGATGGGCCTCACTGAGATTGCCCAGAAAAGCCGGCGACTGCACCGAAATGTTAAGCACCTGCGGATAGGACGCAATCACGCCCATGCCTGTCAGTTGTCCCAACTCGTCCAGCAGGGCAGGAATTTTTTCATTACGCCCGGCGTAGCTGGTAATCAGCAACGGAAATTTCGCCGCCAGCAATCGATCAGCCACGTCCATCAGCTCTTCATCATTGACACCACTGTATTTGAGTGGACCGTATTGTTCAT
>JAYNPV010000089.1:0-713 GCA_038113925.1 Gammaproteobacteria bacterium | reverse complement strand
GCAATCTGCTCGGGCTCCCAGGTCTCGGCCAGAATTTCCCGCGGCAGCGTCATAAACACCGGACCGGGGGGATCACTCTCGGCCATGGTGAAAGCGCGGCGAACCGCTTCTTTGATCACCACTCCAGTAGGCAGTTGATACTCCCACTTGGTGTAGTTGCGCACGATACCCTTCATATCGTAGGGATCCTGAATAAAGTGCACATAGGTATCACGGGTGCCGAGCAGCTCGCCGCGCACCGTCACTGGGGCGGTTCCAGCCATTAACACAACCGGCACGCGAGAGCGGAAGGCATTGTGCATTGCCATGGCCGCATTGGCGGTACCGGCATCGACATGCACCAGCACCGCCTGGGCTTTACCGGTCATCCGGTAATAACCGAGAGCCATGTGCATAGCGGTATTTTCATGGGGGGTCAGAATGACTTTCGGGAAAGGTTTCCCCTCAGCCTGCCACTGGGCCATGGTTTCGATAATCGGGGCGTGGTCGGTACCCATGTTACAAAACAGGTACTCCACGCCGACTTCGTTCATCGCTTCCAGCCAGTAGGCTGCGGTCATATTCGTGGGAGATTCCAGTCGTTCTACAGGCAAATCTTTAGGGTCGGCTGACATCGCCATGCTCCTGAGTTAATTAAAATAGCAATTAGTGACCACTGATCCGTCAGTGGCATCACACGTTATAGATATCCAACATAGTAGGGATATAGTCGT
>JAYNPV010000088.1:6951-10101 GCA_038113925.1 Gammaproteobacteria bacterium | reverse complement strand
CCGCGGGCGATACGTTTTCGGCGCGAGCCATTGATGATGGTCGGAAAGGTTCTTTCCTTGGCGGTCATGGAATTGATAATCGCGTCGACACGGCGCAACTGGCCATCATCAACCTGACCTTTTACCTGCTCCGATAAGCCGCCCATCCCGGGCAATTTGTCGATCATACTGCCCATGCCTCCCATCTGCTCCACCATGCGCAGTTGCTCACGAAAATCGTTGAGGTCGAACCCCTTGCCCTTTTTAATTTTGCGGGTAAGTTTTTCCGCCTGGCGATTATCAATCTTACGCTCAGCCTCTTCGACCAGCGTGAGCACGTCTCCCATGCCCAGTATTCGCGAAGCCATACGCTCGGGATGGAAAGGCTCCAGGTCAGCAATTTTTTCACCCACACCAATGAACTTGATCGGTTTACCGGTCATGTGCCGGATCGACAACGCGGCGCCGCCCCGGGCATCGCCATCGGCTTTGGTCAGAATCACTCCGGTCAGGGCGAGCGCCTGGTCGAACGCTGCCGCCGTTTTCGCCGCATCCTGACCGGTCATGGCATCGACAACGAACAGGGTTTCTATCGGATTCAGTCGCCGATGCAGTAGCTGAATTTCCTGCATAAGCGCTTCATCAACATGCAGCCGTCCGGCGGTGTCGAGAATCAGCACATCCATGCCACTACGCTGTGCCTGGTCAAGCGCCTGCTCAGCAATCTGCTCGGGTTTCAACTCCCCGCTGGAAGGGAAAAAGGTAACCTCAACCTGCGCGGCAAGTTTCTGCAACTGGTCGATGGCTGCGGGTCGATAAATATCGGCACTGGCAACCATCACCTTTTTACCGTGTCGCTCACGCAGCAGATGGGCCAGTTTACCCACGGTCGTGGTCTTGCCGGATCCCTGCAGCCCGGCCATTAACACCACTGCCGGTGGCTGGGCCTGTAGATTGAGGGTTTCGTTCTCCGCCCCCATCAACTCGATCAGCTGATCCTGAACGATTTTTATTAATGCCTGACCCGGTTGCACGTTGGCGACTACTTGCTGCCCAAGCGCCTGCTGCCGAACCTGTTCGATGAAATCTTTTACAACATCGAGTGCAACATCCGCTTCAAGCAGGGCCATACGCACCTGGCGAAGCGAGGACTTGATGTTCTCTTCGCTTAAAACCGCCTGACCACGAAGGCCGTTAACCGCCTGTTGCAGGCGCTCGGATAGATTGTCAAACATGGGAACCTTCTTTACTGAACTGGGGGGCACGGACTCAAGCCGAACCCCCGATATTTCATCTATACGTCAAAAAACTCGCCGCCGTATAGACGATGAATTCGTCTTCTCGGCGACAATGCCTCCAGCTGCAGACATACCTTCTCTTCCTGACCAGGTTTCAGGTGGGTGATATAGATATCAGGGTCGTGACGCAAGGTCTCAAGGTCAGACGCCAGCGTGGTGGGGCAGTAATGTTTGGCCAATCCCGCCAGTTCTGACATTTCATCCGGATAGGCGGTTTCAACGATCAACAGTGATAACTCATCGAGTTCGTTCAACCGCGCCCAGAAATGCTCCGTCGTCCCGGTGTCACCGCTAAAAGCGAAATGGTGGCCACCGCTCGACAGCAGATATCCAACCGCCGGAACGATATGATCCACCGCGACCATCTCCACGTCGCGATCACCCAATTTAACCACTTCACCCGGCGTAACCTGCTGATAAGTAACGATGGGCTGCTCGGGCGATGGCAACTGAGCAAAATCGGGCCAGACATCGTCGTTGAAAATATGCTCCTGAATGACTGCTAATGTCTCTGCCTGTCCATAAATCACCACGGCTTCGCCAGCGGCCGCAAGCTGTTCAAACAGACCATCGAGAAGCAGCGGAATATGGCAGATGTGATCAAGGTGGGAGTGGGTCACGAAAAGGTGACGGATGGTGGACATACGCTCTAGCGTGAGCGTACCCACACCGTCACCGCCATCGATGAGAATATCGTCGTCGATCAAAATTGACGTGGTATACCGACCCACGCCTATTCCGCCACTCGCCCCTAGAACCCTTACTTTCATGATGCAGTTTTCACCGGTCAAACGCTCATTATTGTTTTTATGGGTGCGCGAAATGAATGCGAATTCACCAATAGAAACATGCTAATTCACTGTCCGCGTCGAAATATTAAGCCAAACTCATCTCACCCAAACTGGTCAGCAATGGTCACGGACCTGTATTATCCCATCAGTGATGGTTAGCTACCACAATCGTCCCTCACCCCTGGATATTTCGGTGCACGATCGCCGCCTAGGGTAAGCATTGGTGCAGATCATCGCAAGCGTAACATCATAATAAAACGGAAACCCGCAATGCACGAGATGCTCCTGCCCGGCGTGACCTCACTACTTTATTTGATCCTGGCCGCTCTGGCCGGCCGCGCGGTGATGGGTTCCGCGCCGCAAAGCTCCCCGGGTGCTACCGCCCAGACCATTACCGCACTTACGCTTCTGTTACACGGCACTCAGACTTATAACTACCTGAACAACCCGGCTGGAATTGACCTGAGTTTTTCCAATACGCTGTCGCTCACTGCACTGGTGACGGTGGCTATTTTCTGGGTGAGTTCATGGCGAACACACCTGGACGGTTTCGGCATTATCGTTATGCCACTGGCAGCCATCTGTTCACTGCTCCCGATCCTGCCGCTGGGTAACGCCCAGCCCATCACCATGAGCGGGCCGTTGCTCAGCCACATTCTGCTTTCAATCGTCGCTTATAGCCTGCTGGCAGTAGCCAGCCTGCAGGCCTTATTCATGGCATTTATCGACCACCAGCTACGTAGCAAACACCCCGGCACCCTGTTAACCGGCATGCCCCCCTTACAGCAGCTGGAAACTCTCCTGTTTCGTTTTATTCTGGTGGGTTTTATCGCCCTCAGCGCCAGCCTGGTGAGCGGCTGGCTTTATATGGATGACCTGTTCGGGCAACACGTCATTCACAAAACGGTGTTGTCGATTCTGGCCTGGGTCACCTACACCCTGCTGTTGGCGGGCCATTATCTGCTGGGGTGGCGCGGTCGCACCGCAGTGAGGTTATGCCTGGCCGCCTTTAGCTTGCTGGTAATTGGCTATATCGGCAGTAAATTTGTGCTGGAAATTATTCTCCAGCGTTAGTTCTGTCG
>JAYNPV010000088.1:3217-6941 GCA_038113925.1 Gammaproteobacteria bacterium | reverse complement strand
ATAACCACCGAAAAAGTTAACGCATCGTCTCCAGCAGCGGCATTAACTGGCGCAGCGCCAACCCGCGATGACTGCGACGATTTTTCTCTTCCGCTGAAAGCTCTGCCACGGATTGCGTGCTTCCCGTGGGAATAAACAAAGGGTCATAGCCAAAGCCGCCGACGCCGACAGGCTCTGTTGCAATGGCGCCCTGCCACCGGCCTTCGCCGATCAGTGGTGCCGGATCATCCGCCGACATCAGTAGTACCAAGCTACAGTGAAAATGGGCCGCGCGCCGGGCATCACCAAACCCGGCCATTTCTGCCAGCAACTTCTGGTTATTCTCGGCATCGGTGGCCCCGACCCCGGCGTAGCGTGCAGAAAAAATACCGGGGGCACCCCCCAACGCGGCCACCGCCAGGCCGGAATCGTCAGCCAGCGCCGGCAGACCCGACACCCTGGCAGCATGACGCGCTTTTAACAGGGCATTTTCAACAAAGGTCGCACCGCTCTCTTCCACCTCTTCATCGCTGAATTCAGCCACACTTGCCAGCTCAATCCGCAGCGGGGCCAGCAGCAGGGAGAAATCCGCCAGCTTTCCCCGGTTACGGCTGGCCAGCACCAGCCTGGTTATCGTTTTCAACAACTTTCCCTATTCGCTTTATTTATGATGACGCCAGTGCCTGGCGCTGCAGGGCCACCAGCTGCTCTACGCCGGCCTGGGCCAGCTTGACCATGCTCATCATCTCTTCCATATGAAACGCATGCCCCTCGGCGGTGCCCTGCACTTCGATGAAGGCCCCGGCATCATTGATGACAAAATTCATATCGGTCTCCGCACTGGAATCCTCGACATAGTCAAGATCCAGCACCGGCTTGCCATCCACTATACCGGCGGAGATGGCGGCGACTGCCCCGTGAATAGGTGAGGATTTTAGTTTCTTGCTATCCAGCAAAATCGACACTGCATCCTGCAACGCCACATAAGCGCCGGTAATTGACGCGGTACGGGTACCGCCGTCGGCCTGAATCACATCACAATCAATCAGGATTGAACGCTCACCCAGCGCGGTCAGGTCCACCACCGCCCGCAGCGATCGACCGATCAATCGCTGAATTTCCTGAGTGCGTCCACTCTGTTTGCCACGCACCGCTTCGCGACTGCCCCGGGTATGGGTGGCGCGCGGCAACATGGAATATTCCGCCGTCACCCAGCCTTCACCGCTGCCGCGTTTGAATGCGGGCACCCGCTCTTCAACACTGGCGGTACAGAGCACCTTGGTATCACCAAATTCGATCAATACCGCGCCTTCCGCGTGTTTCAAATAGTTCCGGGTGATGGTGACGTCGCGCATCTGTTCCGGGGATCGGCCACTGGGTCGCATATTCATTCCTTGGGTTTAGAACGCCTGCAACAGGCGTCTTTCATTTGACTGGTTTGTTTACTTCAACAACTTCGCTGAACCGCTGAAGGCCTTTTTCAACAAAAGCAGCCCCGTCAGGGGGCGGCTATTATATTGGTGATCACCCGACAATTGAGTAGATGATTTCAACCACAGTGGCGACAATACCCCTCCACCCCGTTTCTTCCCGTCAATCCCTGGAGTAACTTAATGCCCCAAAGCATGACCGCCTTCGCCCGCGATGAAACCAACGGCGATACCGGCACCTTTATATGGGAACTTCGTTCGGTTAACCACCGCTACCTGGAACTCAACCTGCGTCTGCCCGAGCAGCTACGCCAGATAGAACCGAAGGTACGCAACCTTCTTCAGGACACTTTAAAGCGCGGTAAAGTCGACTGCACCCTCAAATACCTGCCCCCGCCCAACCGCAGCCGGCAACTACAAATTAATCACGAACTCATCGACGGCCTGATCGCAGCCATGGCCGAGATCGAGCCGCGCATGCCGGCTAACCATCGCGGTGCTACCGCCCTGGACCTACTCGCCTGGCCAGATGCCATCGATCCACCCGACCAGCCCGACGACAAACAATTGATCGCTGAAGCGACCAACGCCCTGAAACTTGCCCTGGAGCAACTCTGCGAAACCCGCCATCGCGAGGGCAAGCAGCTGGGGCAACTGATCAATGAGCGACTCGATTCGATAACCCTCATTGTCGATCAGATATTCCAGCGCGTACCAGAGATACTCACCCAGCGGGGCGAAAAACTTCGCGCCCGAATCACCGAACTGGCCACCACCATCGACCCGGAGCGCCTTGAGCAGGAACTGGTGATTACCGCCCAGAAAGCTGACGAGGAAGAAGAGCTTGATCGGCTGCGCATCCACCTGGCCGAAGTTCGCGACACCCTGCAACGCAACGAGCCTATCGGCCGGCGTCTCGACTTTCTCATGCAGGAGCTCAACCGCGAAGCCAACACCACCGCCTCAAAATCGATCGACGGCACCATGACTGCCCTCACGGTTGACCTGAAAGTGCTCATCGAGCAGATGCGCGAACAGATTCAGAACATTGAATAACTCGAGCCACGCCCACCGGAGACCTCAGTAATGCTTTGGATCAAAGCCTTCCACCTGGCCGCAGTGATCGCCTGGTTCGCCGGCCTTTTCTACCTGCCGCGACTATTTGTCTATCACGCCACTGCGGAAGATTCCATCAGCATCGAGCGTTTCAAAATCATGGAGCGGCGGCTGTTCTACGGCATCATGACCCCGGCAGCAGTAGTCGCCCTGATCCTCGGGTTAATCATGCTGTTTGACTACGCCTGGATCACCTACAAAAGCCAGGGTTGGCTGCACCTGAAATTAACCCTGGTAATACTGCTGTTCGGCTACCACACCCTCTGCTGGGTGTTTCTGAAGCGCTTCCGCGATGATGCCAATCGCCACAGCCAGCGCTTTTACCGATTCTTTAACGAAGTCCCCACCGTTTTTATGATCGCCATTCTCATCGCCACCGTGGTCAAACCTTTCTGAGCCCATACCGTGGAGCGCATTCCCGAACTCGAGCTCATGCTCAACCCGGAGCAGGCCAACGCCTACGCCCGCGCCGATTTTGCCAAGCCCCACCAGCAAATTGCCGATCATTTTGCGATGACCTTCCCCGACCTGACGCTCACCGGTCATGTCCTCGATCTGGGCTGCGGCCCGGCAGATCTGCTGATCCGCTTCGCCAGGGCCTGGCCCAAAGCCCTCTTCCACGGCATCGACGGTTCACCCGCCATGCTGGCAGAAGGGAACGCAGCCATTGCCAATGCCGGCCTCGGTGAGCGCATCCAGCTGTTCCAACAATCCCTGCCCACCGCGACACTGCCAGCAAAAAATTATCAGGCAATCATCAGCAACTCCCTGCTGCACCACCTGCATGACCCGGCAATACTCTGGCAAACCGTTAAACAGGCGGCGACACCCGGCACCGCCCTCTACATCACCGACCTGTATCGCCCGGAATCGGTCCAACAGGCAGAAGCACTGGTTACCACCTACTCAGGTAACGAAGCGGATATTCTGAAACGAGATTTCTACCACTCCCTGCTGGCGGCCTTCACCCCGGATGAAGTCGAGCAGCAGCTGAACAATAGCGGCCTTGATTTTCTAACGGTTACTACCACCAGTGACCGGCACATGCGGATCAGTGGTTATCTATCAGACTAGGACCTGCTAACACTATTGAGTTAGCTAAACCCAAAAAACCGGCGTAGTTCAGCGACCAGTTCTGCCGGCTTCTCTTCGGGTATCCAGTGACCGCAGTTCTCAATGACTCCACCGGTCACATCTTC
>JAYNPV010000088.1:0-3207 GCA_038113925.1 Gammaproteobacteria bacterium | reverse complement strand
GCACCGCCCAGCGCCAGCACCGGACAGGTTAGCGGCACTTTGGCAGCCTCGGCAAAGGCGAGGGCGTCTTCGGGCATGGCCCGGTAATACCCAAAGCCACTTCTTAATGCGCCGGGCTGTTGCAGGCAGCGCAAATACTCAGCCACGTCGTCAGGGGTAATGGCCGCAGGGTTGTAGGCAAAGTTATTGAAAAACCAGCGGATGTAGGTTTCTTCTTTGCCGCCGATCAACGCTTCTGGCAGATCCATGACCTGGTGAAACTGCATGTGCCAGTATGCTCCCAGCGCGTCACCGACCCCCGGCAGGGGGATCCCCGGTAACACAATATCAAGGATGGCCAGGTGGGTAACCAGCTGACGCTGCTGCATGGCAAAAGCGGCCGCCACTGCACCCCCCCAATCATGACCCACCAGCGAAACCCGGGTTAACCCCAGCTGGTCTGCCAGCGCGGCCAGGTCAGCGGCGATGGTCATTTTGTCATAGCCACCCGCCGGTTTACCGGAATCGCCCAATCCGCGTAGATCAACTGCTATTACCGCTTGATCCCGGGCCAGTTCGGGAATCAGGTGGCGCCATTCGTACCAGCTCTGCGGCCAGCCGTGCAGGAGCATGACTGCCTGCGTGGTCTGGTCGCTGAAACCGCTGGTAACGTAATGCAGACGAACATCAGCTAATTGCGCTGTGGCGTGCCGCAAGGTGGAGGTAGACATGGTTTAGATCCCTATCCAGGGAGTCAGCCCACCGATGGCACAATTGACCAGGCCGAGCACCAGATTCACGGCGATGATGTGGCGAATTTTGCCCAGGGTGACGGTCGCACCCTCCATGTCACCGTCATCCACCTGCTGGCGAAACGCCGGCCAACGCCCCAGGTAGAGCCAGATAAAAAGCGCCACCATCACCAGCCCCAATCCATTCATCACGTGCAGCAAGGGCGAAGCGCCTTTAAACCCGCCGTAAACCATGAACAGCATCCAGTAACCACTGGCCACCAGCCAGATCATGGTGACCCAGACCCAGGTAAAAAAGCGCGGAAATACCTGCCGCCAGAGTTTTAGCGGCTGGCCGGTCTCCAGGCTACCAAGGGCAGGACGCAGCACCACGTAGGCAAAGAACATTCCCCCCACCCAGATCACGGCGGCGAGTAGATGAAGTGCAAGAATAACGGCGGACCAGAACATGGTGTTGATCTCCTTTTATTTATCTAAAACAGTATTGAAGCCAGCGGGATATATCAGTGATCTCTTCCATGCAGACCTGGTGCTCCATCATGTATTGATGCCACTCCACGTCGTAACCGAGCTCCTTGAGTCGATCCCGGGATTTCATTGCCTGACCAAGGGGAATCATCGGGTCCTGCAATCCATGGGCGTAGAGAATGGGGATATCCCGATTGGCCAAACTGCCCTCCTCCGCGAGGCTGGTACCCGTGGCCAGGTAGGTGGAAAGCGCCATCACCCCGGCGAGCCGTTGCGGATAGCGTAAACCGGTGTGCAGCGCCAGTGCCCCGCCCTGGGAAAAGCCAGCCAGCAGGATGCGCTCAGCGGGAATACCTTTATCAATTTCGCTGGCAATGAAGGCCTCCACCAACGCCCCTGAATTGACAAAACCATCCAGGTCAGCACGCTTGTCGAAATCAAGCCCGGTTATGTCGTACCAGGCCGGCATAACCATGCCATTGTTGATGGTTACCGGTCGCTCCGGTGCGTGGGGGAATATAAACCGCACCGCCAGGGATTCCGGCAGTTTGAGTTCCGGCACGATGGGTTCAAAATCGTGGCCGCTGGCACCCAGGCCATGCAGCCAGATCACTGAAAATTGCGTATCGCTCTGCGGTTCAACAGTGATATGAGGGATAAGCGAACTCGAAGGGTCGGGCATTAAATTTCCTTACAATAAGACGGAAGCGTAAAAAGACGCCATCTTACTGGAGCCAACCAAATTGACCACCCCCTGCCCGCTCTGCGACCCCATCGACGCACCGATTTTGTGGCAATGCGACCAAATCACGGTAATTGACGCCCGGGAGCCTGATTACCCCGGTTTTTGCCGGGTGCTATGGCGGGCTCACCGAACCGAAATGACGCAACTGACACCTGCCGAACGCCAACGGCTGATGACCGTAGTGTTTGCGGTGGAGCAGGCGCTGATCGACCACCTGCGCCCGGACAAAATCAACCTGGGTTCACTGGGCAATCAGGTGGCCCATTTGCACTGGCACGTGATTCCGCGCTTTAAAAATGACTGCCATTTTCCCGACGCGATCTGGGCGCCCGCCCGACGCAATCACTCACCTACCGCCAGTGTTACCCGCGAACAGCTCAGGCAATGGCTAAATTCCGCGCTGGATAATGCTTTAGGTCCCATTATTTGATCTAAGCCTGCTCCCCATTCGCCTTTTGCAAGTACAATTCGCCGCCGCTGAATAAACGCCACCCCTTTACGGAAACCAAATTCGATGAGTGCAAAATTAGTATTAATTCGACACGGACAGTCGGTCTGGAATGCTGAAAACCGCTTCACCGGCTGGGTAGATGTGCCCCTGGCGGAGCGGGGCTGGCAAGAGGCGGAGAGTGCCGGGCGCAAACTGGCCGGGATTAAGTTCGATGTCGCCTTCACCTCTCACCTGCAGCGGGCTATCTGTACCTTACAAACCGTTCTGCGATTCAACAGCGCCAGCCAGACGGCCATTTTTATGCCCGCAGACGGCACTGTGCCGCAGGAAAACTATCAACCTGCCGACAATGAAATGCAGGTGCATATTCACCACACCGAACTGGCGGAGCGCCACTATGGCGACCTGCAGGGACTCAACAAAGACGAGGTGCTGGCAGAACACGGCCCGGAGCAATTCAAGAAATGGCGTCGCGGATTTGATACCCCCCCGCCCAACGGCGAGAGTCTGAAAAACACCTGCGACCGGGTGGTCCCCTTCTTCGAGCAAAGAATCGAACCTCTGCTGCGGGAGGGTCGCTCGATATTAATCGCTGCCCACGGCAACTCGCTGAGGGCGCTGACCAAACACCTCGAAGGCATCAGCGATGACGAGATTGTGAAGGTGGAAATCCCCACCGGAACCCCGATTATTTACCAACTATCAGCCCACGCGGAAGGCTGGAAAATAGACGGCAAAGAAGTTATCAATCTGTAACACCGGCCAATAATTACGCGTTGAATTAGACCGATTATTACTGGCTGCTCCGATGG
>JAYNPV010000087.1:2264-10250 GCA_038113925.1 Gammaproteobacteria bacterium | reverse complement strand
CCATGGGAAATTCAATGAAAAAGAGTCTTGTTATCCTGGCCCTCAGCCTGGCGATGACCACCATTACCGCCGCTGCGGCACCGGCCAGCTGGGAAGTTGAGAAAGGACAATCGCTGTCACGGATTGTCCGCCAGCTACTCCCTGATGACCGGGGGAGCCGGGCCGCCTTGATGCAGGCAATCGTTGATTTAAACCCCCACGCTTTTCGTAATGCCGATCCCAGTCTAATGTATGCTGGCGTCACCCTGACCCTGCCCGATGATGCACAAGTTGCTCGGGTGGCAAAAACAATTAAGTCAGCCAGAGCCCCCAGCGATGCAGAGAAGAAACTGGCGGCGCGCAAGGCCAGAACGGCCCAGGTCGCCGCAACAGCTAAGGAATCGAGCAATCAGGCGGCCGGGCGAGTAGTCTTTGCCAAGGGACAAACCACCGCCGCAACCCGAGGTGGCAATGTCCGCGCACTAAGCAAGGGCGAGGAGATTTACGATGGCGACACCCTCAATACCGGCCCCGGCAGTTATATGCGCCTACTCTATAGCGACGGCGCAACCATGGTTTTGCGCCCCCGTACTCGCCTGCAACTTGAAGAGTACAAACACAGCGGCGACGAGGCCAGTGATCGCAATCTGATGCGATTGGTCAAGGGCGGCTTTAGAACCGTGACCGGAGCCATTGGACAGGCCAACAAGGAGAATTACCTGGTGGCAACTCCGGTTGCCACTATCGGTATTCGCGGTACCGATTATTCTGCGGTCTTCTGCGCCGGCGATTGTGTCAACATGCCCGACGGGCTATACACCACCACCGACGCGGGTAGCACAGTGGTAACCTCTGCCGGACAATCTGAGATTGTCGATACCGGGGCATCCGTGTTTGTCCCCATTGTCGGCGGCGCGCCGCAACAACTACGCATCAAGCCGCGAGTATTGAGTCTGCCCGAACCCGGCTGCGAATAATCAGGCAGCCGCTTTACCTGCTCCAAACTGATGCCCAGCAAAGCGGGGTTGATCCGGGTAGAGCTGCCTGGCGTGACCCACGCTTTTTGATATTAATCACCGAGATCTACCCGTGAAGCTGACCCCACCACCTGGCTACCAATCGGTGGTTATTTTTGACAAGCAGATACACCAGGGGTTGGCGGTAAGGCCCGACCTGCCATTCGGTGCCGGACTTAATGCGATTTATGTCACCGGTACCGAGTTCGCTTTAGCCGGCCGCGACTATCCGCTAATTTTTCTGCGCGAGCCAGCATCCACCGATTTCGTGCCCATGGCCATTACCGGTCTCGCCGCTGGTCAGAACCTCTATGTTGATGACCAGGGTCGATGGGTGGAAGAGAGCTATGTGCCCGCCTACGTCAGGCGCTATCCGTTTTGCGTCGCTCAGGGTCAGTTACCGGAAGGCGAAACCAAATCGGTCATCTGCGTCGATGAGACCGCGCTAGAAAAGAGCAATACGCCCCTGTTCGACGAACGTAATCAACCGACCTCCGTCTGGCAGGCCATCGATAAATTCATTACCGATATGGAAGCGGCCCGGCAGCAGACCCAGCGGCTCACCCGCGCGCTGGAAGACCTGGACCTGCTGGAGTCCTTTGAGGCCCAGGCCATGCTCAACGACGGGGGACAGTTTCATCTCACCAGTATGTTCAGGGTGAGTGAAGCCCGGTTGAATGAACTGCCCTACGACGTGTTACAGGAGCTGATGCGTCAGGGACAGATGGGCCAGATTTACATCCATATCGCATCCTTGAATAATTTTCGCCGTCTGGTTGACCGGGCGGCGAAATCTGGCCGGGTTGACGACCAGGGTCAATCGACCCTGACCGGGACAGATGCAGGTTAAAGGCGTGACCACGGGGACTGGCCTGACCGGGCATTCACCCGGTGGTTTTTACCGGCTGGACAGTGTTTCCAGCAGCGCGCCTGTTGGCCACAGCCAGTTGCGGCTGATCGTCTTCGTTTTACAATCTGATTGTTTTTATTCAACCCTTGCGATGCCCGGCCAATGCAGCAACCCGGAATAAAAAAACGACTGCAAAGCCGGGAATTATTGCAGTCAATGTTGACCCAAGTACTTTTTACCAAACACTGATTAGAGAGCCATATGGGTGTAGATATTCGTCTTACTGATCGCCAACTGCCGGTTTCCCCGGTGTTCGTTGATTTCCTGCGCCAGGCCCTCGCCGGTGGCAATTACGAGGGTGCCAAATGGCATGACCAGCTCAGTGAGGAGCTCAGTACCGAACAACGGGACGTGATCAAACAAGCGGCCGAAAATGCCAAGCTGGTAATCGAGTCTCCCGCCGGTCAGGAGAAGGTTAAACGCGCTTACGAACTATTGATCGCGCTGATGACTGGTGATTCTGACAAAATTCGTGATATCCAGTTTCGGTTCCACTTCATCAACATTATCGGTGTGCCTCGCCACGGCGGCTCCTATCTCACCAAAGAGGTTTTCCGCTCACTCGGCTACGACCCCGAAAAAGTGCCCAATGTCATCGCCCACGACGGTTTTCCCGAGGCGTCGCCATTTCGTTTTCAACCCGGCGTAAACAGCTGGATCAGCAGCCTGCAGACCATGGCCGAATACCTGACCATGGTGGAGATGTTTTTCGGCAAGGCCAAACAGCATACCGGCAAAATCATCGTGCCGAAAAAACTGCTTAAAGGCTCTTACGCCGGCGGCTTTTTCCATCGGGTACTGGGTGAGTCGGTCGAACATATCCTCACCGTGCGTCACCCGGTCACCTCCTGCATTTCAACTTATGAGAAATCCGGCGGCATGCCTGAAGACGGCAAATTCAAGGTGCGCGGCAACATAGAAGAGTGGGTACGCCGTGACCTGGAATATACCGGACGCAGTATCGAATCCATCGCAAAAATGGATTACTTCGATGCCTACCTGCGTTACTGGGAGCAGTACCACTACTACGTGGCCACCTCCGGACTGAGCGCCAACCGGAACATACAGATAGTCCCCTACAACCGCGAACAGATGATGGCCACCTCTCAGGGCTTTCAGCATCGCTTTGCCAGTGGGATCGAACCGGAAGATTTCAAGGTTTTTGATAAACGTGATCGCCATCCTGAGTGGTTTGAAATGGCGGAACCGGTGGTCCGTCGGGTCACCGAAGTGTGGGACCGGGTGGGGCTGGAATTTCCGGAAGCGGCGGTGATGGAAGCCTGGTAGCTCACCCCGGAACCCAACAGTTAGCAGCCACCCGGGGACACTTTCATCGCCAACATTCTCATCAACTGGGAACTCGGCCTTGGACTGGGCCACATTCTGAGGTGGCAACCGCTCGTCCGGCAGTGGCTACAATCCGGCCACACAGTCTCTATTGCCGCCCGGGATACCAGTCAGCTGCACCGAATATTCAGCGATGCCGAGGGCGATCTGCGCTTTTTCCAGGCACCTTTTCAACACGGCATACCCGCCCGCTACCCTAATCCGGTCACCTACCAGCAAATTTTACTCAACACCGGCTTTGCCGACAGTGACGGCCTGATTAGTCGCAGCCGCGCCTGGCGCGAACTCTACGAGAGCTGCGCACCGGACCTGATGCTGTTCGATCATAGCCCGACTGCACTACTCGCCGCCCGTGGACTGCAAATCCCCAAAATATGTCTTGGAAATGGCTTTCTGATCCCGGCTGGGGAATCGCCCTGGCAGCCACTGGTAGAGTCGACGGAACCCCTGACTGAGCAATTAACTCAGTGGGATGCGGCTATCCTGCAGTCTGCTCGCGGGGTGACGGACTATTTTGGCGAACCGGCGTTAGAACGGGTCAGTCGTTTGTATGACGCTGACATCTACTGGCTGGATACTTTTGTCGAGCTGGACCCCTTCGCCCGATTCAGGAGTGATCCGGTATACCTGGGTAGTTATCCCGGAATGGACGGGGCTCCACCGCGCTGGCCTGATGACAATAAGCCCAAAATTTTTGCCTATTTATCCCCCGGTCCGGACTTGATCAAACAACTCACCGGCCTGATCGCCGGCGGCGGTTCAGTGCTGGCCTATATTCGTGGACTTTCCCGCGATAGCTTTTCCCAGCTTCCGAACGATCTGACCATCGCCGACGAGCGAATCAACATGGTCGAGGCTGTCGGCACGAGCGACCTGGTGGCCTGTCTGGGCACCCACAACACTATGTGCCATGCTCTGCTTGGAGGTACACCTATTGTAGCGATACCCAATAATCTAGAGCGCAAATTACACTCAAACAGAGTCGTTTCACTGGCCGCCGGATTATCCTGTTTACCGGATGATCTTGGTAATCTGGGGGAGAGGGTAAAACGGGTATTGAACGAACCTGAATTCACCGCAGGGGCCCGTCGTTTTCAAGAGAAATATAAACCGGCCGGTGCCGCCCAATCGCTGGAAATCCAGTTAAGTCAGGCAGAAAATTTACTGAATCGCTAGCGGCCTCTGACCCAAAGCCGACAGATTCCTAGCGGCGCAGGTCATTCTCAGAACGATAGGTGGCATCCAGATCCTTAAGAATGCCCTCACCGATGCCGTATATCCAACCATGGACCGCCAGTTCCGCCCCGGATTTCCAGCTATTCTGCACAATCGACGAGTGGCAGACATTGACCACCTGCTCAATGACATTGAGTTCACATAACCGATCAAAACGGGCCTCATCCTCCAGCCGGGACAACTCCTGCTCATAAGTGCGCATGACATCCTTGATGTGGCGCAGCCAGTTATCGATCAGCCCGTGCTCGTCGTCGCCCATCGCCGCCTTGATGCCGCCGCACCCATAATGACCGCAGACAATAATGTGTTTAACCTTCAGCACTTCCACCGCATATTGGATCACCGACAGGCAGTTCAGGTCAGTATGGACCACCACGTTGGCGATGTTACGATGCACAAACACCTCTCCCGGCGGCAGGTTGATAATCTGGTTGGCCGGCACCCGGCTGTCTGAACAACCTATCCAGAGGTATTCCGGAGTCTGCTGTTTCGCCAGGCGCAGAAAAAAATCCGGCTCCTGCTGCTTGATTGCCTCTGCCCAGGCGCGATTGTTTTCAAAGAGATGTTCTATATCTTTCAAGGGGTTCCCCGTTTATCTGATTAAAATCACGACCGCTGGGGGGCAGAGAACCGCCATTGCCCGACCCTTGCTGCGGCAGGTTATTTTAAGACTAAAGCCGTTCCTGCGGGCCGATTTCCAGCGGTAGAATGATTATTTCCAGGGGCGCTAGCGCTGTTCGCCGGCCAGTTCGCAGCCTATCCAGAAATGATCCACGCCAACAACCGTGAGTAGCTCATCAAGCAATCTAAACAATGGCCGCTTCCGGTCGGGGTGAAACCTGATTGCTGCTAACCAATAGCGGCCATTATCTATCTGCACTACACTGCGGGCACTACCTAGTCTCACAGGTTTTTATGCAGGAAAATAACTTCCAGTGAAAGCACCGCTGCAACTCAAAGACCTGATCGAGGATGGCCTTGTCGATGAAGTTGTCGGCCAGCTGATGAGCGGTAAAGAAGCGGATGTCTATATCGTTCGCTGCGGCGCCGAATTGCGCTGCGCGAAAATATACAAAGACGAAGAGCGCCGCAGTTTTCGCCAGGCGGTGCAGTACACGGAGGGTCGCAAGGTGCGCAACAGCCGTCGCGCCCGGGCGATGAAAAAAGCCACCCGATTCGGCCGCAAAGAGAGCGAAATTGAGTGGCACAACACCGAAATCGAGGCATTGAAAACACTCGACGCTGCTGGCGTGCGCGTGCCCAGACCCTATTTTTGCCTCGATGGCGTATTACTGATGGAGCTCATTACCAATGCGCAGGGCGAAGTCGCGCCGCGCCTGGCGGATACCGCGCCCAGCAGTGAGAGCGCCCTGCAGCAACACGCCATGGTGATGAACTCCATCATTCGCATGCTCTGTGAAGGACTGGTACATGGCGATTTATCGGAATTCAATGTTCTGGTGAACGAGCAGGGCCCGGTCATTATTGACCTGCCGCAGGCGGTGGATGCGGCCGCCAACAACCACGCCCGTTCGATGCTGGAACGGGACGTGAACAACATCACCCGCTACTACGCCCGTTATGCCCGGGAACTCAAGGGACGGCTCTACGCCCTGGAAATCTGGACACTTTACCAAGCAGGCAAATTACGCCCCGATACCCAACTCACCGGGCGGGCCACGGAGGAGACCCACACCGCCGATGTCGACGGCGTGGTTGAGGAGATAAACGCCGCCATTGCGATAGAGCAGCATCGACGCGAAAACGTCGAACAAAACAGAGCGGTCAATAACCGCTTACGCGACCGCAAACCGACCAGCCGTTAGTTATTCGCTGAACAGCGGTGATTTCTGTAGGAGCGACTTCAGTCGCGACCATGGGGCGGCGGAGAGGGTGGCTGTCGCGACTGAAGTCGCTCCTACAAAGAGCGTCAGCTCTGCTTGCGGGGTGCGTTGGGAATCACTCAACTTCCCTTTTTGCGCCTTGCCTGGCCGGCTCCTGTCAGGAATTCACTAGTTGTTCGGCACGACCGGCATAGAGATCGATATGTTCAGCGCCCAGCGCTTCAGGCACATCAGCCTCATAGAAAATTTCTACGCTGACGGCGGCTTCCATAAACATCATCGCCATGTAGAGCAGCGGCTTCTGCTCGTTGGGCAGTTCAGCCAGTGACCACTGATTAAGATGTTCAGCGATGGCATCGATATGCGGCAACATCGCTTGGTAGTAATCGGTAAGGTCAGCCATTGACGCAGTGATACGCCGGCGCATGCGCGCTTCTTCGGTGGGTAATCCCCACTGCCGATAAGGGGTGAGTTGGGTAAAAGGTTCCGGTAGCTGGTTACTCATTCTCAGCCCCCCGTTTAACCGCACAGTTCGGTTACTTTTTCATACTGGTGACGTACGGCTATCTCCTGATCGGATAGCTGAATCGAGCGAATGGCTCCCGAGCGTAACGCGTTATGGGTCACCTCATTGGTGTAGAGGTCTTCGCGGGAAAGATCCCGCAGAACAATTTTGCTGTACTCCTGGCTGATCATCGCCTCCGCAGTTTCCGGCATGGGGAAATAATAGGCCAGTTCGTACACGGTCCGATCGTGGGCGATGGGCCAGAAGGCATCGACGTAATACCAACCTGCACCGACATTGATCCGCGAAAACGGGAACAAAAAATTAAGATCAAACGCCCAGTTTTCCACTTCCGCCTGGGCGGTACCCGGAAAAGCGGTGTCGTTGCCATCCCCCCCCTGGGTAAAGGTGGAACCCATACCGAAGGCGATCAGCTCCACCGGGGTTAGCTCATGGGGAGGCAGATGTACGCTGATGCTCTGATTGCCATTGGCCTGTAATTTGATTCGCCGGGCAGCGAGATAGGGATCATCGGGGTCGGTGAGCACGTGGCGCATCGACCGCTTATGCACAAAAGCCCCATGATAGGACTCCTGAAATGCATTCATGGTGGTTTTCCAGTTGGCCCGGGTTTCGTAGCGGTAACGCCCGGCCAGCACCATTTTCTCAAACGGATAGGGTTTAAGATCCTGGTTGAAGTCGGCCATGGACGCTTCCAGGGTTTGACTGGGCGTCTCTTCCAGATTGACAAAAATAAAGCCGCGCCAAAGATCGATGTGCACGGGGGGCAACCCCAACTCTGCCTTATCCAGGTGGTGGAAGCGCTCTTCATCGGTGACAAAGGCCAACTCGCCCTGATTGTTATACACCCAGCCATGAAAATCACACGGGAAACCACTACAGGAACCGCTACGGTCGCGCACCAGGCGGTTGCCTCTATGGGTACAGAAGTTGTGAACGGCTCGTAGCTGGCCATCATCCCCGCGCATGATGATTATCGATGCATCAAGCACCTCAATATCGCGCACAAAGTAGTCGCCAGGATTGGGCAGCTCTTCCTCGCGCAACATGACGTTGACCCACATCTTGCTGAATATCTGCTCGCGCTCTTTTTCAGACAGCTCTACCCCAAACAGTCCCCTGAAGGAT
>JAYNPV010000087.1:0-2254 GCA_038113925.1 Gammaproteobacteria bacterium | reverse complement strand
AATCACTGGAGGGCACCATCACCCCAACCTTATAATCTGCTCTACCCGCGCCCCCTCAATAAGGATGACTCAATTGCGCCCGCAACCGCTTTTACTGTTGTTACTCACCCTGCCCTGGACCCCTGTTTCTGCCGCACAGATAGTCCTAAGCAATGGCGACCGGCTAACCGGGCAGATTGTGGAACAGAGCGTCACAACGGTCACTCTTGACCATCCGCAACTTGGCCGGCTGGTGATCGACCGCAACAATATTGCCCCCGGCGAGCGGTTGGTAAAGGCAGAGACCGTCGAACCGGCTGTCCTGCCCCCAACGCAGGCCCTGAAACGGCGAATAGAAGCTGGTCTGAACGGTTCCAATGGCAATAGCCGGGATCGGGATTTTCGCCTTGGTTATCAGGCCAGGAACGAGTCTGATCTGCGCCGTCTGCTGCTGAAAACCGCCTACCAGAAATCCAGTAGCGACGGTGAAACCGACGAAAACGATTTTTATGTTGAATTAACCCATGACTGGCTCCTGCCGCAGAGCCCCTGGTTTCGATTTGCCCAGGGTCGTTACGACTGGGATGATTTTGAAGACTGGGATAGCCGACTGAATCTGTCCGGCGGGGTCGGTTACGGGTTTTATGATCGAGCGGATTTCACCCTCAATGGCAGGCTGGGTGCGGGCTTTAACCAGACCTGGGGCGGTGACGATGATCAATTGGAACCCGAAGGAATTGTTGGCGTTGATTCTAGATGGAAAATCAACCCCGGCCAGTCGCTGGAGTTTGCCAATACCCTCTACCCGGAACTGGATGAAATGGGGGAGTTTCGCAACCTGACCCATCTGGCCTGGGTCATAAAGCTGGATCAATTCAGCGGACTGGCCCTTAAATTCGGAATCGAGAATGAGTACGAATCGTCTGCGGCCGGCGAGAGTAAAAAGAATGACTTTAAGTACGACCTGTCGCTCACCTGGGAGCTTGATTAACCTGCCAGCCGCCCAACCATAACTGGCCTGCGCCGACCACCCGTCGACAATATCAGGGTAGTTGACTAAGCGCTATTTGATCCCATAATGAGCCTCAGACAACTCTTGAGGAGGAGGACTCCATGACCCATCTGGCAAACAACCTGGCCTACTGGGATGGCGACGGCCACGTTATCGAAGACATCGACGGCATCATGAAAATGTTGCCTAAGCCCTTTAGTGATCGTGTCGCCCTGACGCAACTGGTACCGCCGCTGGACCATCATCACTCCGCTATTGTAGTGGATATACCGGAAGGCGCTTTTCGCCCCGTCGGTCCCCAGGGCTGGGCGGATTTTATGGTTCAGGGTGGTTTTGAAAACGCCATCCTCTATCCCACCTGGTTTCTGGCGGTGGGTAAATACGTGGAAGAGCCGATTGCCCGCGCCGCTACCCGGGCCTATAACGACTGGCTCCACGAAACCTACACCGGCCCCCACGAACAGATGCAGGGGGTGGGACTCATCCCCATGGTCGATGTCGGATTTGCAGTGGAAGAGATGCACCGCTGCGTGCAGGAGTACGGTTTTAAATCCATCATGCTGCCGTCAAACCTGGTCAAGGGCACGCTGGGTTCCAAGGAGTTTCATCCGCTTTATGCGGCCGCGGAAAAACTGGGCTGTGCCCTGGCGGTCCACGGCGGTGCCCACGATAACTTTGGCATGAACGATTTCAACACCTTTGCCGCCTACCATGCCGTGGGCCACACCCACGGCATGATACTGGCGATGACCTCGATGTTGTTTAATGGCGTATTCGATAAATACCCTAATATCAAGATCGGCTTTCTGGAAGGCGGTCTGGCGTGGATATTCATGATTCTGGAGCGCTGTGCCGGCTCTTACGGGGCCTTCAAACCCTACGATCCGGAAGGTGAATACCTGCAACTCAACGACGGCGAATCAATGCGCGACTATATTCTCAGGCAGCTGCGCGAGGGCCGTATCTACCTCGGGATCGAAGGCGACGAACCGGATATCGGGTACGCCACTTCTATCATTGGTAGCGAGCCGCTATTCTTTTCCTCAGATTTTCCCCACGAGGTCAACGAGGAGACCATTAACGCGGAAATCGATGAGTTGTTTGCCCTGGAAAGCATCGACGATCAGGCCAAGGCCAACATCATGCGCCACAACGCTGAGCGGTTTTACGGCTGATTAGTGGGGCAACACAAAAGCAAAGCTGATCATAATTGTAGGAGCGACTTCAGTCGCGACAGCCACCCTCTCCGCCGCCCCATGGTCG
>JAYNPV010000086.1:0-10365 GCA_038113925.1 Gammaproteobacteria bacterium | reverse complement strand
CTCAAATACCGATGAGGAGGAACCGGCATATTTAACGGCGGTGGAACTCCATCAAGCACCCGACCGGCCAGGTCGTATTTGCCACCGTGACACGGGCAGAAAAACCCGCCGGTCCAACCTTCATCCAGATCCCTGTCGGGAGAAAACGTCGGCGAACAGCCCAGATGGGTGCAGATGCCGATCATTACCAGATATTCAGGTTTCAGTGATCGGGTCGCGTTCAGCACATATTCGGGCTGCTCGGACTCTTCGCTTTGCGGGTCGCGCAGACCACTGTCATGGCTCTCCAGGCTGGCAATCTCTTCTTCGGTACGGCGCACCACCCAAACCGGTTTCCGTTGCCATTCGACAGTGGTCATTTCACCAGGTCGTAAGCCACTGATATCCACTTCTACGGGAGCCCCGGCCGCCTGGGCCGCCACGCTTGGCTGCCAGTAGGAGACAAAAGGTGCCGCCACACAGGCGGCGCCAATACCGCCGGTGGCCACTGTTGCACCGGTAACCATTCTGCGTCTGCCGAGATCTACCTCGTCGCCACTCATTCAGAAATCCTCAAACCTTTTAGAGAACAACTCCCACATGCCAACCACTCGGCCACAAATCAGTTGGGCGCGTATTTTTGCCAGCCGGGGGATAACCGCTTTTTGCGCCGCGCATTCTCTCAAAAATCCGATGACTTAGCTAGCTGTAGGTCGCCGCTAACAGCAAAGCAGCTGTCCTTCGGGCATAATCCCCAGAACCAACTTGAGCCGTCCATCTAAAGACCTTTTTGCATGAAACTATCATCCGCCCTGCGCTTTGTTTTTCAGGTACTGGCCGCTGGGCTGATAGCCGCCCTGGTGCTTGTGGCGCTGCAACCCGATAACCCCCCCGCAGTCGAGCAAATATCAATAAATCGCCAGGTCTCGCAGCCGTCTTTTAGTAGTGCCGTTGCGCAGGCCGCGCCAGGTGTGGTCAATATCTACAGCAGCAAAACGATTAATCGGCAACTTCATCCGCTGCTCGATAACCCGCTTTTCCAGCAGTTTTTCGGCTCACGCCAGCCCCCCAGGCAGCGCACTCAGTCAAGCCTCGGCTCCGGCGTACTAGTAACTGATCAGGGGCATATCCTGACCAATAATCATGTCATCGCCGGCGCCGACGAAATCAAGGTGGCCCTGAATGACGGGCGCAGTGCCCAGGCCGAACTAATCGGCAGCGATCCGGGTACGGACCTGGCCCTGCTCAAAATCGAGCTACCGGACCTCACCAGTCTGGCATTCGGCAGTTCTGACGCCCTGCAGGTAGGCGACCTGGTGCTGGCTATTGGCAACCCCTTTGGAGTTGGTCAAACAGTGACCATGGGCATCGTTAGCGCCACCGGTCGCCAGCACCTGGGAATTAACACTTTTGAGGACTTTATCCAAACCGATGCCGCCATTAATCCGGGTAACTCCGGCGGCGCCCTGATCAACGCCGCCGGTGAACTGGTCGGTATTAACACGGCCATCTACAGTCAGTCAGGAGGCTCCCAGGGAATTGGCTTTGCGGTGCCGGCTACACTGGCCCGGCGCATCCTTGACCAACTGGTCAGCAATGGCAGAGTGGTTCGCGGCTGGCTCGGCCTAAGCCTGCAAGATATCAACCGGGATCTGGCCACCTCTTTCGGGTTAAAAAGCCTTCAGGGAGTGATTGTCGCCGGTGTTTACCGCAACACACCGGCTTACCAGATGGGTCTGCGTCCGGGGGATATCGTCACAGCCATCGACGGCAAAGCCGTTGCCAACACCAATCAGGCGCTCAATACCATTTCAGCGCTGCAACCCGACCGCACCGCCCGGGTGACCTATCTACGCCGTGGCAAACAGTTCGAGGTTTCCGTCAGGGTTATCGAACGACCCACCGAAAATTTATTCCGGGGCCGGTGATTGTCGGCCTTTGCCCAGAATACGGGATAACAGCAGGCCCAACTCAAACAACAACCAGATCGGCAGCGCCAGTAGCACCTGGGAAATCACATCCGGCGGCGTCAGCAGCATCCCCACCACAAAGGCGATCACTATCACATGAGATCGATAGCCCGCCAGTTGCTCACGGCTGCAGATGCCGGACATGATCAACAGCAGCGTGGCGATCGGAACTTCAAAAGCAATTCCAAAGGCGAAGAAAAGTTTCAGTACAAAATCCAGATAGGCGGAAATATCGGTCATTACCGCTACCCCTTCCGGGGCCGCCTGAGTAAAAAACACGAACACCAGGGGAAAAACCACGTAGTACGCAAAGGCCGCGCCGCAGTAAAACAGCAGCACACTGGAAACCAGCAGCGGCATCGCCAGGCGCTGTTCATGGCGATAGAGACCCGGTGCGATAAAACTCCAGAGCTGATAAAGCAGATAAGGCGCAGTGACAAAAATACCCAATACGGCGACCAGCTTAAACGGCGCCAGGAAAGGCGCCGCCACGCCAGTGGCGATCAAACCGGTATCGGCCGGCAACACGGCCATCAGTGGCGTTGCCAGAAAGGAATAGAGTGGCCGGGCAAACGGCATCATCGCCAGCACCACTACCAGCACGACCACCAGTGAGCGCATCACCCGCTGACGCAGTTCCAGCAAATGACCGGTCAGGGAAAGTTCCCCCTCCGCCGGCTCCTCACTCATCGGCGCGGGATTCTTTGAGTGATTCAGTCGCCGATTTCGGCGAGGCTTGAGTCACCTCTGGCGGGTCATTTTCGACTACGCCTTTCACCGTCGCGCGCAAGTCATCCGCGACTTCTTTCACCGGGGTTAGCAGGGTATCCCGTTCCTGTTCCAGGCTTCGTTTTAACTCTTCGCTACGCAATTCGCGCTCGAGATCCTCGCGAAAACTGCCGGCCACGCGACGTAACCGTCCCACCCAGAGACCCGTGGTCCGCGCCACCCCGGGTAACCGCTCCGGGCCAATCACCAGCAGTGCCACCATGCCGATGACCGTCAGCTCCCAAAATCCGATATCAAACAATGGAAATTAACGCTGTACTATTTGTTGTTGGTGTCATCCGCCGATATCGATGGGGGGACGCCACCCTCGTCCTCTTTACCCTCATCACCCTCTTTTACCGCGTGACGAAAACCCCTGATCGCGCCGCCCAGGTCATCGCCCAGACTACGCAATCGTTTGCCGCCAAACAGCACCAGAACGATCAACAGAATGATCAGCAAAGAACTAACACTTATTCCACCTACGCCCATGACTCACACCTTTACAGTATTGATGGCCACTGATGACCAAAGTGAAAAACTAGTTACGGCTGGCCTTTTCTTCCAGTCCGGAGAGGCCAAATCGACGCTGTAACTCGGCCAGTACCTGCTCAGGCCCCAATTCCTGATGCGCCAGCAACACCATGACATGAAAACAGAGGTCTGCCACCTCGGCAACAATTGCATCGGGTTCTCCCTGCTTACCGGCAATCACGACTTCGGTGGCCTCTTCACCGATTTTTTTCAGTATTTTGTCGATTCCTGCTGCATAAAGCGAGGCCACGTAAGAGCCATCAGGGTCTGCCTGTTTACGCGCTTCCAGCACTCCGGCCAGCTCTGCAAGCACCTGTTGAAAATCAGTTGCTCCTGGTTCAGTGGCCATCAACCCGCTTCCCGTGCTTATTCATCCACCTTTCCATAGAGCTCTTCGGGAGATTTCAACACCGGATCGGTCACCTGCCACTGGCCCTGGTCATTGAGCGTTCTGAAAAGGCAGCTCTGTCGACCGGTATGACAGGCGATCCCGCCCTGCTGTTCAACTTTTATCAGCAGAGTATCGCCATCACAATCCAGACAGATATCAAGGATACGTTGCTGATTACCGGACTGCTCGCCTTTTTTCCAGAGCGATTGCCGTGATCGCGACCAGTAAACCGCATAACCGCTGTCCACCGTTAACTGCAGGGCTTCGGCGTTCATCCAGGCCATCATCAGCACCCGACCGGTACGATAATCCTGTGCGATCACCGGCAACAACCCCTCGGGGGTCCAGCTGATCTCGGATAGCCATTCTGCCGCTTCACTCATGCCGTCTGCCGCACGTTCAGTCCCGCTGTCGCCATCACCTGTTTGGCGTCAGCAATCGAATACTCGGCGAAATGGAAAATGCTTGCCGCCAAGACAGCATCTGCACCGCCCTCGCGCACGCCTTCCACCAGGTGCTGCAAGTTCCCCACCCCGCCGGATGCAATCACCGGAACCGGCACCGCATCGGCAACCGCTCGGGTGAGCGCCAGATCAAATCCTTCACGGGTGCCATCACGGTCCATACTGGTTAACAAAATTTCTCCAGCGCCATAAGCGGCCATTTTTTTACACCACTCCACCGTTTCAATTCCGGTTTCTCGGCGACCACCATGGGTGAACAGCTCCCAGCGACTGCTGCCGGTCTGCTTGGCATCCACCGCGACAACAATGCATTGAGAGCCAAAATGTTGTGTGGCCTGGCGAACAAACTCGGGGTTGGCCACTGCCGCGGTATTGATCGCTACTTTATCGGCGCCGGCATTAAGCATTCGCCTGATGTCGGCCAATTCACGGATTCCACCGCCCACGGTAAGCGGAATAAAAACCTGATCTGCGACCTGTTCTACCACATGAACAATGGTTTCGCGATCATCAGAACTCGCCGTAATATCGAGAAAAACCACCTCATCGGCACCGGCATCAGAATAGCGCCGCGCCACTTCAACCGGGTCTCCGGCATCGGTAATGTCAACAAAGCGGACGCCCTTGACTACGCGTCCTGCATCGACATCCAGACAGGGGATCACTCGCTTACTGAGAGGCATCTAGACAGACCTGATCAGCGGGTGGCCTGCCCCCGGGGATCACCCGGAAAAAGCGGTTTATCGTCAACGATTCGCTACCCGTTCAAATGCGGCTTTCAGGTCGAGGGTTCCTTCGTAGATGGCGCGGCCAATAATCACCCCCTGCACCCCCTCCTCATCCAGGGCGCACAGGGCATCAATATCATCCATATTGGTGACCCCGCCCGAGGCGATTACCGGGATATTGATGGCAGCGGCCAATTCCACAGTGGAGTCCAGATTTACCCCCTGCATCATGCCGTCACGGCCAATATCGGTAAAAATAATTGCCTCCACGCCGTCATCCTGAAAGTGCCTGGCCATATCGATAACGTCGTGATGAGAGAGCTTGGACCAGCCGTCCGTTGCCACCTTACCATTACGCGCGTCCAGGCCAACGATAATATGCCCCGGAAACTCGACACAGACGTCACCGACAAAATGCGGCGCATTGACCGCCTTGGTGCCTAAAATGACATAACGGACACCGGCATCCAGGTAGGCCTCTATGCCCTCTTCGTCCCGGATTCCGCCGCCGACCTGAATATCCATATCCGGAAGCGCTTCCACCACGTCGTGGATCGCATCGGCATTCTCCGGTTTACCGCTGGCAGCCCCATCCAGATCAACCATGTGCAGACGGCGGGCGCCGGCATCATACCAGCGCTGAGCCACCTCCACCGGGTTATCAGAAAACACAGTGGCATCGTCCATCTCTCCCTGGCGCAGGCGCACACATTTGCCATCTTGCAGGTCGATTGCCGGTATTAATAACATCTCATTCCTCCCTAACTGCCAGCTCCATCCCAATGAAGAAAGTTTTGCAGTAATTGCAATCCGTCACGATGACTTTTTTCAGGGTGAAATTGCACTGCAAAAATATTCTCGGCCGCTGCCGCAGCGGCAAACTCTATATCGCCATATTGACAGGCGCCACTACAATGCGCCCTTGCCGAGGTCGTGGCAAAGTAACTGTGAACAAAATAGAACCAGGCGCGATCCGTTATGCTTTGCCAAAGCGGGTGGGCGTCCCTCTGGATTACCTGATTCCAGCCCATTTGCGGCACCTTTGCCCGCTCTCCTCCATCGACCATGTTGGCGGGAAATCTCTCGACCCGGCCGGGGATTAAACCCAGACCCACTACTCCCCCATCTTCATCACTGTGATCAAACAGGGCCTGCAATCCCAGACAGATACCCAGCACCGGCTTACTCTTTAGCAGGGATGGCAACTCATCAACGAGGCGGTGTTCCCTGATATGGCTAAAACAGCTGCCGATGGCGCCCTGCCCGGGAAACACCAGCCGGTCTGCCGCCCGCAATTGCTGAAGATCATCAGTGACCACCACCGCTTTGGCCCCGACCTGCTCAAACGCTTTGGCCACTGAACGCAGGTTTCCCATGCCGTAATCGATAATCGCGACTGTCATCGGATTAGCTTATTTCGCCCCTGCGGTCGCGAGACAAGCCCATGGTAGCGGGTGTCGGGAACATCGATTGATACAGAATGCAGGAAACACGAACTCGATCCGGGTGATCCGTCACTGGGGTTAACGATTACCGACCGGGAAGGCCACTTAGAGCGCACCTTTGGTGGAAGGGATCTCACCGGCAACGCGCTCATCCACTCCCACCGCCATACGCAGCGCCCGGCCAAAGGCCTTAAAAAGCGTCTCACAAATGTGATGGCTGTTTGCGCCCCGCAGATTATCCAGATGCACCGTCATCAGCGCATGATTAACCAGGCCCTGAAAAAACTCGCCGACCAGCTCAAGATCGAATTCCCCGACCCGTTGAGTCGGAAATCGAGCATCAAAAATTAACCCTGGCCGCCCTGACAGATCAATCACACAGCGCGACAAAGCCTCATCCAGCGGGACGTAGGCGTGGCCATAGCGAGTGATACCGCGCTTGTCACCCACCGCTGCGGCTACCGCCTGCCCGAGAGAAATACCCACGTCCTCAACGGTGTGATGACCATCAATGTCGAGATCGCCCACCGCCCTGACCTGCAGATCAATCAACCCGTGGCGGGCAATCTGGTCGATCATGTGATCCAGAAAAGGTAACCCGGTATCAATCCGGGCCGCGCCGGACCCATCCAGATTAACGCTCACCTGAATGTCGGTTTCCCGAGTTTTCCGGTCAATCGTTGCGCTTCGGTCGCTGGCGTTCATCGATTTAAATGGCAGGAGTAGAGGGTTATCTTGAAAGCGGCTTGGCAGGCAAGCTGACCAATCCGATTCGCAGAGCTGAGATTCTATAGTAATCCCGCAGTCACTGCAGGGTTCTCGTCGGTTATTTCGGCTGAGTCACGGCAGCCGATAGCGGGCGGCGGCGGCATGACCTGACAGCCCTTCAGCATCGGCGATTATTCCGGCGATTTCGCCCAGTTTGGCCGCCCCCGCTTCACTGCAGTGAATAACGCTGGAGCGTTTTTGAAAGTCATAAACCCCTAACGGCGAACTAAACCGACCGGTCCCCGAAGTCGGTAACACGTGGTTGGGGCCGGCACAGTAATCACCGACCGCCTCACAGCTATACGCACCAACAAAAATAGCACCGGCGTTTCGAATCTGCGGTACCCATTCTGCGGCGTCCCGCACCGCCAGCTCCAGATGCTCCGGCGCGATCCGATTGGCCAGATTCAGCGCCTCATCAAGGCTGGCGACCTGAATCAGGGCACCGTGTTTGCGCAGGGCCGTGGTGATGATCTGCTGCCTGGGCATGGTGGGTAGCAACCGGGTTATGGCCTCGCTGACCGCATCGAGAAATTCGCCGTCGGGGGTCACCAGCAGCGCCTGGGCCATCTCATCGTGTTCGGCCTGGGAAAACAAATCCATCGCCACCCAATCCGGATTGGCGCTGTTATCGGCAATCACCATTATTTCCGACGGCCCGGCCACCATGTCGATGCCGACCCTGCCGTAAAGCAACTGCTTTGCCGCCGCCACATAGCGATTGCCAGGGCCGACAATTTTATCGACCGCCGGGATAGTCGGCGTGCCCAGCGCCAGCGCGGCCACAGCCTGCGCGCCGCCCAGGCAGTAAATTTCCTCACCGCCAGCAATGGCGGCGGTGGCCAACACTACGTCATTGAGTTCACCCGCTGGCGTCGGGCTTACCATAATAATCTGCTCGACGCCGGCGACCCGGGCTGGAATCACATTCATCAGTACTGTGGAGGGATAAGCGGCCTTACCACCCGGCACGTAAACTCCGACCCGCTGCAGGGCGGTAACCTGCTGCCCTAGCTGGTTACCCAGGTCATCAGTAAACTGCCAGGAGCTGGCCAGCTGATGCTGGTGATAATCAGTTAATCGACGAACAGACTGGTTCAGGGCATCCGCCAGAACCGGCTCCAGCCCGGCACGCGCCTGCTTAATCCGTTCATCGGAAACACGCAGTGCCGCAACCTCCGCCACCGAAAACTGATCAAACTCGGCGGTCTAAGCGAGTAGTGCCTGGTCGCCGTCCCGCTCCACTGCGGCGATCACTTTCGCGGCTACCGCCAGGGCTTCGGCGTCTCCGGCACCGCGTTGGGCCAGCAGGGTCTGTAACTGAGATTCGAACTCAGCGGCAGTCGAATCGAGTCTGGGTATCGATTCCATCACTGGCCACCCACCACCTCACCCAACTGATCGAGCAGATCGGTTACCTGCTGGTGGCGCATTTTCATGGAGGCTTTATTGACGATTAATCGGGAGCTGATCTCCATCACCAGTTCGTTTGCCTCCAGGCCATTGGCTTTCAGCGTGTTGCCCGTTTCCACCAGATCAACAATGTAGTCCGCCAGCCCTACCAGCGGAGCCAACTCCATCGACCCGTAGAGCTTTACCACTTCTGCCTGCACCCCAAGCTGAGCGAAATAATCACGGGTGATATTGACGTATTTGGTCGCCACGCGCGGTCTTGAGATGGTCTGCGGGGAAGCTCCCTTCAGGGCAGCCACCATCATCCGGCACTGGGCGATCTGCAGATCCAGCGGCTCATAAAAACTACCGCCACCATACTCAACCAGCACATCCTTACCCACTACCCCCATGTCAGCCGCCCCGTACTCCACATAGGTGGGCACATCGGTGGCGCGGATGATAATAAACTGCAGATCCTCACGGTTGGTGCTCAGAATAAGTTTGCGGCTGCGCTGTTCCTCAGCAGTAGGCTCAATGCCGATTTGTGCGAAAAGCGGCAGGGTTTCATCAAGAATCCGCCCCTTGGAGAGGGCAACTCGGAGGGGTTTCACGCGGCGTTCCTGTCGGGTACCCGTTTGATATTCGCCCCGAGCTGCTCGAATTTTTCTTCAATACACTCGTACCCGCGGTCGATATGGTAGATCCGGCTGATGTGTGTTTCTCCACTGGCTACCAGTCCGGCCAGCACCAGACTGGCCGACGCGCGCAGGTCAGTCGCCATCACCGGCGCCCCTTGGAGACTGTCAACGCCCTTAATCAGAGCCGTGTTCCCCTCCAGGGAAATATCCGCACCCAGACGCAGCAGTTCCTGAACATGCATAAATCGATTTTCAAACACGGTTTCAGTCACCGCGCTGCTTCCCTGGGCAATGCAATCCAGCACCATAAACTGAGCCTGCATATCAGTGGGGAGGGCCGGATAGGGCGCGGTGTGGATATTGACCGCCTGAGGCCGCCGTCCGCCCATATCCAGCTCGATCCAGTCATCGCCCACCTCGATGGCTGCTCCAGCTTCACGGAGTTTCTGCAGGATTACCTCCACCAGCGCGGGGTCGGTGTCGCGGGTCTTCACCCGACCGCCGGTGACCGCACCGGCCACCAGATAAGTTCCGGTTTCGATGCGATCGGGTAGTATCCGATGGTGGGCACCGCCGAGTCGCGATACCCCTTCAATAATTATTCTCGAGGTTCCTGCACCGCTGATTTTTGCACCCATGGCGGTCAGGCATTTGGCAACGTCAGCCACCTCCGGTTCCTGGGCCGCGTTGTCGATCACCGTGGTCCCCTCGGCCAGGGTCGCCGCCATCATCAGGTTTTCTGTTGCGGTCACCGAAATTGTTTCAAGAATGATATTGGCACCGGTTAATCGATCAGCGCGGGCGATGATGTACCCATTTTCAACGCGGATATCGGCACCCATGGCTTTCAGGCCATCCAGGTGTATATTCACCGGCCGTTGGCCAATCGCACAGCCCCCGGGCATTGACACATGGGCTTCGCCATAGCGGCTCAACAGCGGCCCCAATACCAGAATGGAGGCGCGCATGGTTTTAACCAGCTCGTAGGGCGCATAGAAACTGCTGATAGTGCTGTTATCCACCTCGATATTCAGAAATTCATCGACCACCAGGGAAACACCCATGCGTCCAAGCAATTCCATGGTCGTGGTGACATCGTGCAGGTGGGGAACATTGCTGATAGTAACCGGCTCCTGCGCCAGCAGCGTAGCGGCCATAATCGGCAGGGCTGCATTTTTTGCCCCGGAAATTCGAATCTCACCATCGAGCCGACAACCGCCGGTAACTATTAACTTATCCACTTCGCAATCTCTTTATGCGGTAGCTGCAACCGTCGGAACCGGAG